>JBAUYT010000246.1:0-13310 GCA_049584935.1 Steroidobacteraceae bacterium
GCGTGAAAGTTCGATGGCGCGCGCCACCAGCTGGTGCGCGCGCGCCGGCTTGAGATCGTCGGGAATCGCCGGCCCGTCGCAGACATAGGCGACCGGCAGCTGCGACTGCGCCAGCGCCGAGAGCACCCCGCCGAGGCTGACCGCTTCGTCCAGCCGGGTCAGCGTGCAGCAGTGGGCGACCGCGGTGCCATAGTTGACTATGGTCTCGTCGATGACGCCGCTCTGCGCACTTGCCGACAGCGTCAGCATCAGCTGCAGTCCTGCGCAGCGCTTGCGCAGCGCGCCGAAACGCGCGGCCGCTTCGGCATCGCGCCCAGAGGTCCCCGGCGTATCCGCCAGGATGAAGCGGCCCGCCAGTGCCTGTACACGCTTGGCCAGCTCCTCGTGCGTGTCGACCGTCTCGACGCGGGCACCGAGCACGCGGCCGAGGCTGCGCAGCTGCTCGTGCGAGCCGAGGCGCTCGTCATCGGTGGAAATCAGCACCAGGTTGGCAGCGTCGTGTTCGAGCACGTAGCGTGCCGCCAGCTTGGCGAGCGTGGTGGTCTTGCCCACGCCCGCAGGGCCGAGCATCGCAATGGCGCCGGACCGTTGCAACGGCGGCAGACATACCTGGATCCTGCGCGCCAGCATCGCGTACGGCGTGCGCTGCGCCTGGTCGGTGGTAAGCATCGCCGGCATGTCGCCGACGATCTGCAGCGCCAGCGTGCGCTCAATGCCTAAGTTGGCCAGGTCGGCCAACGCCCGCGCCTTGAGCGGCTCGCGCCGCGTGAAATCGTTCCATGCCAGGGCCGCAAGCTGTTGCTCGAGCAGATTGCGCAGGCTGCGCAGCTCCTCGACCACGCTGCGGTCGGCCGCCACCTCGAGGCTGCCGCCACCGGCGGGCAGTGCGGACGAATCCATGGCCGAGGCGCGCAGTCCGCGCGCGGCGGCGTCGGCGGTATCGCGTTCGAGCTCGTGCAGCGCCGCGCGCTCCAGCTGCTTGAGCGCCGCGGTCTCGCCCAGCGTACCCTGGCCCGCGGCCAGCTCGACGTCGACCGCCGAGCAGACCTCGACGCCTTCCGGGATCTGGCGGGTACTGAGGATGACGGCATCCGAACCCTGCTCCTCGCGTATGGCCCGCAGCGCGGCGCGCATGTCGGCGGCAACGTAGCGCTTGATCTTCATGAAAGTCCTTTCTCCATCGACTGTTGCCCGCTAACGCCCGACCGCGGCGACCAGTCGCACGCGGCGGTTGTCCGGAATTTCATTCCACGCCAGCACGTGCAGATTCGGCACGGTCGCGCGCGTGAAGCGCGCCAGCGTGGTTCGCAGCTGCGGCGCGACCATCAGCACGGCGGCCTCGTTGGTTGCTTCCTGGCGCTGCGCCGAGGATGCGAGTTTGGATTGCAGGCGCTCCGCCAGGCCGGGTTCGAGCGCGGCGTTGCTGTTGCTGCCCTGGCCCTGCATCGAGTTCTGCAGCAGCTGCTCGAGATCGGGTTCCAGCGTGATGACCGGCAGCTCGCCGCCGCTACCGACGATGTCCTGCACAATCTGGCGGCCGAGCGCAATGCGCACCTGCGCCTGCAGCACCGCCGGGTCCTGCGTACGCGCGGCGTGTTCCGCCAGGGTTTCGATGATGGCGCGCAGGTTGCGGATCGGCACTCGCTCGGCCAGCAGTCCCTGCAGTACGCGTACCACCACGCCGAGCGGCAGAGCCTTCGGCACCAGGTCCTCGACCAGCCGCGGCGCGGTCTTGGCAAGACCGTTGAGCAGGTGCTGCACTTCCTCGTGGCCGAGCAGCTCGTATGCGTGCGCCTGGATGACACTGCTCAGATGCGTCGCGATCACGGTGCTGGCGTCGACCACGGTGTAGCCGAGCGTCTGCGCCTGTTCGCGATTGATCGGCTCGATCCACACCGCCTCCATGCCGAAGGCGGGATCGCGGGTCTCAATGCCGGGAGGCTTGCCGAACACGCGGCCGGGATTGATCGCAAGTTCGCGGTCCGGGTAGACCATGCCGTCGGCGAGCGTCACCCCCGCCAGACTGATTCGATAGGCGTTGGGGGACAGCTCGAGGTTGTCGCGAATGTGTACCGACTGCACCAGGAAGCCCAGCTCCTGCGACAGCTTGCGGCGCACGCCGCGGATGCGCGCCAGCAGCTCACCGCCCTGCCTCTTGTCGACCAGCGGCACCAGCCGGAAGCCGACCTCGACGCCGATCAGGTCGACCGGTTGCACGTCGTCCCATGACAGTTCGCGCTGGTCAGCCGGTACCGCAGGTGTCGCGCCCGCTGCCGGCGCGGCCGCTGCCGGTGCGGCCGCCGCGCGTAGCGCTCGGCGCCGGAGCAGCCAGGCCCCGGACCAGAGCAATGCCGCGAACAGCAGGAAAGCGACGTTCGGCATTCCTGGAATCAGGCCCATGACCCCGAGCACGCTGCCGGCAATCGCCAGACTGCGCGGCTGGCTCAGCAGCTGCCTGCTGAGTTCGCCGCCCAGATCCTGCGCCTTGGACATGCGCGTCACGATGATGGCGACGCCGGTCGACAGCAGCAGCGCCGGGATCTGCGCCACCAGGCCGTCACCGATGGTCAAAAGCGTGTAGACGCGGGCCGCATCGGTAAAGCCCATGCCGTGGCTGAGCGTGCCGATGGCGAGACCGCCCACCATGTTGATGATCAGGATCAGGATGCCGGCCGTGGCGTCCCCGCGTACGAACTTGCTGGCACCGTCCATGGAGCCGTAGAAATCCGCCTCGGCGCGCACTTCCGCGCGCCGCACCCGCGCTTCGTCCTGATTGATGAGTCCCGCATTCAGATCGGCGTCGATGGCCATCTGTTTGCCGGGCATGGCATCGAGGGTGAAGCGCGCGCTCACTTCGGAGATGCGGCCTGCACCCTTGGTGACCACGACGAAATTGATGATGGTCAGGATGGCGAACACCACGATGCCGACGGCGTAATTGCCACCGACCACGAACTGGCCGAAGGCCTCGATGACGTGGCCGGCCGCGGCGGTACCCTGGTGGCCGTGCAGCAGCACCACGCGGGTCGAGGCCACGTTGAGCGCCAGCCGCAACAGGGTGGCCAGCAGCAGCACGGTCGGAAAAATGCCGAAGTCGAGCGGCCGGGCGACGTTGACGACGGCCATGACCACCAGCACCGACAACGCTATGTTGAATGTAAAGAGTACGTCGAGCGCCAGCGGCGGCAGCGGCAGCACCACCATTGCCAGCACCGCCAGCAGCAGCAGCGGCGCGCCAATGCCCCGTTGCAGCAGCAGCCGCAGCGGCGTACCGGCGGCGGCCGGAGCGGTCTTGATTGCGAGTTCAGCCATGTACCTGTGTTGGAGCAAATCCCGTGCCCGCGGCCGGTGACAAATTACCGGCGCCCGCGAACGTGAACTGCGTCACGAAATCCCGCCTGCGACCCATCATTCCTGCGGCACTTCCACCTCGGGCGGCGGTGGCGTGGGTCCGCCGTAACGGCGCGCGGTCCGCAGCTGATAGACATACGTCAGTACCTTGGCGACCGCGGCATAGAGACGCGTCGGAATCGGATCGCCGAGCTCGCAATGGGCGTGCAGCGCCCGCGCCAGCGGCGGTGCCTCGACGATTGCGACCTTGTGCTCGGCCGCGAGCGCGCGGATGCGAGCCGCGATCAGGTCGCGCCCCTTGGCCACCACGATCGGCGCCTGCATCAGCTTGTCGTCATAGCGCAATGCCACGGCATAGTGAGTCGGGTTCGTCACCACCACGTCCGCCTTGGGCACTTCGTGCATCATGCGTTTGCGCGCGGCCGCCTGTTGCGCGCGCCGGATGCGTCCCTTGATCTCCGGACTGCCTTCTGTTTCCTTGTTCTCGTCGCGGATCTCCTGGCGGGTCATGCGCATCGACTTGTTGAACTGCCAGATGGCCAGCGGCACATCGATCAGTGCGATTATCGCCAGCGCACCGCCGAGCGCGATCAGCGCGGCGCCGCCGAGTTTCAGCGCGTGTGCGATGGCAGTGCGCACCGACTCGCTACCGAGGCTCGAATAGCTGTGGAATTGCTGCCGCAGGACGATGGCGGCCACCAGTGCCACCACCAGCACGCGTGCCAGTGCCTTGCCGAGTTCGATCAAGCCGCGCATCGACCATATGCGGCCCAGGCCCGCGATCGGATTGAGTCGCTCGAAGTTCGGCACCAGCGCTTCGCCGCTGAAGGTCCAGCCGCCGATCGCCAGCGGCGCCAGCAGCGCCGCGGCCAGCAGCAGCCCGATCAAGGGCGCAATCGCCAGGCCGCCCTGCAACGCCGCGTGCCCGAAGCGCAGCAGCATGCGGCCGTTGTCGAACGCTTCCGCGGACGACAGCGTCAGGCCGTCGCGCATGATCGCGAGCAGCTGCCCGCCCATCACCGAACCCAGGACCGAGAGGCCGAGGCCGCCGGCGAGCACCACCGCGGCGGCGTTCAGATCACGCGAGCGCGGTACCTGACCCTTGGCCCGCGCCTCGTCGAGCCGCTTTTGTGTCGGACTCTCTGTCCGTTCGCGATCGTCTGAATCCGCAGCCACGGCTCAGCCGCCTCCGGTCAGCGTGCCCATGAAGGCGAACGCGGCATTCAGCAGGTCGGTCATCACCCCCTGCAGTCCTGGCAGCGCCAGCAGCACGATCACAAAGCCGAACACCAGCGTAATCGGAAAGCCGACCGCGAACAGGTTGAGCGCGGGCGCTGCACGGCTGGTGACACCGAACGCCAGATTGACCACCAGCAATGCGGTCATGCCGGGCAACGCCACGCGCAGGGCGCCGAGAAACAGCTCGCTGCCCCAATTGGCCATCTGCTGCAGCGCCTCGGGGTTCAGGCCCACGGGACCGACCGGCAAACCGCGAAAGCTGGCGACCAGGGTTTCGATCAGTGCCACATGGCCGTTAAGCGCCAGGAATACCAGCGTCCCGAGCAGGCTGTAGAATTCCCCCAGCGCCGGGCTCTCGACGCCGCGCAGCGGATCGAGGTTGAAGGCGAATTCCAGGCCCATGCCGTTGGCGAGGATCTGGCCGCCGAGCGTGAGCGCATCAAACATCAGCTGCAGCGCAAATCCGAGTGCGACTCCCACCACGAGCTGCGACACGGTCGTAACCACGCCGTCGGCGGACAACGCCGCGAATTCAGCCTGTGGCGGCAGCATCGGCAGTGCCACCAGCGTCACGGCGCCGGCCAGCACGATGCGGATGCGCGGGGTAACGTAGCTGGCGCCGAACACCGGCGCCACCATCAGGCAGGCGCCGATGCGCAGGAACGGCCAGAACAGGTTGCCGATCCAGTGCTCGATCTGCGGAAGCGTCAGGACCAGCATGGGGGGACCTCAGCCGATCAGAGACGGAATGCTCTCGATCAGCAGGCGCGTATAACCGACGAACTGCTTGAGCATCCACGGCCCCGCAATCACCAGGGTGGTGGCGATTCCGAGCAGCTTCGGGATGAACGACAGGGTCATCTCGTTGATCTGCGTGGCGGCCTGAAAAATGCCGACCAGAATGCCGATAAGCAGACCCACCAGCAGCATCGGTGCGGCCAGCATCAGCGTCATCTCCAGCGCGCGCTGGCCAATGGTCATGACGGTCTCGGGACTCACTCTGCTCTCCTATCGGTAGAAGCTCGAGGCCAGCGAGCCCATCACCAGCGACCAGCCGTCCACCAGCACGAACAGCATGATCTTGAACGGCAGCGAAATGAGCACCGGCGACAGCATCATCATGCCCATCGACATCAGCACGCTGGCGACCACCAGATCGATGATCACGAACGGAATGAACAGCAGAAAGCCGATCTGGAAGGCCGTCTTCAGCTCACTGGTCACAAACGCCGGTACCAGCACCGTCAGCGGCACATCCTGCGGACCGGCGTAACCGTTGCCGCCGGAGATGCGCACGAAGGTCGTGATGTCCGCCTCCCGTGTCTGCCCGAGCATGAAGCTCTTGAGCGGCGCGATACCGTGATCGAGCGCAGTGCTGGTATCGATACTGCCGGCCATGTAGGGCACGACTGCATCAACCCGGATCTTGTCGATCACCGGCGCCATCACGAACAACGTCAGGAAGATAGCCAGCCCGATCAGCACCTGGTTCGGCGGCGTCTGGCCGGCGCCGATCGCCTGACGCAGGATCGACAATACGATCACGATGCGCGTGAATGCAGTCATCATCAGCAGTGCCGCCGGCAGCAGCGTCACCGCGGTCATGAGCGCCAGCAGCTCGATGGTCAGCGTGTAGGTCTGGCCGCCGCCGCTATTCTGCACCGCCAGTGCCGGAATTCCCGGTGTCACGCTGCCTGTGGCCGCGCCTGCGGCATGCGCCACCAACGGCAGCGCCAGCAGCAATGTCAGCGCGCTGCATGTCAGCGCCCCGGGACGGATGCGGCGGCTCATTTTCCCAGACTCCTGAGCAACAACGACTTGAAACTGGGTCGTGACGGATCGTGTTGCCGTGGTTCCATTGCCGGGCTGTCGGTGGCGATGGCGGCAGTAGCGTCCAGTACGTGCAAGGTGCGCACGCTTCCCGGCGCCACGCCCACCAGGATCTGCCGCGCTCCCACGCGCAACAACACGGCGCGCTCGCGGGCACCGAGCGATACCTGCGCCAGTACCCGCAGTCCGGTCTCGCCTGCGCTCGACGCTCCGCGCATGCGGCGCATGAACCAACCGGCCGCCAGCACCGCGCCAAGCACCAGACACATCGCCAGCGTGACGCGCAAGGTGCCGATTACCGGCTTGGTGGCACTTTGCGCGCCCGGCACGGCAAACTGCGGCACCTCCGCCGCGCGCACCACTCCACTGCCGGCGCCATAGGCCAGCAGCACAGCAGCACGCCACGCGTGCCGCGCGCCTGCGATGACAGCAGTTCTGTTCATTGCGGGCTTACCGAGCAACGCCCGTGCCACGGCTGCGCCTACCCGGCTAAGTCATTCAGCCTGTTTGAATTGCAACCATTCTGCCGGTGTGATCGCCGTCACAGTCGCCGGCGGCAGGTCGCGCGGGGCGGCCGCCGCCGGATATTTGGCAGTCGCACTTCGCCGACGGGCAGCGCGTCAACCGCGCCGCCTCTGGCGCGATTGCTGTCCCAACGTCATCCAACCAAATACGAGGGATGCACCATGCAGAATTACTGGATTCGAGCGGCCGTTTGCGGCGCGCTGATGGCAACGCTGGCCGGGTGCGGCGGCGGCTCCGATGGCTCGGGCATGGGCTCGGCTGCGAGCAGCACTTCCACTGCGCAGGAAACCGGCAATGTGCCGCTGATCGTCAGTGATGCATCGTCCGATGACTGGGCCCTCATCGGCGTCAGGGTCATCAGCATTGCGCTGATTCCGCAGAGCGGCGGCGGCCGCGTAACGATCTACTCGGCGCCTGCCGGTGCGCCTTATGTCAACCTGGAGCAGCTCGATCAGCTCGGTGAGATCCTGGGGAACGAGCCGGTACCGGCGGGCACCTACACCGGCGCGGTCATCACGGTCGGCGGCAACCCCGGCGATGTGATGCTCACGGCGGCGGCCAATCCGGAGGCGGGATTCAGCCTGCCCGGAGGCACGTCGGTTTCGTCCGCCGATATCGAGATCCAGCACACGCAGGGCACCGCGCCCGATCTGACCGTGCCGATCACGGTCAACTTCGTCGCGCCGCTGGTCGTTACCACGTCGCGGAACAATGCGCTAGATCTCGAGTTCGACCTGTCGCACCCGGCGTTCATACTGGGTCACATGCCGCCGGGCGCAAGCGCCACGCACTGGGCGGTCAATTTCGACGGGCCGGTGCGTCACAGGCCGATCGTCGACGTCACCCGGCTGGTGCTACGTCACATGTATGGCACCGTCAGCTCGGTATCGAGTGACAACTCGTCGATCACCATCACCAAGGATTTTCCGACTTTGCCGGTGCAGACGCCGGAGACGGAGGTCAGCAGCTCGCAGTCGCTCGCCATACAAGCGGACGCCACCAACGGCACTCTGTTCTACGATGTCGATGCCGGCACGGTTGCTAGCATCAAGAACTTCGCAGGCATCAGCGGCCTCGATGGCAAGTACGTACGCGTCGCGGCCCGCTACCAGCAGGACGGCTCCCTGGTGGCCACGCGGATCTGGGTCAGCAGCAGCTTTCAGAGCGTCTGGCTCAGCCCCGAAGGTCACGTACTGCACGTCGACACCACCAGCGACGTCATCACCGTGCAGAGCGAATCCGGCGTGGGAGTTCCCCTGCTGGTCAACGCCAGCACCCAGTTCTTCTTCCGCCAGCCTGCCAGTGCGCTGGCCGACGCCACGCCGATCGGTACCGGGCCGTCATTCCTGACCAGCGGCAATCTGGTGCGCGGCTTCAAGGTACACGCCTCCGCGGTCGATCCACTGGCCACGCCGATGGTGGCGCAGAGCATCGACATCGAGACGCCCGCCTATTCGGGGGCCATCTCACAGTCGGACAGCAGCAATTTCACCTACACGCATGACTATCTGCGTGCCAGTGACGACTACAGCGTCACGCTCGATTACATAGCCTCCGCCAGTGCCAATGGCAACGATGCCAATGGCAATGCCATCACCGGGTACAAGTGGTGGAATTTCGCCTTCCCGACCCTGGTGGATTCGGGCAGCGCCGCCATCAGCGACTTTGTCGCCGCCAGCAACGGTACGGTCAGTTTCGGCGGAACGGCAGCAGCCATTCCCGTCTGGGGCATCAGCTATGCGCGCTGGGGAGATCCGGCCAACACCGCCGGCTGGAGTGCGGCGGCGAGCGTGCTCGTGCCGGTACCGGTGCCGGTCATCACGGTGGCGTCGGGGCTCACGATGTCCGGCAGTGGTTATACCTTTACCGGCACGGCCGTCGGTGGCACCCAGCCCGTCACGATCGATGTCAGCAGCACCGGTGGCGAGGCGACGCTGGTGTATCAGGTCGACTACGGCAACGGCATCGTCACGGTGAGCCCGGTGGACATCACCACCTCGACCGGCCTCGGCACGCTGATGAACGGACTCGGCGTCGGCACACAGGTGCGGATTTCCGGCATTGCGCAGAGCGACGGCACGCTCAAGGCGTACGTGATCGCCTACTTCACCAACACCACGCCGGCCAGCTGAACTGGGCGCCGCCGAAAGCGCAAAGGGCCCTCAAGGGGCCCTTAGGTTCAGCTGAGTTCGGCCGGGCGTACCGGCGCGGAATCAACCGAGCGCCGCCTGCAGCATCTCCACGTCGGTCTGAGATTCCAGCATGATGCGCACGAACGCCGAATCGCTCAGTCCGAGCGCCGTGGCCGCCGGCAGCTTGGCCAGTTCGGCATCGTCGGCGCTGTTGTTGGCCATCTGCGCGGCGACGTTGACCGCCACGATCAGCAGGTCCTGCAGGTCGGGCGGGCCTGAATGGCTGCGCTCGATTTCGTACTGGCCGCCAACTGCGGCAGCCAGCTCGTCGCCGAGCTTCCAATTCTCGATCAGCGCCTGGCCGATGCTGGGATGCCAGCTGCGCAGCTCCTGCCCGTCGTCGCCGAATGTTGCGACCTGTTCCTTGGACGTGCGCGCAAGAATGTAGATCTTGCCGATGTTGTGCAGCAGCCCGGTCAGCATGGCCTCGTCGGTGCGAACCCTGCGTGACTCCTTGGCCATGGCGTGCGCCAGCGCCGCTACGCGCACACCATCGTGCCAGCACTTGTCGAGCTTGGCGCGGATATGGCCGAGTTCGGCCGCACGGCGCAGCTGCGCCGTGGCATAGGCCAGCGCAGCGGTACGGATGTTTTCGTGCCCGATTCGCGTGACCGCCACCTTCAGGTCTGTGACGCGCGCGCCGCCGCGATGCAGCAGCGTGGAGTTGGCCATGGTCAGGATGCGTGCCGCCAGGCCGGCGTCGGAGCTGACCACGCGTGCAATCCGCTCGCCGGTCACCTGCTCGTCGGACAGCACCTGCTGCACGCGTGCGGCAGCATCTGGAAAGGACGGCAGGTCGACGCGCCCGGTCGACAGTTCGCGCGCCAGCTCACTGACGAACTTGAACATTGTTTCCTGCGATGGTCCGGTCTGGGATTGAAGCGGACTGGCCACTATCGTTATCTCCTGAGTCGGCTACTTGAGCTTGCGAATCCGTTCCGCCGGACTGATGACGTCCGTCAGGCGGATGCCGAACTTGTCGTTCACCACGACCACCTCGCCATGCGCAATCAGCGTGCCGTTGACGAACACGTCCAATGGCTCGCCGGTGGCTCTTTCGAGTTCCACCACCGAACCCTGGTTGAGTTGCAGCAGGTTGCGGATGCTGACGCGGCTGCGCCCGACTTCCATCGATAGTGTGACCGGAATATCCAGCACCACGTCGAGATTCAACTCACGGTTTGCGCTGGCATCCGGGGAATCCGGCTTCAAATTGTCGAGCGCGGCCGGTTGCGGCTCGATCGCTTTGGCGGTTTGAGTACTCATCGCTTGTTCACCACGAGATTACCTAATATTGACTGCTTGCGCCGAGTGATCCGTTCGGAAACCTTGACTGCCTGCTGGCCACGCGATACGCCGTAGCCGCCGCGCAGCACCGCCACACCTTCGGCATAGAGTGTGATGGCGCCGTCGAAATCGCAGGGAATGACATCGCCCGGCTTCAGGTCGACCAGGCTGCCGATGGTCATCTGCGCGTGCCCGAGGATCGGGGTCAGTTCCACCTCGGCGTCCTCGATTTCGCTGCGCAGCGTGCGGTTCCAGTTTTCGTCGTGCTCCATGCGGTCGCTCTGCACACCGGAGTCGAGCAGATCGCGGATCGGCTCGATCATGGCGTAAGGCATCACCACGTGCAGATCGCCACCACCGCCATCGAGCTCGAGCTTGAAGACGGTCACCACCACCGCTTCCGACGGGCTGACGATGTTGGCGAAATGCGGGTTGATCTCGGAATTCAGGTATTCGATGCTGATGGCACTGCAGATGCTCCAGGCCTCGGTCAGGTCGGCGAACGCCTGACGCAGCACCATCTGCACGATCCGCCCTTCGGTCTGGGTGAATTCCCGCCCTTCGATCTTGGCGTAGCGGCCGTTGCCACCGAAGAAGTTATCGACGATCGCGAACACCAGTGTGGCATCCAGCGTTATCAACGCCGTACCGCGCAGCGGATTGATCTTTACCAGGTTGAGGCTCGACGGCACGTGCAGGTTCTGGGTGTACTCGTTGAACTTCAGCACCTTGACCGGAGCGACCGCGATTTCCGGCGTGCGCCGGATCATGTTGAACAGGCCAATGCGGAACAGGCGCGCAAATCGATCGTTGATCATCTCCAGGGTGGGCATGCGGCCGCGGACCAAGCGAATCTGGGTCGCCAGATCATAGGTCCGGGCCACGCCCGGATCGGGCGGCGCCTCGGTGGTGACCGCGCCGTCGTCGACGCCCTTGAGCAGCGCGTCGATCTCGTCCTGATTGAGGATCTCTGCGCCCATTACTGGATCACGAAGCTCGTGAAATAGACGTTTTCCACCAGCTTGGGGTCGCCGCCTTCGGACGCGACCACCTTGCGTATAGCCTCGAGGGTCGACTGGCGCAGCTTCTCCTTGCCCTCGGCAGACAGCAGCGTGGCATTGTCCTGGCTCGAGAACAGCATCACCAGATCGTTGCGCACGGCCGGCTCGTTGTTCTTGATGATCTCCGCCACCGCCGGATCGCGCGTCATGGTTTCAACCATCACCTGCAGGTAACGGGCACTGCCTTCGCCGCCGAAGTTGACCACGAACGCCGGGTCGTATTTGAAGTAGATGGGTGCAGCCGGCGGTTTGGTCTTCTCGGCCTTGTCCGCGCCGTCGGCCGCGCCCGGCTTGGGCTTGAGTGCCATCCATCCGCCCACGCCGCCGCCGACCAGCACCAGGGCAATGACGCCGAAAAGCAGCTTCTTGCTTTTCTTCTTAGGCGCTTCGGCCGCCGGGGCGGCCTCGACTTTTGCAGCTTCAGTAGCCATGGTTGCTATCGCTCTGTAGAAGATTCAGAAATTACGCCTGTTCGATTGAGCAAGCGGCATGCCATTGCCGCATCTGACGGCAATGACGGAATTTTGTCGCTGTCACAGCACACACTCATGCGTACTCGTCGACCAGCCCGAGGTTGCGGCTGACGCTGGCGACTATCGGCGTCTCCTCGACCCCCGCGGCAGCACCGCCGGCCGCGCGTCTCGGCTGCGACTGTGACCCGGATCTCGCTTCGCCCTGCACCTGCGTCTGGCCGAGCGTCAATCCACCGTGCGCCAGCAGCGCCCGCAGCGTCGGCACACTCTGCTCCAGCGCACTGCGCGTCTCCGGGTGGGCTGCGACGAAATTGACGTTGATCTGCGAGGACCGCAGGTCGATGTGGACCTCCACCGGACCCAGGTGCTCCGGCGACAACCGCAGCGTGGCGCTCTGTACGTTGGCGCCTGCCATGAGTTGCACCTGCGCCGCCACCGCGTGTGACCACGACGAATCGGATAGCGGCACGTCGATCGAGCGTTCGGTGCCGCCGCGGGGACTCACCGCCGCCGGCGATCGCATCAGGCCCGCGAGCGCGGTCAGATCGGTGCCGGCGGCCGCGCCGGAGCCGGAGTCGGGGCCGCCGGACGTGGGATCACTGCCGCCGCCCTGATCGCCGGCGCTGCCGCCAGCGGTGTTGCCGGAAGCGTCGCTGCCGGCCAGCGTCACCGCCAGTCCGAGCGCGGCGTTCAACATCGGGTCGCCAGTCGCCGGCGCAAGTGCAGCGGTCGCAGCTCCGCCGGCCGCAGACAGCGAACTATCGGTGGCGCCTGTCGCAGCGGCTGGTGAGGCCGCGCCGGGCGCCGCTGCGGCGGCCAGCCACCAGGCTGCCGGCAGGCTCAATTGACCCGCGATGCTTGCGGTCTCGGCCGCCGCATCACGGCTGGATTTTGCATCGGACGCGCCAGCACCGCTGTGTACGTCGGCCGTGCCTGCATCTCCGGACGAGGTGCCGTTGGCATCGCCATCGTCCTGGATGCTTGCCGCAATCGCGCCTGCGGCAGTAGCCGTCGCCGCGGTCAGCGCGGCATCAGTGGCCGCGGCAGTGCTGTCAGCACTCGCAGCGGTCGCGGCGCTGCTGGCGCTGGCCGTATTCCCAGCGCCACGCGTACCCTTCGGCGCCGGGCCTGCGTTGCCGGCGGCTGCAGCGTCGGCCGTTGCTGCCAGCACGTCGGCATCGGCATTGGTGGCTGGATCGGCATGGCCAACGGTCACTGCAGCGGCCCCGCCGCTGGTGGCATCGTCCGCAGGCGGACTTCCGGTCTGCGTGCTGTCGGGCTTGGCGCCGGTGGATTTTGCCGCGCTGGTCTGCCCGCCTTTGGCCGGCGCGGACTTGGCCACTCCCGGCGGC
>JBAUYT010000247.1:0-3648 GCA_049584935.1 Steroidobacteraceae bacterium
CAAGGACATCGGAAAAACGTCGCAATTCCCCACCAGTACCAGCTCTCAGAACTGCGCCTTGCTTCCTCATAGCTCTTCGAGTCCATCCCAGCTCCCTCAATCCATGACGACAACGTCATCGTCTATCTTGACTCACCCGGCCGAGCGCAGGCGAGTAGCGGAGCGGTTCGATCAGTCAGGAACCGGTGCAGGACTAAAATGGCAACTCACCGCCATGCTCGTTCGAGTGCCTGGCTACGGGCCGGCTGAATTAGGCGTACACGGACGCGCCGTTTTACCGATGGCAGTACCCATTTCACGCAGGTCAACGGCCTCACGGACGCCATCGATAATCACTCGGTGATCCTGGGTCCGTACGGCGATGCACCGAGAAACACGGGATCGCTTATTTGCGCGTGGCCCATGAACTGCCGAGCTCACTGGGCCAATTGGTGCTACGCCAGGACCTATACGCGGCGAGCGTGCTAGGCGCCGGCAAGCACGGCGCACTTACCTCAATTATTTCAGTACGTTACGGCTCACCCTATTAATTAGCCCCCTTATGACATGTTCACGGATGGCATGGCGCATCTATGGTCGTAACATGGTGAATACATGGTTAGTAAGGTATCATTGTAAACATGACTATTGCACGCGCGGCCCTGTTCCGCACCGTACCAGACCGGGACTACCTCGGCTTCTGGGCAGGCGCAAATTTCCAGGCTGAGGTTCTGGTCGAGTTTCTGGACTTCAAGAAGGCTGACATCGCGCGGATCACCGGCGTCTCATTGGCGTCGGTTCGCTTCGATCACAAGATGCCGGGACGCGTGCGGGATCATCTGTTGGCGTTGGCTACCCTGTGTGCACTCGTCGCTCAGCACTTCAGCGGTGACACCGTGAAGACCGCGCTGTGGTTCAAGACGGCCAACCCACTGCTGGCGCACCTCTCCCCGCGAGAGATGCTGCGGCTGGGGCGTTTCGAGAAGCTGCGTCGATTTGTACTGGAGGCCACGCAGGAGAAGACCATGTCAACGGACTCTCATGTTCTCATCAGGGCGGATGACAGTGGCGTCAAGCAGCAGACAGCGACGAGCCTGGCCATACCGCCGCTGATTCTCGCCCACAAACAGGACATCGCGACGCTGTGTCGGCGCTATGGTGTCCGCCAGCTGGCGCTCTTTGGGTCGATCCTGCGCGCAGACTTCGATTCAGCCTCCAGTGACGTCGATGTCGTGGTGGAATTCGGTCCTACGCAGCGCATGTCCGCGGCGCGACAGTACTTCGATTTCAAACGCGATTTGGAAGCGCTCCTCGAACATCCGGTGGATCTGGTCGACCTAGCCGCGATGGAGGAGGGGCGGCTGAAGCGCATCATCGAGCGCACCCAGGTGCCGATCTATGCCACGGCGGCCTGATGTCTACCTGGATATTGCGTTGCGCGCGTTGCGGCGCGTGCCGAAATTCCTGAATTCCCGTCCTCTGCCTGAGTATCTGTCCGACGAGTTATGTCAGTCCGCGGTTGAGCGTCAGCTTGAGATCGCAGGTGACGCGCTCGGGCAGCTGCGCAAACTCAACGCCGGACTCTTCCAGCAGATTCCCGATGGCGATCTGGTGGTCGGATTTCGCAACTGGCACACGGCTACGCCACACTGGATCACCGCCGCGTCTACGAGATTGCATCGACACGGGTCACCGAATTACTGCAGGCGCTGGAAGCGCTACTGGCTACGATTCCGGAGCCGCCGCCAGATGAACCCTAGCGGCCTATCGCTCCAAAGGCCGGCGATTTCGGATACCAACTTTACGTGGGATCGGTGCTCTGTCCGACCTCGATGATGTATCCGTCAGGATCCCGCATATAGCAGCGAATCTCGCCGTACTTGGGGATCGGCGCCGTGATGAATTCGGCCCCTCGACTTTTCCACAGTTCGTAGCACGCCTGAATGTCAGCGACGCGAATGTTCATAAAACTGTTGCCCTTATCCGGGTCGGCGGGGACGCTTAGCGTCACCGTGGGCTTGTCCGCAGTAGGCCCGCCACCGACATTGACAATGAGCCACGTATTCGCAATCTGAATGTGCCCGGATGCACCCTTGCTGTCGCCTCTGCTCAGAACGCGGCCGCCGAAGACTTTTTCATAGAAATTGGCCGATCGATCGACGTCGGCGACGGTGATAAAAAGTGTGATAGTGAACCCCTCATGGGGAGGCATCTCGTAGCCCTTTTGTTCGACTTGAACGTTCATTGGCGACCCCAATCCCCATCAGCGGTGCGCATAATGCGCAAAGGAGTTATACCCCCGGGAAGCCAAACATCAACCACGACTGGTTGGCTAACCACTCCGGATATAGCGCCCTCATTTTGGTCGAACAGGTCCTGATTAGTGCCGTGAGTCAACGCGATCCCGCTTCGACCGCCCGTTCCTCGCCGTGGCGCGCGCTACGGTATCCGGTCTTTCGAAGGCTATGGATCGCGACGATGGTCTCCAACATCGGCTCCTGGATGTACAGCGCGGCCGCCGGCTGGCTGATGACCAGTCTGAATTCCGATGCGCTAATTGTCTCTCTGGTCCAAGTGGCCAACAGCTTGCCCCTGTTCCTGCTGGCGCTGCCAGCGGGTGCCTTTGCCGATCTGTTCGACCGCCGGCGCCTGATACTGGCCCTGGAAATACTGACCACGCTGGTGTCGGCAGTGTTCGCGCTGCTGGTGTCGCTGCATGCGGCGAATCCCACGATTCTGCTGCTGTTCGCGCTGGCCGTTGCCATGCTCGGAGCTCTGGAAATGCCGGCGTGGCAATCGATCGTGCCGGATCTGGTGCCAAAGGGGATTCTGCCTTCGGCCATCGCGACCAATAGCCTCGGCGTCAATCTCAGCCGCGCAATCGGTCCGGCGCTCGGCGGAGCTGCGATCTTGGCTCTCGGAATCGCCGTGCCATTCTGGTTCGACGCGTTCAGTAACCTGGGCGTCATCCTCATATTTATTCTCTGGCGCGCCAGCAGGCGCGTCGAGCGCACCCTGCCAACTGAACGGTTGCCTTCGGCTGTCCGTGCCGGCCTGCAGTACGCACGCAACTCGAGACCCCTGCGTGCGGCCCTGGTAAGAGCCGGCGGATTCTTTCTGTTCGCCAGCGCCTACTGGGCGGTACTGCCGCTGTTGGCAAAGGAACAACTCCACGGCGGACCGACGCTGTACGGCCTGCTGCTCGGGTTCATAGGCGTGGCGGCGATCATGGGAGCCCTGATCCTGCCGCAGCTGGTCGCGCGGTTGGGCTCCAATACCACGGTCACCTTGGGCGGCGCGGTCACCGCCGCGGCACTGGCCATCTTTGCGCTGGCCACATCTGCGCTATGGGCCTTTATTGCCTGTGCTCTCGCCGGCGTGTCATGGATCGCGGTGGTGGCCACTCTCAATGTCTCGGCTCAGCGCTCGCTGCCGGATTGGGTGCGCGGTCGAGGGCTCGCGATCTACACGGCAGCGTTTTTCGGCAGCATGACGCTCGGCAGCCTGCTCTGGGGTTACCTTGCCGAACGAGTCGGACTGCGCGCAGCGCTGCTCGCGGCGGCGGCTGGCGCGCTGTTGGCGGCAGTGGCGTTGAGCCGCGCAAAACTGCTCTCGGGCGCCGTCCCGGACTTAAGTCCGTCGATGCACTGGCCGCCGCCCATTCTGAGC
>JBAUYT010000248.1:0-29695 GCA_049584935.1 Steroidobacteraceae bacterium
GCCAGGTCGGCGGCCGGATGCGTCACCTCGTGGCAGTCGGCGACAAGGCCAGCAACTTCGTGGTTCTTGATCGAGTCACCGGGCGGGTGGTGCATCGCCTGGTGCTCGGCAAACAGACCGGCTTGAAGAACCTGGCGGATCTGGGCATGAATTTCGTCCGCCCGCGTCTCGTCACGGTGCAGGGCGCGGCCATCCCCTGGCAAGGTCGAAGCCGCGCGCGGCCGTCTGACACGGATGACGGCGAACGTCCTGGCATTCGCATTGGGCTGCGCGGCATCCTCTTTGACGCCAACTCGCTGCGCGTCCCCGCGGCGTAGCCTCGTCGAATCTCGAGCCGTTGGCGGTCCAACTTCAGTCCGGTTGGCTGTGTGCTACGAACTAGGGCAGCGAACTTGACTTACCAGCTCGCGGGATCTTGGGCGTCAACTTCATCTACGCCAGGGTGAAAGTCAGTCTTTATGAAGAATCTGCTCAGTCCCAAAAATAACCGATATCCGCGGCGGTCAGGAGGATTCTTCCAAGGAAGCTTCCGCAGTCAAAAGGCGTTCTGGCTCGTACGCGAATAAAGCCGGCTGCCCTCCGGTGTGAAGGAACACGACGGTTTCACTGCGGGTTATTACGCCCTTGCGAATCAAAGCGATCAGGCCAGCCATTGCCTTGCCTGAATACACAGGATCGAGAATGACGCCCTCTGTTCGGGCCACCAGGCGAATGGCTTCCGTGCAACCGGCCGTAAGTGCGCCATACGATTTGCCAACGTAATCATCGTGTACAAGAACGTCACGCTCTTGCGGAAAATTGGCAAGACTCAGATCCGCCGCGGCTTCGCGGGCGAACTCCGGTATCTTATCGAGCAGAAATTCCCGTGTGCGGCTGACGCTAATCCCGGTTACTCGATACGAGGTCTGCATATTCATCTGCCCCAGGAGCAAACCCGTGAATGTACCGCCGGACCCGACACCCACCACGAGGTGTTGCGGCTCAATTTCGAGCTCCGCTAGTTGCTGATTCAACTCGAGAGTAGCGCACACGTAACTGGCTATGCCTTCGGCGCTCGAACCACCCAACGGCACGACGTAGGGATGCCCGCCACGCCGTCGCACTTGATCCACTACACGGTCAATGCTGTCGCCGAAATCCCATCGAGGTTCTGTATCGACGTAGGTCAAGTTCGCGCCGAGCAGCGAGTCGAGCAGTAAATTGCCAACGAGCGGGCGTGCCTCGCCCGGCACACCTCCCAGCACGAGCTCGGTCTTCATACCGACGCAATTCGCCATGGCAACGGCAATTCGCGCCAAATTGGATTGAAATCCACCAGAAGCGACCAGGGTGTCCGCACCCTCGTGCAGCGCACGTGCTATCAGAAATTCCAACTTCCTGACCTTGTTTCCTCCAAGACCGACTCCGGTCAAGTCGTCACGTTTGAAAAGAATTCTGGGACCACCCAGGGCCGCGCTCAGGTGCGGGGCTTCATCTAGGGGTGTCGGTAGTTTCCCGAGGCTCAGTCGCGGCATCTCCGCGATGCGTCCAGGCAGAAGCTGCGACCGCTCGAAGCCGCTCCTGGCCGGCCGCGCGGTGCGAGGATCGATTCTCTGCATGAACAATTCAGCCGGCCGCTGCGATGGTTTGGAGCTGTACATAGTTTTCCAGCCCCCAGGGGCCATTTTCAGCACCGATGCCCGATTGCTTGACACCGGCCGTCGGCAGGCTTGGCAGTACGCTCAAATGTTGGTTCAGCCAGACGGTTCCCGCGTCGATTCGGGGCGCTATGGCGCGCGCAGCTGCGACATCGTCCGACCAAACGGAGGCGGACAATCCGTAGGGTGTCGAATTCGCCATGGCAATAGCCTCGTCCAACCGGTCGAATGGCAGGATCGGCAGCACCGGCCCGAATTGCTCCTCGGCTACCAGTCGAGCCTGATTGCCGAGACCCGTGACAATCGCTGGCCGTATGAAGTACCCCGGACCCTCCATCGCCTCCGGCCTGCCTGCCACGAACCGGCCGCCCCGCCTCTCGGCGTCCTGCATCAAGTGCAGCACCCGCTCAAACTGCGGCCGAGTGCTCACGGGACCGATGGTGACCTGCGGATCGAGCCCGTCGCCGACGACCGCGGATTGCGCGAGGCGCACCAGCTCCGTCACCAGCGCATCGTGCACTCGGCTCTGCACGTAGACCCGCTTGATAGCTGCGCACACCTGGCCGGCGTTCTCAAAGGCAGCGGCGTAGATTTTCGAGGCGGCCTTTGCGGGATCGATGTCCTGCAGAACCACAGCGGGGTCATTACCGCCGAGTTCAAGCGTGATCCCCTTGATGTCGGCGGCAGCAGCCCCAAAGACCTTGCGTCCGGTCGCGGTGGACCCGGTGAACGACACTTTGCGAACACCGGGATGAGAGGCCACATGAGGCGCCAACTCATCCGTGCCACTGATGATGTTCAAGACGCCCGGAGGCAGGGTATCGATCAGCAACTCCCCCAATCTCAACGTAGTCAAGGGGGTGAACGGGGAGGGTTTGATGATGACGGTATTGCCGGCCAGCAGGGCTGGACCAATCTTCCAGCAGGCGGACATCAATGGATAATTCCACGGCACGATACCGGCAACCACACCATACGGCTTGCGGGTCACCTCGGCAGTCCGCTGCCCATCCAACGCGATCAGCTGGCGAGGCATGTCCAGCTCTGCCGTGTATTCCAGCCACTTCGCCGAGCCACCCACCTCACGATTCGCCGTCACAGTCGGTTTGCCCTGTTCTTGTGTCAGCATGCGAGCCAGCTCAGGCTGATGTACTCGAATCTTGCTCGCGCACTGACGCAGCAGGTCCCGACGGTCCTCGAGAGATCGGGCGCGCCAGGTGGTGAAGGCACGCTGGGCAGCCTCTACGGCGGCATTGAGCTGTTCGACGGAACAGTCCGGCGCATGCGCCAGGATGGATCCAGTGGCCGGATTGATGACAGGAAACTCTTCCTTTGCGGCTACGAGCCGCCCATCGATTGTCATCTTCATACTCGTGCCCTTGTTCATTCAGCCACGCACAGAGAAGCTGCTGGCCTTGTTGATATTACGTTGGCGGGAGAACTCAGCCGTATTGATGGTCAACCCGGTAAAGCTTCCTTGGAACTGCAGGGGCTCGGCGTCCTGGTCGCCGCCGCTCTCCTGGTATTCGATCAAATCCGCCATCAACGCACCTGCTACTCCGGCGTTTTTGAACTGATGCCCGCTGCTGCCAATCGCCATGTAGAAGCCTGGCAGATCGGATTTGTCGTAGATCGGGATCCAGTCCGAAGACACGTCGTATAGGTCCACGACACCTTGTGCCTGATTTGGAATGGGCAGTTCCGGAACCCGATGTCCGAGGCGAAAAACCTGGGTCTGCCACTGCTGCTCGCGAATATCGCGCTCGAATTCCCGCGGGTCGTCTACCCAGGTCTTAGGGTCGCAGGCCGGATCGCCGGAGCCGAGGCTGATCTTGTTTCCAGTCTCGGGTCGCCAATAGATACCCAAGTCCGGATCCGATGTGCAGATGCCACGGGCATTGAAGTCGAATCCCGCAGGCGACGGCAGATGATGAACTTCACGCCGCAGCGCGCGGGTACTGACCTTCATGGAGGTCTCAACGCCGGCCATCCTGTTGATGATCACCGAGTGCGGTCCGCCCGCATTCACCACCAGATCGGCCCTGACTTCCCGGCCATCCGACAGTCGAACGCCGCCGGCCCGGCCTGCCGTTTTGAGGATCTCGACGACCTCCTGTTTCAATAGGAACTGACCGCCAAGGGCTTCGACCGCACAGCGAAGATTGTGAGTGGCGAGTTGCGGATCGTTGACGTAGCCACCGTCGGGACAAAAGATGGCTCCAGCCAGCTGCTTCTCGGGCTCTTGCTGGAATGCGGGATCGTCAATTGGCTTTGGAGGATAAAAGGAGGCAGTATCGTAAATGGGCAGTCGCTCCCGTAACTGCTCAACCGTCCACTCCTCAAAGCGCACGCCAGCCTTGCGATACAGGTCCAGCATCTCCGCACGGTCGTTTGGGAACGTCTTGAGGACCAAATGGCCGGTCTGTATGAAACGTGCGTACCCACGCGGATCTTCGATCCCCAGCACCTGGGGCCAGTTTTTCCAGTAGTGCTGCCCTTCGAGCGCAAGCTTCACCGATTCCAGTGTCGAATAGGAGAAGCGCACGATGGCGCACGAACTGACCGTAGAGCCGAATCCTACTTCAGCGTTGCGGTCAACGTTGATGGTCTGATATCCGCGCTTGGCAAGCTGCAGCGCGATGCCACAGCCGATTACGCCGCCGCCAATGATGAGGGCTGTCTTCCTGGGTTGCACCCGACGTTCTCCGAAGCATGAATGGTTAGTGGATGCCGGTCTCTTTCATGAACCACACGATGGTTCGGTCCAGAGCGTCGACAATCGCCTCGATTTCCGGGCGCCCGACGCACAGCGGCGGCCCCAATTCGAGGACTTGATAGGTCCTGACCAGCAAACCAAGTTCCTGCAGATGGTTGGTAATGCGCAGCGGCATCTGTTCGGCCGGCGAAAAAGGCATCCGTGTGCGGGTGTCCTTCACCAACTCGACGGCGGCCAGCAGGCCCTTGCCGCGGATATCCCCGACGATGGGATACCTGCGCAGGGTCTGCAGTCCGTCAAATAGATATTGACCCATTGCGGCTGCGTTCTCGACCAATCGCTCGTTTTCCAGAATCTCAATGTTCTTCAATGCCGCCGCAGCGGACGCCGCATGGCCACCGAAGCTGATGACATGATTGAAACCGGATTCGCGGCCCTGTGCGGCGTCGAAGCGTTGCGCGATCTTCTCGCTTACGAGCGTCGCACCCATGGGCGCGTATCCGCTGGTCAGACCCTTGGCGACCGTCATAATGTCACCCTGAACCCCCCAGTGCTCACAGGCGAACATGCGTCCGGTGCGCCCGAAGCCGTTGATGACTTCATCGATAATCAAAACGATCCCGTATTTGTCCGCTATCTGACGCAGTCGAGGCAGGTACTCCGCCGGTGGCATATAGATGGAGGCGGCCGAGGGAATGGGCTCGGCAATGATGGCTGCGACAGTATCGGGTCCCTCATGGATGATCTGCCGCTCTATCATGTCGACGCACAGCACATCACAACTTGGGTGGGTGAGTTTGTATTCGCAGCGATAACAATTGTGGTTGGGTACCTGTAGGCAGCCGGGCACCAGCGGAGCGAAGATGCGGCTATTGAAGTCATGGCTGGCCCCGCTGACGCTCATGGCATAAAGTGAGGAGCCGTGGTAGGAGCCGCGTCGGCTGATCACCTTGGTCCGCTTCTGCTCTCCTCCGAGCCAGTGATATTGCTTGGCCACCTTCAGCGCCGCCTCGACGGCGTCGGTACCACCCGAGCCGAAGAACACGCGTCGAACCTGTCCGGGAGCCAATTGCACAAGTTTGCTGGCAAGATCGGCGGTGGGTTTTGCTACGAAGCTGTATGGCGTTACGTAAGCCAGCTTGGCCGCCTGCTCGGCGTATGCGGCCGCCACCGCCGTACGGCCGTGCCCTATATTCGTCACGAAAGCCCCACCGGACAGTCCATCGAGATAGCGCGCTCCATTCTCATCGAATAGGTAGGCGCCTTCCCCGCGCTCGAACACCGTCAGCCCCATCGGCGCCCGTAGAGCCTTCGGCGGCGTAACGTGGAACCAGACATGCTCCAGGGCGGAGCGCTTGGTCGGTGATTCGCTGGCCATCGGGATGCCTCTTTGGAGTTCATTATACGAACATCTGTTCGCTATGGTAATGTATCTGCATCCGGCCCGGCAACCCCAGTTGCCGAGCTGGTGTGGGTTTGCTACGGTCGCGTTGCGAACAATAGTTCACATATCAAACGCATAGCCGGTTAACGCCATGAATCGTCCCGAGACTTCCTCCGCGCGACCGCCGGAGGACGGGTTTGTCCAGCGGTTCTCCCTGTGGACTGACTTGCAATATGCGGCGTCCGTGCAGGCACTTGCCAGTATTCGTGAGCACAGTATCCGCACCGTGCGATTGGCTTTCGCAGATCAGCACGGCATTCTCCGCGGCAAGACCATCGTGGCAGACCTGCTGCCCGCCGCCTTCAAGAACGGCTGGGGTCTGACGAGCACTTTGCTGCTGAAGGACACATCGCACCGGACGGCGTGGCCCGTGTGGGACGAAGGTGGGGAGTTGGGATCGCCCGCGATGAGCGGTGCGGCAGACTTCATAGCTGTCCCAGACCCCACGACCTTTCGCGTCCTTCCCTGGGCCCCGCATTCCGCGTGGCTGCTATGCGATGCCTACTTCCGTTCCGGGGAGCCCGTTCCATTTGCGACTCGGCGGTTGTGCGCGCGGCAACTCGATCGGCTGGGAGCCGCCGGCTACGACATGCTCGCCGGGATCGAACTGGAATTCCACATCTACCGCATCGAGGACCCCCGCCATGCCCCGACGGATTGTGGGCAGCCAGGCGCACCCCCCACGGTCAGCGTCATCTCGCGCGGCTATCAGTATTTGACCGAGAATCGCTACGATGAAATCGATCCGATTCTGGACGCCTTGCGCGAGACACTACTTGCACTGCAAATCCCTGTGCGTTCTCTCGAGATCGAGTTTGGCCCCAGTCAATGCGAACTGACGTTCGACCCGCGGCAGGGGCTTGAGGCAGCGGACCTGGTCGTACTGGCGCGGAGTGCCATCAAGCAGGTGTGCCGTCGACGCGGACTTTTGGCAAGCTTCATGTGCCGACCTGCAGTGCCGGGCGCACTTTCCAGTGGCTGGCACTTACATCAGTCGTTGCTCAGTCGCGCCGATGGGAGCAACGCCTTCGTAGGCCAGGGCCCAGGGCCTTTGTCTGATGTGGGCATGCATTACGTCGGGGGCCTGCTGCGCCACGCACGGGAAACATGCCTGCTGTCGACGCCTACCATTAACGGCTACAAGCGCTATCGTCCCATGTCGCTCGCGCCAAACGCCGTGGTATGGGGCCAGGACAATCGCGGAGCGATGCTGCGGGTGATCGGCGGACCGGGAGATCCCGCGTCCCACGTCGAGAATCGAATCGGCGAACCCGCGGCCAACCCGTACTTATACTTTCTGTCTCAGATCATATCCGGGCTCGCCGGGGTCGAGGAGCGGATCGAGCCGGGACCGCCTGAGACCTCCCCCTACGCCCCGGGGCGCTCTTCACTGCCGCGCAGCCTGATTGAGGCCGTGACAGAATTCAGGAACAGTAGGCTTCTGGAGCGAACGCTTGGGCGCACCTTCATTGACTACCTGGTCAGGATCAAGGAGTTCGAACTCAATCGTTTTCTATCGGATGAAGTGACGGATTGGGAGCAGCGTGAGTACTTCGAGATATTCTAATGCCGGCGCCAGCCACAGCGGCAAACCGCATGGCTAAGGGAGACAAATCGGCGCGAGATCTCATCAAAGGGGGCAGGCGCGCATCCGCCGAGGTCGCCGAACCGATCGCTGTGCGGGCCTCGCCGCCGCGTGACTATGTCGGATCGGTGGCGCATGGATTGGCAGTCCTGCGTTCGTTTGACCAGGATCACTTCCAGATGACTCTTTCGGAGGTGTCTACCCGCACGGGCATGACGCGGGCCGGGGCCCGTCGATACCTCTTGACGCTGTTGCATCTTGGCTATATCGAGCAACTTGGCCGCCAGTTTCAGCTCACACCCAAGGTGATGGAACTCGGTTATGCGTTTATGTCGACCAGGCCGCTGGCCGACATTGCCCAGCCCTACCTCGACAAGCTCACGGCGGACACCCGCGAAGCTTCCGCCATCGCGGTTCTCGACGGCCATGACGTCGTACACCTGGCGTGGGCGCGAACGCAGCGCCAGTTGGCTCCAGTTATCACGGTTGGACGCCGATTCAACGCACTCTATAACTCCACCGGCCGTGTTTTGATTGCCTGTGACGGCGAGAAGGCCATCGATAGTTACCTGAGCGCCATCCCGACCACAAAACTGACTGCCTGGAGCATTGTCAGCAAAGCCAAGCTACGCGAGGAACTCAAACGAGCGCGCGAGCAGCAGTACGCCATCGTCGATCAGGAAAGCGAGGAAGGGCTGCGCTCGATTGCGGTCCCCATCTTCAATCGCTCCGGCCGGCCCATCGCCGCGATCAATACCATCACGAATGCCGCCATGGTTTCCAACGACGACCTGTTGAGCAAGTTCCTACCCGTCTTGCGTGCCGTGGCAACCTCATTGTCGCAAGCGATCGGAACGCGTGAGACGGCGTAATGCCCATCCAAGGCACTCAACCGGGTTGGGGCGCTGGAATACGGCCAAGCGCTCGCTCTACCGACAGGCCGAGGCTCAGCAGTCGTCGATCACTGCCGGCCGGCGCATCGAGCTCCAAACCAACCGGCAAGCCTCCGATGGTTTGCCCTGCCGGAACAACCAGGCAGGCAAGACCCGCACAGCTACCCACTCCGACGTTGCGGCCGATGGCAGTCAGCAGGTCCACCTGCTTGTTCCCGATCGTTACCGTCTGAGGATCACCCTGCTTGAAGGCGGGCATCAAGGTAGGCGAAAACGCCACGGCGTCCAGCGCCCGGCTGCGGAAGTATTGTGCCATCGTCGCTTTGACCTGCTTCAGCTGCTGCAGCAACTCCTCGTATCGTGCTCGCGTGCCGTGTGTTCGACTCTGTTCGAGCAGGGGTGCCAGATTCGGGCCCGCCTGCGCTATGAGTTGATCGAGCGTGACGCCCGTCTGCTGGCCGGTCAGAAATTGCGCCATGCTATCGAGCATCTCGTAGCCGAAAATCCCTTCTTCGACCTGATATGCGGCGCGCGCTTCTGCTGGCAGTTCGGCACGCACCAGCGTTGCACCCGCGCTTCGCAAGTGCTCCAGCGCTCTCTCGATGATGACGCCGAGTTCAGCGTCGATTCCCGCGCCGAAGAAATCCGGGTCGTAGCCAATGCGCACCTCGTGGAGCGCACGCGCCTCGAGTGGTCGTGAATCGCCGGTGATGACCGAATCCAGCAATGCCAGATCCTCGACTTCGCGCGCCAGGAGACCCAGTTGATCGAACTTGTTCAGCGTCAGTGGCAAGGTGCCGGCATTCGGGTACCTGTCAAAGGTCGGTCGAAGACCTGCCACTCCGCAATAGCTTGCCGGTACTCGTATCGAGCCAAACGTGTCTTCGCCGAGGGCGATCGGCGCAATTCCGGCGGATACGGCAGCGGCAGACCCACCGCTACTGCCGCCGGGGGTACGCGATGGATCGTACGGATTTCGAACCGGTCCAAATGTCAGGTTGTTGCTACTCCACCCGCACGACAATTCGTGCAGATTGGTCTTCCCCATCAGAATTGCGCCAGCCGCAAACAGCGGTTCCAGAATTGGGGCATCGCGCTTGGGTTGAAATCGCCTCAGCGATGCGGTGCCTTCGGTGGTCGGCAAAGCACGAGTATTTATGCTGTCCTTCACGGGCAACGGCAGTCCATGCAGTCTGGCGAGGGACGCCCCTCGCGCGCGGCGCTTATCTGCCGTACGGGCAGCCTCGCGCACCAAATCGGGCCGCAGGGTTATGAAGGCATTGAGATCCGCACATCGCCGCGCCCGCTCCAACAGGGCATTGGCATATGCCTCGGCCGTCAATGAACCGTCTCGCATAGCCGCCACCGCCTCGGCAGCAGACAAGTCCGTCAGGGGCCGTGCCGTTTGGGCTGCAGCGGCCGCCCGCAGGACGGGTAGGCCGCAAGTTGCGGCCGTGACGATGCTGGCGCCGGATCGCACCAGGAAGCGGCGCCTGCCGGACGACAGCGAGGGTGCGCGCATAGGCCGATCCCTCAGCTTGTGATCGGCGCCCTGCTCCAAGTGCTGTTCTGGCGTCGTTGTCGGTCGGTCTTTAGCCAGCATTCCGCTTCCTCGCTTCGCGCGCCAATGGCATCCACCGCCACCGGTCCCGAGATGCGCGCAGCCTCTTCTGTTGTGAACGTGAAGGGCACGCCTTTCCCCGCTTTCATGTTCCGCACGGCATTCATCAGCAGCTTCCGATATTTGATGATTGCGACATCCGACTTACCGAGATGCTCTCGGGTACGATCATGGATTGCACCCGGCGATTCCACCGCCCATTGATCGTGAGTGTTCACGTCCATCCCCAGGCCGGTGTAGGTCCTGACCGCCTGATCCTGTGGATCGTAGCCCCAATTTGATTTTCGGCTCTGCTTTGGCAGGTACCTTGGCAGGGTCTGATTCTCGAGACGCTGATTGCGCATCGTGTCACGATCCACTGGCGCGCCGAAGCTCGTGAACATCGAATACCAGTAGCAAGTCGTGTCGTCGATGGGCACATGCCATTGGGTGATGATCATCTCGCCGCTCATCGGGATGGCAATGGCATTGGGGAATACCAGGTTGGTAATCCTGTAATGCGTAACCGACTCGCTCAGATCGCGCGTCGTTACCAGCCGAAATCCATAGTCGGTGTCTTCCACCTGAATCGTCGGTCGCGGATATTCGCGCAGGATCTGAGTCAGCGGCATCTCGGAGTGGGCGGATGCGGCACGGAACTGCCGGCCGTAGGAGGCGTCCGTGGACTCATCACTCAGAAAGCGATGCAGGAATGAGGGATGGACCGGGTCGATGCCGACCTCGAGTGCCTGCAGCCAATTGCATTCCCAGAATCCCTTGAAGGCAAACGCCTGCTCCGAAGGCGCCGCGAAGCAATCGAACGCCGGGAACGGCGGCGGAGCACCCTCGCCCAGGAACGCAAAGATCACGCCGTTGCGCTCCTCGCACGGGTAGGCGTGATGCCTCAGATGCAGATGCGCCCGACTGTTCAGGGGCTCGCCCGGCTGGTCGAGACACTGGCCCGTGGCATCGAACAGCCAACCGTGAAACGCACACCGCAAACCCCCTCCCTCGAGACGTCCGAAGCATAGGTCCGCTCCTCGGTGCGGGCACGCGCGCTCTAGCAGACCGTAGTGGCCCGCTTCGTTCCGGAACAGTACGAGATCCTCGCCGAGCAGCCTCACCGGCACCACTGGACGTTTGGTATTGAGCTCATCCACCAGGGCCGCCGGTTGCCAGTATTGACGCAGCAGCCGGCCAGCTGGCGTACCGGGACCAATGCGCGTCATGAGTTCATTGTCTGCGGCGGTGGTCATTTCCAGCTCTCCGGTGGTCGCCTGGGTTTCTGCACAATGTTCTTTATACGAACTTTCGTTCGCACAAATACTAATTTGATCGCGGCGATTCGGCAACTAAGGCGGTGAGCACCGCTCTAGGATGGCGGCCTTCGGTCTGCTCAGGTAGCGCCAGCCTCCAGCCGGCGCAGCAAGGCCTCTCGCGTGAGTCGGCAACCCGGCTGCAGATACTCCATCGCTTCGAGGGCAGCCGTGTGCGCAGCCAGCGAGGAACCAGCCACGCAATCCTCGACGACTGCACAGCGGTAACCTCGCTGATGAGCGTCGGCGAATGTGTAATGCACGCATACATCGGTAAAGCCGCCCACCAGCCACAGCGTTCTCGTCTGCAGTCCCCGCAAAAGGACCTCCAGATCTGTCGCGAAGAACGAAGAGTATCGGCGCTTGCGGACCCAGAAGTCCTCGGGCCGACGGTCCACTTCGGGAGCGATGGCGGTAGCTGGATTGTCCTCCAGACAGTGGACACGCTCGAAGCCATCGAGCTCGCGCCCGAAGTCCAGTCGGCTCGGATGATGGACCTCCTGCATGTATACGAGCGGCACCGCCCGCCGGCGCGCTGCGGCAATCAAGGCCGGGATACGACGAAAATAGCTATTGAAGTCAGGCATAGGGAAGTCGCGCGCTTCGTCGCGCCGCGATCTGGTCAGATCGCCCTGTACATCGATTACCAGAAGCGCGGGGCGATCATCGTCGCCGATCGGAGCCGGTACGTCTTCAGGCATATCTATCATTTCGATACCTGGAACGCGCCGAAAGCAGCAATGAGTTCGGCGGCTTGGCGCCGGGCGCCGCTCTGCATGTATTCCATGGCTCGCAGCGCGGCGTCGTGCGCCGGCTCCGAAGACCCCGCCATACAGTCCTGCGCCACACGGCAGAAATAGTCGTTTTGATGGGCGTCGACGAAGGAATAATGAACTGCGACGCTGGTTACCCCGCCGGCGAGAATCAGCGTGCGTACACCGAGGTCGGCCAGCACAATTGACAGATCCGTGCCGTAGAAGATCGAATGGCGGCGCACGCGGATATGGTATTCGTCCGGCAGTGCCGCTTCGTCGTCCGCGATACCTGCTTCGGGCGCCACCGCCCATAGCACCGGTACACCGGCCGTGCGCGCCGCGGCCAGCAGGGCTGGCAACCGGGCGAATCGCTGCTTGCGCCGACCGAGCACCACTACGGCCGGGCGACCTTCAATCAATGCGCGCGGCATCGCTCGCCTTCGGCCATCATGTTCACATGTCGAACGCCGGTTCGTAATATAACGCGCCGGACCGTGGCTGTCCCGCAGCCTCGGTCAGCTCACCGATAGCAATCAGGGGTCAGCACCATCGACTGTATGGTCCCGGGATCGTGAAGGAACAGGACCGTCGCCCCATTGCGTCGGACCAGCGAACCGATCCGCAGCAGCGAGCGTTCGGCTGCTTCTGGGTCTGAACACTCTCCCGGCAGCACCCCTTCGTTGAGATTCTCCGCCAGATCAGCAGCATCGAACGGCAGCAGGACGGGCCCCGTCTGTGGCAGATGCACGAGCGCCGACTGGTGGCCTGGGGTATGCCCATCGGTAACGATCAACTGCAGCCCGGGCAGAGCCTGCCAATCGCCGTCGCGCAGATCCCAGCTGATATCCGGCAGGTCGTATTCGTCGCGAAAGTAGGCAAAACCTGGATCGGCTCCAAAGGCGTGCATGTGCTCCCGGCGCTGAACGGAGACGCGCGCATGCCTGAACAAGTCGAGGTTGCCTGCATGATCGTAGTGCATGTGGGACAGCACCACGTGGTGGATATCGGTCGTGGCGACACCGATTTCCGCCAGCTGTGGTTGGAGCAGATGCTCGTCGCGAATCGCGGGAGGGTTCAAATTATGCTCGAGGAATTTCTGCTGGCGCCGAGCGGGCTCCCGGCCATTGCGGCCATTGAGGCCGGTGTCGAGAAGTATCCAGCCTTCGGCGGTGTCAAGCAGGTAAGCGCAAACAGGCTCGCTGAGAATGAAGCGCTTCCCCCGATTGCGGGTGGACACGCTCTTCGGCAGCACTTCGAAGCCGCAAAGCAGAACGAACAGCCGTCGCACGCTGGTCGCGACCATCAGGATGCCGGTCGTCCGGGGGAACCACTTCTCCAGGGCAACGCCAGCAGGCTTACCAACAGGCAACCGCCTGCCAGCAGAACGAATTGAGGCCCGCTCTTGATTGCGAGCCAAATCGATGGCGCGGCAAAGGAGACGACGGAAATGAACTGATTGACCACGCCGGAGGCGGCGCCGCTGCGACCCGGCTCACTGACCACAATCGGCAGCAGACTCATCGCGCCGCCCGACATGCCTCCAAAGGCGAACAGCCATACAATCAAGGCCGCCGTCGCCAACATCAACCCGTGTGCCGGCAGGAACAGCGCCGCTTGGGCAGCGAGGCCGATCACCGCCATGGTTCCGAACATGGCTATTACGCTCACGGATCTGCTCAACAGGTAGCCCATGCTGAGACCGCCGATAACCATGGCCGCAATTTTCGCACTCGCAACCGCCGTCGAAGACGTTGCAATCGTCAAATGCTGAACATGCGCCAGATAGGACGGAATCGCCAGGCTGGTGCCGTAGGCCACTGCGTTGATCAGTGCAATCGTCACGGCCAACCGCAGAACTTTCGGCTCGCGCAGAACGCGCAACGTGCCCGTGACCGAATCTCGCAGCGACTGTCGCTGAGTTTCGGCGGATCCGGCTACTCGTCGCGGGAGCAGCCAAAACAGCAACAGCGCGAGCGCCACGAACAGAGCACTTTGAATCTGCAGCGCCGACCGCCAGCCACCGACTGCCGTAAATGGCACCGCCAGAAGCAGACCGGCCGCGTAGCCTGTGGGGGGATACGTGGACAGGAACGACATTGCGCGAGTGCGTACCGGCCCTGACAGCGAGCGCATCAGCAGCGCGGGCCCGTTGACAGCAGCGCCACCGAAGCCCAGCCCTGCTGTGGCAATGGCGATATCCAGGCGCCAGATCGACTGAGCCCGACTCGCCAGAAACGAGCCAACGGCAGCCAGCAGGGCTGCAGCGATCAAGCAACGCCGCACACCGTAACGGTCCGCCAAACCGCCCCCGGCAGTGGCCAAGACTGCCGTCGGCATGGAAAAGACCGCGATAGTGAAGCCAATGTCAGCGCGAGTGACTGCCATTGTGTCGCTGAGGGGATCGATAAACGGCACGATGATGCCTATAGCCATCATGCCCAGAAGGCACGGCAGGTATGCCAACGCCGTCAACAGAACTGCGTGCGGCGCAGCGGTGACCAATCGCGAATCCGACTCCCACTCGGCGATCGGCGGTACCGCTTCCTTCATGAGATTGGACGCTCAGGGTCGATGCGTGGGGTCCGGCCAGGATTCGCGTACCGCGGCCGCTACTGCCTTGGACGTGGTATGCACGCAGCGCTCGAACTCTGAACGGCCATGCTCCGCCGTGGCCTGCTGAACATCGCGCCCCCATACACCCGTCTCGCTGACCTGGTCCATGCGGTAATCCCAAAATGAATCCACATCATGATGGGAGGTCGCGCGTTCCATACGGACCAGACGTGGAAACAGATGGAGCATCACGGAAGTCTCGAAGTAGTTCGCATGCATGAGTCCGCGCCCGTAGCGGACGTGACCATCGATTTCGGGACCCGGGTACATTGTCACGTAGCCGAGCGCTCGCACACGGGCATCGCGGTGGCGGACGCGCAACTTTTCGGCCGACACATCCAAAGAGCTGTTGTTCCAGATGTGCCCGTTGAGAAGTATGAACTGGCGAATCCCACGCTCATAGAGAGATTCGATGACATCTTCGACCAGCATAATCATGGTTTCCGGTCGCAGCGCGATCGTGCCCGGGAAATCGCCATGAGAGGCCGATACACCGTAGCAGAGCGTCGGCACGACAGGAATACCGCTGAGCGCGGAAACCGCCAACGCCACGGCTTCGCAGATCAATGAATCAACGCCTAACGGCAGATGCGGTCCGTGCTGCTCGACAGCGCCGACCGGAATGATGATGGAGCGTGTCGATGTCTCGGTCGACGACGACTCGGGCCAGGTCTGTTCTTCCCAGCGTATGGCCGTGCCGCTGCCGCCCAGCTCCGCAGCGAGCGCCAGGAGATCCGATCCGAGCGGAGCTATTTCCACCATGGTGAATATCTTCCCGAGTTGGTCCTACCAGTTGCGCCGGGTCTTGGAAGGCAACAGGTCTATCGCCCTGATTTCCTCGATGCCGCTATCGGTCGTTATCCAAATACGCGCATCCGGACAGTAGTCGCTGATCAGCTCTCGGCAGACGCCACATGGCGCGATGATCCGGAATTGCTCCGCTGGCTTGATCTGTACGGATACGATCGCTTCGATCTGCAGCGGCTGCCCATGGGCGAGCCCCAGACGCGCGGCTCCCATGGCAACACCTTCGGCGCAAATGGAACTCCGGCGACAGGACCCTTCCAGATGTATGCCATGAAATACCTTCCCATTTGCCGCGCGCAGCGCGGTAGCGACCTCGTGGCGGCCTTGAACCCAGGCGCCGGCCAGAAGCTCCTGTGCGATTTCCAGCAGTGCGATGTCGGCGCTCGACATACTCGCAGGCGCCGCAACCGACTTGGGGCGAGGCGCATTCACGCGACCAGTCCCAGGATCCTCGCCATATTGCCCCCCTCTATCAGCGCGCGATCTGCTTCGTCAGGGATCGCCTTGGCGATTTTCATGCGCTCGAGATCGAAATCCGAGCCCGGCCATTCACTGCCCATCAGAATCTTGCTGGCTCCCAGTCGCGAGTACGCGCGTCGAACATCGCTCAAGAGAGTCGCGGAAGTTTCAAGATATATGTGCGAATGCCGTTCCGCGACGATTATCGCTTCGGGCACGTTCCAGACAGCGCCCATGTGGGCAATTATAGTCGGCACTGTTGGATGATTGCGCGCAATTTCTTCGATTGCGAGCGGGGCACAGAAAGGGTCATCAAGAGCATTGATCAGCACTGGCAGCTTGTGCCTTGCGCAGGCTTCGAAGACCGGATCGAGCAGCCCGTGGTCCGCAACGTGATAGCCATGCAGGCTCGGGTGCAGCTTCAGCCCCGCCAGGCCTTCACCCGCCATGCGCGCTATCTCCGCCAGTGCGTCGTCCGCCTGCGGCTGCACCTGTCCAAAGCCGAATAACCGTGTCGGATGCGATTTGACCAGCTCGATGATGAAGTCATTTTCGATGCGCTGGGCCAATGAGCACACCATGGCCCGATCGACACCGGCCGCGTCCATGCGCTGGAGAAGCCGCCGTTCATCAAATGGCTTGTACGGAGGGGGCAGCTGACCGGGGCGTGCACCGGTGAGGTAGTCCGAACGACCGCGCACGTCCTGCGCCGTATTGTAGGCGTCTATGATCATGCGCACGAGGCCGGCTCAGTAGCGAAACTCAGCACTGGCACCCACGGTCAGCGGCCTGAGGCTCGACTCATAATAAGGTAATGCACCTGGAATGTCGTGCGAGATAGCAATGGGACTTTCGTCCTGCGTCAGATTGTTGGCAAACAGGGAGACTTCCCAGCGTCCAATGTAGGCACCGGCTCGCAATGACAGCGACCGTTCCGCACCAACCACCGGCAGCGTCGGATCGAATCCGAACGTCCTGCCGTCCACGGCGGGAAACCCGTTCTGATATGTGTAGTCGAGGCGCACGAAGCTGCGATGATCCAGCAAGTTAAAGTTGTAGGTTGACCATGCTGCCAGGTGAAAAGGCGGTCCACCGATGACATCGCCCTTGTTGACCAGGACGGCGTTCGCACCTTCGTCCACAGACTTGTCATAGGTCAGATCCACATAGCCGGCGTTGACACCCGCCAACCAGGCGTTCGTGAGCTTGAAGCGTGCAGCCAGGTCTGCGCCGTAGCCGGTAGCGGTCCCAAGATTGGCGACATAGTTGAAGCCGCACGATGGCATGCGAACGGATTCCTGGATGTCGTTCCATCGCAATGTGTAGAGGCTGGTATCGAGGCCAAGACGCCCACCAAACAGGTTGTTCTTGGCGCCGAGCTCATAACTCCAGAGCGAGTCGGATTGGTAGGACGTCGGGGTGGTGGTCAAGCCCAGTGCAGCGAGATCCGACGCGCACAATGCCGTCGGCACTGCGGCATTGACGCCACCCTGTCGGAAACCCTTGGCCGCCGTTGCGTAGACGAAATTGTCGTCGTTCAGCTGATAGGACAGTCCGAACTTTGGCGTCACGGGCGTATCACTCTGCGTACCGGAAACCGGCGTGAGTCCGAAGCCCTGGTAGCTTCCCACCTGGTCAAAGGTGAACCGGTCGCTCGACACCCGAACGCCCGCGCTGAGCTTGAGCCCGGCCAGAACATTCAGATCCACATCGGCATATCCGGCCACCTGACGGTCCTCGGCGCTCGTAAATTGCGCGAAACTGACCGTGTCGCCCAACGTGCTGGTATATACCGCCTGCCTGTCGATCGTAATGTCTTGATCGTTCTGACGCATCCCTGAGTAGAAAACACCTGCTGTCCAGGCGAGGAACGCCCTTGGATCACTCGATTGCAGTCGTGCCTCCTCGGTGATGGCATTCTGATGATTGGTTACGTAGGCCTCAGAGGGCTTGTCGCCGGGCAGAAACTGCAGCGGATTGCCGTCGAAGATGCCCCCAAAGTAGGTGGTGTAATCAAGGTCGGCGTAGTCCAGATGATAGAAATAGGACGTATTCGAAACGAAGCTTACCTTGTCGAAATCGTATTGCAGCTTCAGTGAAGGCAGCACGAAGCGATCCCGGGTGGGTTGCGGAATACGGCTGCCCTGCTGGAAGTCATTACTGGACGGGTCGCTGATGGTCGACCAGTACTGATCCCGGTCGCGCTGATTGATGTTCTGGTAGAGCACCGCTGCCGTTATCTTCAGGTTGTCAATGGGCACCGCGGTCACGGCCGCACGTCCGGAAAAGGACTGCATCGAATTGCTGTTCGAGTCGACCGGCTGGCCTGTATCGGGTGAGACTCGATCTATGTAGCCACCGTCATTTCGTCCCCAGGCGCTGACGCGAAAACCCAACTTGTCATCGATAATGGGTCCACCCAGGGCCCCGCCGAGTTCATAACTGGGTGTCCCGCTCACAGTTTCGGACAACTCGGTTCGTGCGTAAGCGCTGTATGTGTTCAATCCAGGTTCCGGCAGAATGAAGCGCACCGCCCCACCCTCGGCGCCGGCGCCGAACAGCGTGCCCTGTGGGCCACGCAGCACTTCCACGCGCTGGAGATCGAACACCTGGGGGAATGCATTCGCATTCCAGTAGCCGAGGTTGCGCATTTGAATCGGCGTATCGTCGATGTAGATCCCGGTCGTGGCCGCGCCCACATCCGAGTACACGCCGCGGATGGCAATATCATTGCTGTTGTTGCCGGCAGCGCCGCTCGTGTGTGTGAACTGCAGATCGGGCGTCAGGCGGGAAATATCGTCGATCTGATGAATGCCCTGATCGTCCATCTGCGCTTCGCTGTACGCAGTTATGTTGATCGGGACCTTGTTGATGTCTTCACTGCGTCGCTGAGCGGTAACGGTAATCTCCTGCAGCACGCCTTGATCTTCTGAGTCATCAGCCAGGCCGGCGTCCGAAGCAACCAGCGCGGCGCACGTCGCCACCGCCGGCAGGAGCCCCCGACACACAGCGCCAAATGAATAGCGCCGGTTCCGAAGATTATCGGGGACCTGCGAATCGGCAGATGTGTTTGGTAGTTTCATCCTGACTGCCCTCCCGTTTTCCGCATCGTGTTCGCATACCGAACGTCTGTTCGGAATATTAGTGCCTACGGAATGCAGATTCAAGAGGCGTCGTGGCCAGATCCGACGCCGCACAACATCCGAGCGTCCGGTGCGCTCAGCGAACCGAGTTGGTGCGCCCCGACAGGCGCCGGCGCGATGGGTTGGGTTCTGCCTTGAATCAGCAGACGATGGCTTCGCCGTCCGAGCGTGGATCGCTGGCTGCATCAAGCGCGCCCGAGGGGTCAACTCGAATTACGTGGGCATGCCCGACCAGTTCACTCTGCGCTGGAATCCGTTGCTGATCATGCCCGGGCGCACGCAGCGACTCGCTCCACATGGTCGGTGCATCCGCCTCCAGGGCAATGGTAGGTACTGGAAAATCGATGTCGCGGCTACCCACAACCCAGCGAGGCGCGCGCAGCGTCTGGGCCAGGCTCCTGTCTGGATCTAGGACCGACGGCAGCAGTTGGGCGAGAATTTGCGGCTGTGCCCGACCGCCCATGCAACCCAGCACCGCGCGCACTCGTCCTTGGTTGCGCACGATCAGGGGCGAGAGGGTGTGAGCAGGCCGGGTGCCGGGTCTGAGCTCATTCGGCGCGCCAGGGCGCAGAGAAAATCCGCGGCCCCGGTTGTGAAAGATGACCCCCGTGGCCTGATCGAGGATCCCGCAGCCGAAGAGTTGAAAGACGCTCTGGATCAAGGACACCGCCATCCCAGACCGATCGAGCGCGCAGACCGCGACCGTGTCGCCATGAGCGGGAACCTCTCGCGGCCGGGTGAATGGCGGCGCTTGCAGTTGTTCCAGGCGCGCACGCAGCCGTGCCGGGTCGAGCAGCGCATCCAGAGACACAGCGAGCTGCGCCGGATCTCCGAGATAGCTTTCCCGGTCTTCGATCGAGAGCAGCAGCGCGCGCAGCAGTTGGTTGCTGCCCGCTATTTCCGGCTGCAGCGCAATCTGGAAGGTCTGCAGCGCCGCCAGTGCCTCCAGCAGCACGAAGCCCTGTGAGTTCGGGGGACTCGTATGAAATTCCAGGCCGAAAAGCTGCCGACTCAGTGCGGGCTCTACACGCGTCGCATGCTGAGCAAAGTCGTCCAGCGTCATGGCACTGCCCATGCGTCGCAACGCATCTACCAGGTCGGAGGCCAGAGGGCCCGAGTAAAACTCATGCAGCCCTCGATCCGCAAGCTTTGTCAGCGTTACCGCAAGCGGTTTCTGACGCAGCGTGTCGCCCTGGGCGAGTGGTCGACCACCCGCAAAGAATGTTGCGGACAGCCCCGGATCGCGCCGCATGACGACTTCACGGCGTCGAATGCCTTCTTCCAGCGACCGACTTACGGGCACACCCGCCGTAGCCGCTTGGATTGCATCCGACAGCAAGGCGCTCACTGACAGCTTGGCGCCCAGAGCATGCAGTGACTGCCAGCCGGCAACCAGCCCCGGAACCGTAACCGGCAGTGTGCCGAAATCGGGCATCTCGGAGAACCGCGAGCGAATGGCCGCAACGTCAATGTGTGCCGGCGCCGCGCCTGAGCCGTTGACGGACAGCACGCGGCCATCCGGCATTGCGACGACAGCGAACAGATCGCCCCCGAGCGCACACTGATGGGGATACACCACCGTCAGCATGGCCGCCGCGGCCAATGCCGCATCGATGGCACCGCCTCCTGCAGCAAAGGCGCGCGCCGCCGCGCGACTCGCCAGCAGATGCGGTGTAGCGACAGCCGAAGCCACGCTCAGTGCTTAGGCAGCATCGTCCAGTGGCAGACCCTCGATCAGAATCGTGCGTGTTGCCGCGGCCTCAGATCCTTTCAAGCGCATGGGCAAGCAGCACATGAAGTACCTCCCGTCCGCAATATTGATCAATTTGGCACCCTCGAGAATCACCACCCCCGCCCCACAGAGGATGTGATGGGTGGGCCATTTATCGGTCTGATCGGCAGCCTCGATTGTGACATAGTCAATGCCAACCAGGAGCACGCCGGCATCCACCAGTGCCTGCGCTGCATCTGCGCGGATGCCGACCCAGTATTTGCTGAATTCCTTCTTGACCATGCGCTGCTGCGAATTCGAGGTGCGAAACAGCACCCGCTTGTCGCCGTTGAGCTTCGCGTTGCGCACGGTTTCTGCCGTGATCGGTTCATCGCCCTGCGCAGCCACGTCGACCACCCGCACAGGTCCGACAAATGTTTCCAGCGGCAACGCTTCCACAGTCTTACCATCGGGCACAAAGTGCCGTGGCGCGTCGATGTGCGTACCCGTATGTGCTCCGATGAGCCAGCGTGAAACTTCGGACTCGGCGCCGTCGGACAGTTTGAAAACATTGATCACTTCGGGCGGCTTGCCATCCCGCCAATAGAGCATTCCTGGTTCGATATCCATCGATATGTCATGAATCTTCATGTTCGAGTCCTCGTTCCGACGCCAGCTGTAAGAAAGTGGATTGATTTCAATCGTCGTCATGTTCTTCACGCGAACATATGTTCGATTCTAGCAACGAGCTGCTGCGAGTGGCAACTTGCGCTGTCGGGCACTGACTTGTGGCTGGTAGCTCGCTTGTTCCCGCTTGAGAATCGTGCTCAACTGCGCGCCGGTCAGCCGCTGCTGCAAGCACGTTACCCAAACACATGACCGCAACGGACGTTCGCAGCGCTTCCCAGCATCAGTCGACAGCCTACTCTTGGTATGTACTGCTGATTCTTACTGGGGTCTACACCTTTAATTGGATGGACCGCTATGTTCTGGTCATTCTGCTGGAGCCGATCAAGCTGGACCTGCACCTGTCCGATACGCAGCTGGGTGTACTTTCGGGCTTTTCCTTCGCACTGGTCTATTCATTTGCGGGCCTGCCGATCGCACGCTGGGCTGATCGCGGTACACGACGATCGATCATTGCGGTGGGGCTCCTGGTTTGGAGTTCGATGACCACTTTGTCCGGATTGGCCGTAAACGTCATGCAGCTTACCGCTGCTCGGTTTGGTGTCGCGCTCGGCGAATCGGCCTGTACCCCACCGGCCAGTTCACTGCTGTCCGACTATTTTTCACAGCATCGGCGGGCAACGGCGTTCGCGCTGTATGGCCTGGGAGTCTCGCTCGGCATGGCACTGGGGCTTCTGGCCGGAGGCTGGGCCAATGAAATCTACGGGTGGCGCGCCGCCTTCATGATTGTCGGCATTCCCGGGTTACTGCTTGCCGTGCTGGTTCGCTTCAGTATTGCCGAGCCGGCGCGAGGCCAGCAGGAAATCGGCAGCAAGGACATAGCGAGATATTCGCTGCGCGAGACGCTGCAGATCCTCCTCCGGAGACCCTCCTTTCTGGCTTACGCGCTGGGTCTCGGACTGTGTTCGTTTTCGGGCAACGCCTTCGAGACCTGGACGCCGGTGTATCTGATGCGTCTCTATCATATGAGTACCGGCGCGGTTGGAACCTGGACGGGTACTGTCGAAGGGGTCGGCGGTGTACTGGGGACACTGGGGGGTGGATTACTCGCTGATCGCCTGGGACTGCGCGATGTGCGCTGGTACCTGTGGATTCCCACTCTGTCGGTTGCCCTCATGGCGGTCTGCATGTTCGTCTTCTTGCATACGAGTGGGCGTTTGATGTTTGTGTTCTACTTCATCACCGTGGTCGGTGCGGGCGCATACCTGGCGCCAATGATTGCCATCACGCAGCACATCATGCCGGTTCGGTTGCGAGCGCTCGCCACGGCATTCATGTACCTGCTTCTGAATCTGATAGGCCCTGGAGCCGGACCTACAGTGGCTGGCTTTCTGAATGACCGTCTCGCAGGCGCCTATGGCAACGAAGCCGTACGCATGTCGCTGACCCTGACGCTCGGCGGTGCCGTCCTGAGCATAATGCTGTTCCTGGTGGCTGCGCGCCGCCTGCCCAGGGATCTGGCGCTTGCGCATGCGGTGACCTGATGAATCGCTACTTTCCACTTGAGGAATACACGCAGCGCTGGGAGCGCGTGCAGGAAGCCATGCGACGTGAATCGCTCGACTTGGTGCTGGTGTGGAGCCGTTCGGCGGGTACCTACGATCGATGCGCAGATCTGCTATATCTGGCTAATTACTATGGCAACCAGCCCGGGCAAGGGCGCCGCGGACCGCAGGGATTCGCGGCGCTGCTGCTGAAGTGCGGGGAAACCCCTGAACTATTTGCGGACGTACTAGATCCGCGCACCGATTTGGTTTCGACCGAACACGTGCACGCGTGTGCGAACACCTTTGAGGCAGTGGCACAGGGGCTTACAGTACTCGGACGAAGGCGCGTTGGCCTGGTCGGCAGCGACGTCATTCCGATGAAATACTGGCCTATCCTGCAGCGCCTCGCACCCGACATTGAATGGGTGATTACGGACGAGCTGATCCGTCAAGTCCGCCTGGTGAAGAGTGCTCGGGAGCTCGATGCTTTTCGGCAGGCTGGCGAGGTCGTCAGCGGTGCACTCGGTGCGCTGATGCGGGCGCTCGCGGCAGGCTCTTCTGAAGCAGAGGCCGCCGGCGACGCGGCACGAGAGGTATATCGGGGCGGCGGACACGTACACATGCTGGCGATCAGTCACGGCGCCAACCTGCAGCACCTCGCCTCCGATCCTTTGGTTGGCTACAGCCAGGACCGGCCCAAACACGGAGACCTGGTTCGGGCCTGGATAACTGGCCCCATGTTCCAGGGGTACTGGCTCGGTCCGGGACGGACGGTCGTCAGCGCAGCCAGCCCGACGCCCGCGCAGCGCTCCTTATTGGAGGCTAATACCGCAGCGGTCGGTGCCATCATTGGCGGCGTCAGGGCTGGAGTCAGTGTCCGCGAACTGGTCGCCATCGGCGACCGCCATACTGAACCTTACGTCGATGAGACCAACCTAATGGCTCAACAGTGGCCGCTGTATGGCCACGGAAACGGATTGTTCTTCGAAGCCCCGACCATCTCGACCCGCGTTGGGCCCGACGCCGATTTTGTCTTGCGCGAGAACATGGTGATCAGCATCGAGGTGTTTTTGAGCCAGACGGGCGTCGGACACACCGGATTCGAAAACAACATCATAGTCACCGCCACCGGTAGTGAGCTATTGTCGCGAACCCCGATGATGCTATAGCGATCTCTCGGCCTGCTAGGCCGCCTGCAACGGGATCTGAGGTACGATGCGCTGCAGCACTGGCAGCACCTGATCGACCAGCTGTTTCTTCGGTACTGTGGCTACGTTCGTCAGTACAGTGACCGCTGCCAGCGGTACCCCAGCCGGGTTCAGAATGGGCACGGCAATCGAGCGTATGCCCACCTCCACTTCCTGATCGACTATTGCGTAGCCTTGACGTTGAGCCTGCTTGAGTTCGGACCGGATTTCATCCTTAGTGCCAAGGCTGTGAGGCGTAAGGGCCATTAGCTCGCTCGATTTGAGCAGGCGCTCCGCATCCCGCGACTCCATGAATGCGGCGATGACTCTCCCCGAAGATGCGTACAGCGCACTGAAGCGCCGGCCGATCGTCAGGGTAGGTCCAAGCACACGCTCCACTGTCGAGCCGGCGACGTGGATGATGTCGCTGCCGTCCAGGACTGCTAGTGCCGCGATCTCACCGGTTTCCTTGGTAATCTGTCGCAAGTACGGTCGTGCCAAATCCGAAAGCGGCATGGTCGAAAGAAAGGCAAATCCAAGGTCGAGAACCTTGGCTGTCAGACGGAACAGGCGGTCATCTCTATGGAGATAGCCCAGGTGCTCCAGGGTTAGCAAATAGCGCCGTGCGCCAGCCCGCGTCATTCCCGTCCGCTCCGAGACCGTTGACAGCGTCATCTGGGGATAGGCCCTGTCAAAGGCATGTAGCACATCCAGCGCGTGGCGAACGGATCCCACGAAGTCACGCGGCGGCTTGCTCTTGCGCTTGGTTGGCATCGGTCCTCGATATTTACTCCCTATCAGGGTGCGCATGTTACTCGATTCAGCGTCGACTCTTGCTGAACCAGCAATTCGGTACATTGTTCGCCATGCGAACTCTTGTGCTGTATGCGATCGTATGCTCAAATCACAGCCGATCGAGCGGTTACACTTGGCTTGGTGCGATGGGGAAGCAGCAAATGAAGTCAAACAATTCCTGTCTCGACGGCGATGGTGCCGGAGCACATGGTTACCGCAAAGGACGTCGACGCCTGGCTCTCGCGTTATTGGCAGGTGCGTTGCAGAGCGTAGCCCACGCCCAGTCGCCAGCTGGCGACGCGTCTGATACGACCGGGTTGCAGGAAATTGTCGTCTCTGCAGAAAAGCGGTCTGAAGACATCAAAGAAGTGCCCGTGAGCATCACTGTACTGACCGGGGATGCCCTAGAGAGTCAGAAGATAGAGAACTACGATGATCTCGCGCGCGAAGTCCCCGGCCTCTCTGTCAGCGACACGGGGGCGCCAAACCTCACTCGTCTGACGCTTCGCGGAGTCAGCTCCGGGCAAGGCACGGCAACCGTTGGAATCTACTTGGACGATATTTCTCTGACGATTCCGAACTTGTTCTTCACGGGTGCCACCCTACCGCAACTCTTTGACCTGCAGGATGCTGAAGTGCTGCGCGGTCCCCAGGGTACGCTTTATGGAGCGAGCTCCCTCGGTGGCACTATCCGATTCACCAGCAACGCACCGAAAACAGACGTGTTCGAGGGTAGCGCGCGGATCGACCTGGCTCAGACAGACGCGGCTGGCTTTGATTATCTCGTCCAGGGGGTTCTGAATGCTCCTCTGATCGAGGACAAGATGGCACTCCGGCTCGACCTGCAGCGCAGCGACGATGCCGGCTATGTGGATCGCATCGGTGAACCGGGCACCTTTTATAAAGGCGTCAATGACGACCGCACCACTTCCGGCCGAGCCACCTTGCTGATTGATGCCTTGCCAGGGTTGACGATTAAGCCCGCACTGCTGTGGCAGATGTTCTCAACTGACGGCACGGATGCATTTGACCTTGCTCTTCCCCGCTACCAACAGCAAAAGTTGAGTGGCGAGCCAGATACCGACAGGCTGTTGGTTCCAAGTCTGACCGTCGACTTGGACTTGCAACAAGTGGACTTGGTTTCAGTAACCAGCTACGTCAGCCGAGCCAACAATCGAATCCAGGATGGACAGGTCTACAATAGCGAGTTCATAGCCAGTGTCCTCGACCCGACCTTTGGTTCCACCTTCGATGCCCTCGCCACACTACCGGGCCCGTACTACAACGATGTCTTAGCGCAGCAGTGGTCCGAAGAGCTCAGGCTTCGGTCCAACTCAATGCAGCAGACTGGCAAACCGTACGAGTGGCAGGTCGGCCTGTACTACTTCGATCAGAACGTTCGCACGCTAGACGATGAATATGTCACGGGTCTTTCGGCGACGCTGCAAAACCTCTTCCCGGGGCAGTCACCGAGCGCCGTCATCGGCGCCCCCTTGGTAAACGACGAATTGGGCTACTTTCACTATCACAATCTACAGCGCGAGAACGCAATCTTCGGTGAGGGCTCTTATGAGCTTCTACCAGGCCTAAAAGCCACTTTTGGATTTCGGCAGTCTTTTGCCCATACAGGTTACGATCTGTCGGAAGGCGGCTGGCTGGCCGCCGGCCTGCCCGCGACTTATTCGAAAGGCGACACTGAACGACCGTTCACGCCAAAAGCCGCTCTCACCTACGACGTTGCACCGGAGGCTACCGTTTATGCAGTCGCGGAGAAGGGCTTCCGGCTCGGCGGAGCCGGAGCGCCACTTCCGTCGAGTTGCGCCGCGTCATTGTCAAGCTACGGGGTCTCAGGAGCTACCAATAGCTATGGCCCGGATTCACTCTGGAGCTACGAAGGCGGCGCCAAGATGCGGCTGTTCGGCAATCGCCTGAGCGTCAATGCCGACGGCTTCTACATTGCGTGGCGCAACATTCAACAGAGTCTGTTCCTTCCCTCGTGTGGCTATGCCGCAACCGTCAACGCCGGTGACGCCCGCAGCTATGGCGCCGAGATCGAAACGACGCTTCGGCTGACGCAGCACTGGTCAGTCGGTTTCAACGGATCGATGGACGATGCAAAAGTCACTAAAGCTGCTCCCGGCACTGGCGCGAGTGACGGCGACTGGCTCATCGGTGTCCCAGAGTACAATTTCTCAGCAGACCTGGATGGTCGCCAGCCGATCACGTCCGCGCTTAGCGCCTACTTCCATACAGACGTAGACCGCGTCGGTCCGAGTTACGGCAGTTTTGACAACACCAATCCCGATTATTCCCGGCCAGCTTATACGACGGTCAATATCAACCTGGGTGTGGCGACCGGTAGATACGATGTGTCGCTCTTTGCGCGGAACCTCTTCAACGACGATACGATCATCCAGCGTCCTGCGCTGCTGTTCATAAACCAGGGCATCATCATCCGACCACGCACGGTAGGGCTGTCTGTTCGTGCGACGTTTTGAGGATTGCGCATGACTCTCGCTTTCCGCAGAGCTATCGGAATTCTTCAAAGCGCCCCACTCCTGGTCCTCACGGCCGGCGCGCTAGCCGGCACTACCCCGTCATCATCTGACTCTTGGGCGGGCGACGGTGGTGTGCCCAGCTTCTATGTTTGGGCTGATGCAATTCATGCGCGCCAGGGCACCCTACTGCGCCGCGAACCTCTAGAACCGGCATACGGGTTGCCTGCGGCGGCCCAAGCAGTCCGGATCCTCTATGTCTCGAGCGATTGGAAAGATGGGCACCCCATCGCTGTGTCCGGCGCAGTGTACTTCCCAATGGGAATAGCACCCCCAACAGGCTGGCCTCTCGTGGCATGGGCCCACGGCACGACCGGAGTTGCGGATGTCTGCGCTCCCTCACATATGGCCCGCTCGCCCAGAGACGTGTTCTATCTGAACGCATGGCTCAAACAGGGCTATGCCATCGTTGCCACCGATTACCCAGGGCTCGGCACTCCTGGCGTGCACCCGTATCTTCTCTACCGGCCTGAGGCACTTGCTGTGTTGGACAGCATTCGCGCCGCCGTCGGCGCGTGGCCTGAGCTGCTGCAGAACAAGGCCGTCGCTATCGGGCAATCCCAGGGTGCAGGTGCAGCCCTTGGCGCCGGCTATCTATCTCGCCAGTACGCGGCCGATGTCAAGCTGCTCGGCGTAGTGGTCACCGGCATCGTAGCGTCCGTAGCCGACGTCAAAGGGGCTCCACAACTTCCACAACCGGACTCTTATAGTGATCCCGACTACTACGATGCGGCTTTCGCCATGCTGCATTTTCTTGGCACGGATCGCGCTATCGATCCAGCCATTGATCCGCAAGCCTACGTTTCAAAGTTGGGAGAGCCACTGCTCCATGCGGGACTAACGAGGTGCATGTCGGACATGGTTAGCGTCGCGAAGGCCAGCGGAGCAAACGCCAACTCGATTTACAAGCAAAGTGTCGCGGCGCTTGACCGCGCAGAGACAGTGTACGGGCAATTCCCAACAGCGAATATGCCGGTGCCCGTCTTCGTTGGCGTAGGCCTGGCTGATAGCGCCGCAGGCACAGTAGGCCAGTACAATTTCATATCCGCCATGTGCGCAGCACACGTGAGCGTCGATTGGCACTACTACCCGCATGCGACGCACATGAGCGCTGTCGACCGCTCGTTGCAGCACTCCAAGCCATTTGTTGCAGCCCTCATGGCTGGTCAGCGAGTAATAAATCGCTGTGCGGAACTGGCTCCGCCCGGTCCGCTGCAACAGCCGGAAGAGTGAGCGATCTCTTTGCAAACCAAGCACTGCATGACCATTTCCGGGAGCTCTATCACTTCGAGGCGCCGCGTCATACAGGCGGCCTTGCTGGCACCTATCGGGGCGATAGGCGGCACGCCTAGATCTAATTGTTTCCCAGAGGCACATAAGACGCCGATCTTGCCTCGCTGTAAGTCTGTGACTGCATGTACCGCCGACGGCTTGAACATCGCGGTTCAGGTTTGGGGCAATCCGCGAGGGCAGCCTATTGTGCTGATTCACGGTCTCGGCCAGTGCCGACTATCTTGGATCAAGCAGCTGACTAGTGACTTGGGCGAACGCTATCAGATTGTGACTTATGATCTACGCGGCCACGGTCAGTCCGACAAGCCGACGCAAAAGCAGTATTACTCCGAGGGCCGTCGCTGGGGAGACGAACTCGCGGCCGTAATGGATGCGCTGAAACTTGGCCGTGCTGCGCTGGTCGGCTGGTCCTTGGGGGGCGTCGTCGTGCTCAACTACCTCGCTGCGCACGGACACGATCGGGTTGCGGCCCTGAACTTCGTCGATGCGTGGACGACATTGGATCCTGCTGTTTACACTGACGAGGCTGAAGAGCTGACAAATGCGCTTCGCAGCTCCGACCTGATGGTGCGACTCGAAGGCATCCAGAACTTTCTCCGCGCTTGCTTCCATGTGCTACCGGATCGCGATCTCTTTGAACTGTTGTTGAGCTTCAATGCCATGCCGCCTGTGGAAGTGTATGAAGGCGTTGAGCACGTAACTCTGGAAGGCGCAGACGCGGCATTGCGCAAGCTGCCAATTCCAGTGCTCGTTACCCAAGGTGCGAACGACCGGCTGTTCCGCGTAGATGTGGCGCGATACACCGCGCAAGCAGTACCCAGTGCTCATCTATCGATCTATCCGGATATCGGACATTCGCCCTTTCTCGAGGATAGTCGGCGATTCAACCAGGAGTTGAAGGCATTCCTTTCGAGTGCCTTCGTTTAGATTCTAAATGTCTTCCACAGAACGGCCGTATGAGTCGTTTATTTTCCTGCTCGAAGAACTGACTCACCCGGAGGCGGGATAAAGA
>JBAUYT010000249.1:0-69689 GCA_049584935.1 Steroidobacteraceae bacterium
CCCTGCGTACCCTTCTCGAAGATGAAGATATTTATACTGTCCTTGCCATCATCCCCCGCGCACTTGGCCGCGACCGTGATGAAATCCGCCACGTTGGAATTCGTGCACCAGATCTTGGCGCCGCTGAGCCGATAGCCGCCGGGGACCCGGGTGGCCCGGGTCGTGATCGACGAGACGTCGGAACCGCTGTGGGCCTCGGTGGTCGAGAATGCGCCGCGCAGCGCGCCGCTCGCAAGACCCGGCAGGAAGCGCGCCTGCTGCTCGCGGTTGCCGGCGGCCTGCAGTGCCCCGAAGGCCACCCACTGTATGACCAGCAGATAGCCGGTGTTGTAGCAGACTCGTCCGAATTCCTCGACGGCAATGCAGCCGGCCAGCAGGCTGCCCGTGCCGCCATGCTCCCGCGGCAGGGGGACTGCGAACAGGCCGAGCTCCCGCAGCAGCTCGAACATGTCCTGCGGGTATTCGGCCTTGCGGTCGATCTCATCCGCGCGCGGCGCCACGCGCTCGCGCGCGACCCGGCGGCACAGATCCTGGACGGCGAGTTGCTCGTCGTTCAGTTCGTAGGTCACGGCGGGTCGGGCTCCGGGCGAAATTGGACGTCGCGTCGGCGGCGCAACCCTCGGTTGCGCACCAGGCACGGGCATTAATATAATCGAACGGCGTTCAGAAATATAGCATGCCTCAAGGCGTGAGGATCCATGGCCGAAACACCCCAGTGGGATGAAACCTGCGATCTGCTGATTGTCGGCAGCGGTGGTGCCTCAATGTGCGCGGCACTGTTGTGCAAGACGCTCGGCAAGCGCGCGCTGATCATAGAGAAGCTCGACAAGATCGGTGGATCGACCGGCTTTTCGGGGGGAGTCTGGTGGATTCCCAACAATCACGTCATGAAACGCGCCGGTGTCGAGGATTCCTACGAACGGGCGCGCCAATACTTTGATGCCATAGTGACTTATCACGGTCCCGGCTCGAGCGATGCGCGGCGTGAGGCGTATCTGCGCACCGGACCCGAAATGCTCGAGTTCCTCGAGCAACAGGGGATGCAGTTCAAATACGCCGATGGCTGGTCGGATTACTACGATGAGCGGCCAGGTGGCCAACCGCGCGGCAGATCGGTCGTGCCGCGGCTGTTCGATATCAATCAACTCGGCGAGTGGAAGTCGCGGCTATCGATGTATCCGGGTATACACATGCCGATGGGCTCGGAGGAATATCCGACGCTGTTTCTGGCCAAGCGCACCTTCGCTGGCAAGCTCAAGGCGCTGCAACTGGTGGGGCGCATGCTACGGGCCAAGCTGTCGGGACAGGACCTGCGCGCCAACGGTGCCGCGATCCAGGGCCGCATGCTGCAAATGGCCTTGCGTGAGCAGCTGCCGATCTGGACCGAGACTCCGGTCAGCGATTTCATCGTCGAACAGGGACGCGTGGTCGGCGTGCGCGCGCTGCGTCAGGGCCGGCCGGTGCGGGTGCGTGCGCTGGCCGGTGTGCTCATCAATGCCGGTGGGTTCTCGCGCAGTCGCGAAATGCGCGGGCAGTATCAACTCAAGCCAAACCCCTGGCAGTGGACCAATGCCAACCCGGGCGACACCGGCGAGATGATTCAGGCGGCGATGCAGCTTGGCGCGGCCGTGGATTGCATGAATGAAGCCTGGTGGGTCGTCACCTCGCTCGGGCCCAACGAGTCATTGCCCCAAGGGGCGGTCAATCCCGATGGCGTACCGATCCCGTTCATGCATCATCTGGATCTGTCGCTGCCCTTTCTGATCATGGTCGACCAGAACGGCAACCGCTTCTGCGATGAATCCGGTGCCTATATGGAGATCGGCCAGCGCATGTATCAGCGACAGGTCGAGACCGGCAAGGCGGTGCCAAGCTGGGTCATCATGGACCAGCGGCAGCGCAAATTTTATCCGTGGGGCACGGCCGCTCCGGGCCAGGTGCCGGCGCAGTGGCTCGAGAGCGGCTATCTGAAGAAGGCCGACACGCTCGCCGAGCTGGCGCGGATCTGCAACATCGATGCCGCGGGCTTAAGCCATACCGTCGAGCGCTTCAATGGGTTCTGCCGCAGTGGCGTCGATGCGGATTTCGGTCGCGGCAGCCGTGCCTTTGACAGAGCGCACGGGGATCCGACCATCAAACCCAATCCGAATCTCGGACCGATCGAGCAGCCGCCATTCTACGCGGTGGCCATGTACCCGGGCGATGTCGGCACGGCCGGCGGGCTGGTGACCGATGAGCACGCGCGGGTGCTGCGCGCGGATGGCTCGGTCATCGAGGGCCTGTACGCGACCGGCAACTCGACCGCGTCCGTGATGGGTCGCTGCTATCCCGGACCGGGAGCCAGCATCGGGCCTTCGTTTGTATTCGGTTATCTGGCCGCCCGGCATGCCGTCGAGCAGGTTCGCGCGGCTGCCAGCGGGAGCAAGGCGGCATGAGCGAACTACCGGAGCGCACCACGCTGGTGGATATCTACCGCCGCATGACACTCATCAAGCAGAATGACGAGCGTTTTCGCGCGGTCATCAAAGCCGGCAAGATCGTCGCGCCCTACTACTCACCGCGCGGGCAGGAGGTGATCCCGGCGGCGGTGTCGGTCAATCTCACCGATGCCGACTATATCTGCACGATCTACCGCGGCGTGCACGACATGCTCGCCAAGGGTGTGCCGGTCAAGCTGTTGTGGGCGGAAATTGCCGGCAAAGCCACGGGCACCTGCAAAGGCAAGGGCGGGCCGATGCACATCACCCACCCGGCGAGCGGCGTCATGGTCACCACCGGCGTGGTCGGCAGCTCGATGCCCATCGCCAATGGACTGGCGCTGGCGGCGCAGATCCGGGGCGAGCAGCGCGTAACGATCGCCTACTTCGGCGACGGGGCGTCGAACATTGGCGCCTTTCACGAATCCCTGAATATGGCGGCGGTATGGAAGCTGCCGGTGCTGTTCGTCTGTCAGAACAATGAATACGGCGAGCACACCCGCTATGAGGTCACGACCTCCGCCAGGCGCATCGCCGATCGCGCTGCGAGCTATCAGATGCCCGGGGTGCATGTCGACGGCAACGACCCACTGGCGGTCTACGCGGTCGCCAAGCAGGCCGTGCAGCGTGCGCGCGCCGGCGGTGGGCCAACCCTGATCGAGGCGCAGACCTTCCGTTTCTTCGGCCACGTGTTCGGCGACATGGACGGCTACATGCGCAAGGGTGAAAAGGCCGCAGCCATGGCGCGCGACCCGGTGCCCGCGTTCCGCGGCTGGCTGCTACAGCACGGACATGCCTCCGAGGCCGAGCTGGCAGCACTGGAGGCTGCCATCGAGCGCGAGATCGATGCCGCGGTCGAGTTCGCGCTCAACAGCCCGGCTCCGGATCTGGCCGAGCTGCGTCGTGATGTGTTCGCCGAGGAGTTGCCCGCATGAATGCAACGACGGCCAAGCCGATCAATACCATCCAGGCAGTCAACGCCGCGCTGGATGAGGCCATGGGCCTCGATCCGAACGTGATCTTGCTCGGCGAGGACATCGGCGATGAGGAAGAGGGCGGAGTCGTCGGCGTGACGCGCGGGCTCTCCACCAAGTACGGCCGCAGCCGGGTCCGTACCACGCCGATCTCGGAGCAGGCGATCATCGGCGCGGCCATCGGCGCGGCCATCGTCGGCATGCGCCCGGTGGCCGAGATCATGCTGATGAACTTCACGGCCGTCGCCATGGACATGATTGTCAATCATGCAGCCAAGCTGCGCTTCATGTCGGGTGGTCAAACGCACGTGCCACTGACGATTCGTACCATGACCGGCGCGGGCTTCGGCACCGGTGGCCAGCACGCCGATTACCTCGAAGCGTGGTTTGCGCACACCCCGGGCATCAAGGTGGTCGCGCCCTCGTGCCCGGCCGACGCCTATGGTCTGATGCTGTCCTGCATCTTCGATGATGATCCGTGTCTGTTCATCGAGAATCTGCCGAGCTACTGGAGCCCGGGTCCCGCGCCGGTGCCCGGCGTGCGCATTCCGCTCGGCAAGGCCCACACCGTGCGCGCCGGTTCGGACCTCACGCTGGTGAGCTACAGTCGCGCACTCAGCGACTGCGCTGCGGTGGCGGATAAGCTCGGTAAGGAGGGTATCCAGATCGAGCTGATCGATCTGCGAACCGTCTCGCCACCGGACATGGAAACGCTGCTCGCATCGGCTGCCCGCACGCGACGGGTGGTGATCGTGCATGAGGCCGTGCGTGCGTTTGGCGTCGGCGCCGAACTGGCCGCGCGCATCCAGGAAGCGCTGTTTGGTCAACTACAGGCGCCAGTCGGCCGCGTCGGCGCCAACTATTCCGCCGTCCCATTCGCCAAGCCGCTCGAGCTGGCTTTCATGCCGACGCAGGCGCAGATCGAGTCGGCGATTCGCAGCGCGCTGTGCTGACAAAAAGGTCCCGCCAATGAGCACCGAAATTCTCATGCCCAAGATCGGCTTTGCGATGAACGAGGGCATTCTTACGCGCTGGCTGATAGATGATGGAGCCAGCGTCACGGCCGGTCAGCCACTCTACGAGCTCGAGAGCGACAAGTCGCTGCAGGAAATCGAGGCGCCGGCGAGCGGCAAGCTGCGCATCATCGCCACGATCGGCGGCAGCTACGAGGTCGGCACGCTGCTGGGCGAAATCCTCGAGTCGACTGCATGAGCCAGCCGACCCAGCCGATCCCATTTGGCGCCGACCTGCCGCCCTGGCCGCAGGCGGACTTCGCGGCCTTCGGCGCCATCGAGGTAAAGCCGCTGCCGCGCATGCGCAAGATCGCGGCCGGCTTCCTGGCTCGCAACTGGGTCATGATTCCCCACGTGACGCACCAGGACGATGCCGACGTCACGGCGCTCGAGGCGCTGCGACAGGAGCTGGGCCAGCGAACCCCACCGGCCAAGCCCACACCGCTGCCCTTCATCGTCAAAGCGGTGGTCGCCGCGTTGCGTGACCACCCCCACTTCAACGTTTCCTTCGATGCACTCTCGGGCAACGTCATCTATAAGAAATACTTTCACATCGGCATTGCGGTCGACACGCCGAACGGCCTGCTGGTGCCGGTGGTGCGCGACTGTGATCGCAAGGGGGTCCCGGAGATCGCCAACGAGATCGCAGCGCTGTCGGACAAGGCCCGCACCAAGGGACTGGCGATGGCGGAGATGTCCGGCGGGTGTTTTACGATCAGTTCGCTCGGCAACATCGGCGGCACTGCTTTCACACCCATCATCAACGCGCCGGAGGCGGCCATTCTCGGCGTCTGCCGGGCGCAGTGGCGTCCGGTGCGCGCTGCGCACGATGGAATCGACTGGCGGCTGAGTCTGCCGCTGTGCCTGAGCTACGATCACCGGCTCATCAACGGCGCCGAGGCGGCGCGCTTCATGCGCTCGCTCGCCGAGCGGCTCGCCTCGCCGCGGACGCTGCTCGACTGATGTCGCTGCCGGCGCAGAAAGTTCGCTCGACCCTGCCGCTGTCACTCGAGGATGTGTCGGCCGCCTGGCTCTCGCGGGCGCTCGGCGAGCGCTTCCCGGGCGTGGTCGTGCTGCAGGCGCGCCAGGCCGAGCTGATGCCGGGCACGGCCACCAAGGTCCGGGTGCATCTGCAGTACAACGAGGCCGGTCGGACCGCCGGCTTGCCGGCAACCCTGATCGTCAAGGGTGGGTTTTCCGCGCACCGCGAAATGATGAGCTATGTCTACGAGCTCGAGGCGCGCTTTTATCAGCAGCTGGCTCCGCAGCTCGAGATGCGCCTACCGCGCTGCTTTTACGCGGGCAGTGATCCGGGTCAGCAGGCTATCGTACTGCTCGAGGACCTGGATGCCCGCTCGGCGAACTTCGGTCGAGTGCAGCAGCCACTGAATTTCGTGCAGGCCCAGGCCCAGCTGGCGATGCTCGCCACGCTGCACGCGCGCTGGTGGAATGGAGCGGCTCTCGGGCCGGAAGGTGAGCTCGGTTGGCTCAAGTGCCTGGATCCGCTGCCCGAAGGCGAGGCGGGCCTGTACCAGCGTGGGCAGTTGCGTGCCGAAGTGTATGCGCACTACATGGGGCTGCCGCGCGGCGTGGCGGTGAGCTGCTATTTTCACGACCGCGACCGCATGCTGCAGGCGATGGAGCGGTTGCGGGGCATTGATCGACAGGACCCGTTCTGTGTGCTGCACGGCGATGCTCACCTGGGCAATCTTTATTTTGACGCCGATGGCGCAGCGGGCATGCTGGATTGGCAGGTCGTGTGCCAGGGACCCTGGTCGCACGATGTGGCCTACCTGCTCGGCTCGGCGCTCGATGTGGTGGACCGTCGAGATTGGGAACAACGCCTGCTGCGGTTCTATCTCGAAGAGCTTCGGACCCGCGGGGTTTCAGCTCCGGACTTCGAGCAGGCGTGGCAGGTCTATTGCGAGCAGATGGTCTATGGTCTCTATTACTGGCTCGTCAATCCGGTCGAGTTCCAGGCCGAGATCAACAATTGCGCGGTCGCAGCACGGTTTGCGCAGGCCGTCATCGACCACGGCACCTTCGAGCGTCTGTGGCGCGGGTCGGTAGCGGCATGAGGCGTGTGGACCTCAAGCTCGACGTCAGTGGTGCCCGCGAAGCGCCCGCGGGATCGCTCGAGCTCGCGGCAACCGTGTTCGCGCCCGACGTCGCCTCGATCGACGATCCGCCGATCGTGGTGTTCGCTCTCGCAGGCGGCGGCTACGCGCGCGGCTACTTCGACATGCGCTTTGCCGGGCACGAGGGCTATAGTCAGGCCGAACATCACGCAGCCCGGGGCGTGCTGCTCATCTCGCTCGACCCGCTGGGCGTCGGCGCCAGCAGTCTGCCGGATCCGACGCAGATCAGTTTCGTGAGCCTGGCCTCGACCTATGAGCGGGCGGTGCGCACGCTGGCAGATCGCATCCGCACGGGCTCGCTGCTACCCGGGCTGCTGCCGTTGCCGGGCGCGGTGATGATCGGAATCGGCCAGTCGATGGGTGGCTGCATCACCATTCTGACTCAGGCGCATCACCGGAGCTTTGATGCCATCGCTGCACTGGGCTACAGCGCGATCCATACCATGCTGCCGCAGCGCACCGAGCAGGCGCGGCGCCAGGCCGCCGAGGCACATCAATTTACGTCGAATGCGACCTTGTCGGCCGATACCATCGCGAAGAGCAGCGCGCAGATCTCCGACTTCGTCTACCCGTTTCACTGGGAGGACGTGCCGCCCGATATCCTCGCCGCAGACATGGAAGGCGGCTATCCGCTGCGGCGGACCGTGCCGCCCTTTGGCAGCAAGACCATTCCGACCTGTGCGGTACGCATGATGTCCGACGGCATCGTCAAGGCGGAAGCCGCAGCGATCGACGTGCCGGTGTTCATCGGCGTCGGCGAGCGTGATGTATGCCCGGAGCCGCACGCTGAGCCGCGGGCCTATGCAGGCTCGCGCGACATCACGCTGCTGATCGTGCCGCGCATGGCGCATATGCACAACTTTGCGGGCACGCGGCAGCGATTCTGGGATCGGTTGCTGCAATGGAGCGCGTCCGTCAGCCAGGATCAAGCGACCCAACGGTAGCTCAAATCAAGGGGAACGACGAATGGCCACTCCAAAGCGCGAGCGTATCTGGTTCATCACGGGCTGCTCTAGTGGCTTCGGCCGAGCCGTGGCAGCCGAAGCGCTGCGGCGTGGCGAGCGGGTGATCGGTACCCTGCGACGCCGCGAACAACTGGCGGACTTTGAGGCGCTCGCGCCCGGGCGCGCACATGCGGTGCAGCTCGATGTCTCGCAGTCCGAGCAGATTGCCCCGGCTGTGAGCACTGTGATTTCGCACTACGGCCGGATCGATGTGCTGTTCAACAACGCGGGCTACGGTCTGCTCGGCGCGGTCGAGGAGACCAGCGCCAGTGAGGCACGCGCCATCTTCGAGACCAACTTCTTTGGCACCATGCTGGTGACGCAGGCCGCGCTGCCGCAGCTGCGCCAACAGCGCAGCGGCCACATCCTCAACATGTCCTCGGGTGCAGGGATTGGCGCCGTGCCGGGGCTGGCGCTGTACTCGGCCAGCAAGTTCGCGGTTGAGGGCCTGAGTGAGGCTTTGGCGGGCGAAGTGGCCGCGCACGGCATCAAGGTGACTCTGATCGAGCCGGGGGCCTTCAGAACCGGATTTCCGAGCGGTGGGCTGGTCGAGACCAAGCGCAAGCTCGAGGCGTACGCGCCGATCACAGGGCGCGGCCCACGCGGTGTGCAGGAATGGTACGCGCAGGCCGGCGATCCGCAGGGTGCGGCCGAGGCTATCCTCGCCGTGGCCGACTCGCCGGCGCCGCCGTTGCGGCTGGTGCTCGGCACCGATGCGCTCTTTGGAGCGCGTAATAAGCTCGACCGGTTGCGCGCCGATTTCGATGCCTGGGAGGCCTTGTCGCGCTCGAGTGTCGCGGCGCAGCTGCCTCGCGCTTAGTGAGCCGTGTTGGCCGCGAGCACCAGGGATTGCAGCCGGCGCCGTGCCTGTGAGTCAAGCCGCGCAGCGCGCTGCAGATAGTCCTCGAGGCCGCCGAACTCACGCGCGATAGCCGAAAATGAGGCTTCCAGGTATTCAGGCCGTACGGTACTGAGGGCCAGCACCGCGGCATGCTCGAGCGGCTGGCCGAACAGCAGCTCCATCAGCCGTGCCGTGCGAACCTGCGCCACCGCCAGCAGCTCGGGCTGTGCGGCGCGTAGATAATCGGCCAGGATGTCCTGCTGTGGAACCTCGAGTGCGCTCAGCAGCATGGCGATCACGAAACCGGTGCGGTCCTTACCCGCGGTGCAGTGGATCAGCGCTGGGACTTCACCCTCGCAGAGCGCGGCAAATAACTCGGCAAGTCGGGGCGCACAGGCCGAAGGCAGCAACTCGTAGGTGCGCTGCATCAGCGCTTCGGCGGCCGCGACTCCGGGGTTGCGCCGCAGCTGTTGCAGGATCGGCGCCGTGCCGGTGTCGAGCACGGCCGAGAGCTCGAGGTGCAGGCGGCGGGGCTCGCCGGCAAGACCCTCGAGACAGGGGTGCGCGGCACGCTCGGTGGCGCTGCGCAGATCGCAGATCAATCGCAGTCCAAGCGCGTTCAAAGCCAGGCGTTGGGTCGGATCCGGTTGCAAGGCGCCGGCGCGATACAGTCGTCGCGGACGGATGCGCCGGCCATCGCGCGCCGGTAAACCGCCGAGATCCCGCCATTCCGGGGCCGCTTCCACTGAACTCATGCGAGGATACTCTCAGCGTGCTTTGTCAAAAATATGAACATCGTTCAAAATAAGCGTGGAGGCCCACATGTCAACGCCCAAACCCAAGAGCACACCCTTGCCGAGTGCGGCGCGCCTGCAGGGGCTGCTCGACCGGCAGGATATCCTCGACTGCATCCACCGCTATTGCCGCGCCGTCGATCGCTTCGACCGCCAGCTGCTGCTGTCGGTCTATCATCCGGACGCGGTCGACGATCATGGTGTGTTCGTTGGGGGACCGCAGGAGTTCGCCGACTGGGCCTTCGGTTACCACAGTCTGTATCAGAACCTGACGCACCACATCGTCACCAATCACTCCTGCGAACTGGTGGACGATACCGCCCATACCGAAACCTACTGGCTGTTTTGCGGTATCAACAAGGATCCACAGACGTCCAAGGAGCAGCCCTCGACAATTCATTTCGGCCGCTATCTGGATCGCTTCGAGCGCCGCCAAGGCATCTGGGCCATCGCTGCGCGCGCCTGCATCATCGAATGGCACGCCGCGTTGGGAGAACTCCCCATGCCTCCCGAGCTGCTCGCCGCCTACGCCGCCACCGGCTTGGGCAAGCGCGACCGCACCGATCTGTCTTACCAGCGGCCCTTGAGGATCACGCGCCCGCCCACGGGCTGAGGCATACCTGCCAATTCAGGCCTCCATCATCGCGAAGTCACTCTTGCTCGCGCCGCAGCCCGGGCAGACCCAGGAATCCGGAATATCTTCCCAGCGCGTTCCGGGTGCGATGCCTTCCTCCGGACTGCCGGCGTCCTCGTCGTAGATGTAACCGCAGAAGAAACATTGCCATTTACGCATGGTCCCACTCGAGGGGCAGGGCGTAGATCGTGCCATTGACGCCCGAATGCATGCCGACCTTGCCGCCTCGGGCGATGCGGAAGTCGGGGATACGCTTGAGCCACTCCTGCAGGAAAACCTTGAGCTCGGTGCGCGCCAGATTCGAACCCGGGCAGCGGTGCGGGCCGTTGCCGAAGGTGGCATGGATCGGAGTCGGGCGGGTGAAGTCGACCTCGAGCGGGTTCGGAAACACGCGCTCATCGAGCCCCATCAGCGTGGTGGGCAGAATCAGCATGTCCCCGCCCTTCATCTGCACATTCTTGTAGACGTAGTCGTTGCGGACCAGTCGTCCCTGGTTGACGATGGGAAAACGTCGCAGCAACTCATCCGCGGCCTTTGGAATCAGCTCCGGCTGGGAGACGAGCTGCCGGCGGTGTGACGGACTGCTGGCGAGGAAGTTGGCCGCGAACGACATCGCCGACACCACCGTGTCCATGCCGCCGACCAGAATGAGCGCCACCATGCCCATGAGCTCATCATCGGTGAGCGGCCGCCCGAACACCTGGGACTGCGACAGCTTGGTGATCAGATCCGGCCCTGGCTTTGCGCGGCGCTCGGCGATCTTGAGTTTCGCATAGCCGAAGATCTTCTGGATTGTCTGATGCACATCATCCGTGTGCTTCGGGCGCACCATGCCATCGGCCCACTCGAGCAGGTCCTTGCGGTCTGCCGCCGGAACATCGACGATCGACATGAATACTTCGATCGGCAGATGCTGCGCAAAATCGGGCACGAAGTCGCAGTGTCCACGGGGTTTGAGCTGTTCCACCAGCCGGATCGCCAGTGCCCGCGCCCGCACTTCCAGCTCGGCCACGGCCTTGGGCGAGAAGCTCGGATTGATCAGCGCGCGATAGGCAGTGTGCTCGGGTGGATCGGCGAAGATGGGGAAGAGCGGGATGGGCGGGCGCGCACTCCGGGGCACGGTCAGGTTGGCATTGGAGAAGTGCTCGAAGTCAGCCTGTATTTTCAGGATGTCCTCGCCGCGCGCGATGACCCAGTGTCCGCCATTACAGGGGCTCCAGAAGATATCCGGGCAGCCTTGCTCGTGCAGGCGCTTGAGCGCCAGATGAAAATCCTGCTCCGCCCCAGGCAGGTGATAGACGTCGAAATCGAACACCAGATTGGCCGGTACGTGTGCAGGAATGCTCGATAAGGTAGCGCTCATGCGGGTCATCCTCGCTCGGAAGCAATCCGGCTACGCCGCCACGGCGAGCGCGGATTGCATAAGTGAACGTCGTTCAATAATATAAACGACAGATAAGGCTGTCAAAGTGGCGGGGTCGTTGATGCGAGCAGCCGTCTTCAAGGCCGTCGGCCGGCCATTGTCGATCGAGGAGCGTCCTGACCCGACTCCGGGCCCGGGAGAGCTGGTGCTCAAGGTCGGCCGCTGCGGCATCTGCGGCACCGATCTGTCGATGACCGACGGCAGTGGCCAGGTATTCGAAGCCGGTTCGGTGATCGGGCATGAGTTCGCAGGCGAAGTCGTCGCGGTCGGCAGGGGAGTCGAGCGCTTTGCAGTCGGTGATCGGGCGACGGCGATGCCCTACACCGGCTGCGGTCAATGTCCGAGCTGTGTCGCGGGTCGGGCCAATTTCTGCGCCGCGTTTCGCGGCATGGCAGGCGGGTTTGCCGAGTATGTGACCACCGCCGAACGCGCTGCCATCCGCCTGCCCTCGAGTCTGTCGCTTGCCGACGGTGCATTGGTGGAGCCGCTCGCGGTGGGCCTGCACGGCGCGGCGCTCGCGCGTCTCGAGCCGGGACAGCGAGTGCTGGTCATCGGCGCCGGCCCCATCGGGTTGGCCGCGACCTTCTGGGCACGCAAGCTCGGAGCGGGTCCGATCGCGGTCACGGCAAGCTCGCGCCAGCGTGAAGCGCTGGCGCTCGAGCTCGGCGCTTCGAGTTTCGTACTGCCCGAGCGGCCGGAGGCTTTGCCGCAGGTCGCGATGGCTGCGCTCGGTGCCATGCCGGATGTGGTCATCGAGGCGGTCGGCAAGAAGGACCTGATCGCGCAGGCGATCAACTGCGTGCGACCAGCGGGCACGGTCGTGGTGCTCGGCTTCTGCTCCCAGCCCGATGCCTTCGTGCCGGCCATCGCAGTCTGGAAAGAGGTCAGGCTGCAGTTTTCGATGACCTACAGCAGCGCCGAGTTCGAGCACGTGGCTCGCGTGCTCGATCGGGGCGAGGTCGCGCCGCGCGCAATGATCACCGACACCGTGGCACTCGAGGCCTTGCCGGCCACTTTCGAGGCCCTGCGTCATCGCACTCATCAATGCAAGGTGCTGGTTGACCCATGGGCCCAGCGCCTCTGACGTGTGCCGCAGCACATGCCGTCACCGTCCTTCATCGACATGGAAGCTGAGTTGCATGCGGCCGCCGTCAACATCACCGGCGGACTCAGCGACTTCGGCGCGCCGGACTATCTGACCGGCTTGCGTCAGCTGCTTGCCGCCTACGACACCGATCCGCATCTGTCAGCGCTCGGCCGTCAGTTCGCCATCGGCGGCATCGTCACAACCCTCGCGGCCCGGCTGCGTGCCGAACGTGGCTGGCGCGAGCGGCCCGAATGCCTGCGCAATCCGATTCGCGCACCGCTGGTCATCACCGGCATTCCGCGCACCGGAACGACCGCGCTGCACAAGCTGTTGTCGATGGATCCACAGTTTCAGGGTCTCGAACACTGGCTGGCCGAGGCACCGATGGTTCGGCCGGCGCGCGCGAGCTGGCCCTCTCAGCCGGCCTATCAGGCCTCGGTGGCCGCGCTCGAGGCGTATTTCCAGATCATGCCCGAGATGCGCAGGGCGCATGACATGGTCGCCGACGAAGTCGAGGAGTGTCTGGATGTGCTGCGCCAGAGCTTCATCAGCAATCGCTTCGGCGCCTCGACCTACATCCCGTCGTACGACCGCTGGTTCTTTGCGCAGGACGAGCAGGCCTCGTATCGTCGTTACGCCGACGTGCTGCGTCTGATCGGCGCCGACGAACCCGACAGGCGCTGGCTCCTGAAGAACCCGGGGCACGTGGCGCAGATGCAGTGCCTGCTGGCGGTGTTTCCCGATGCGCTGATCGTACAGACCCACCGCGATCCGGTCAAAGCCATCGCCTCGCTCTGCAGTACCTTGCATATGGCGCGCCGCATGTTCGAAGCCGATGGCGCGCGCGCCGAGGTGCTCGGCGCGCGTGAGTGCGCCTATTGGCAGCACGCCGTCGATTGCACCGATCGGCTGCGGGCCGCGCGACCGGGTCAGTTCTTCGACGTCGATCACCGGCGCTTCCACTCCGATCCGCTCGGCACCATTCGCGCGCTCTACGCGCATTTCGACCTGAGTCTTGAGCAGGTGGCGCTCGAGCGCATGCGGCGCTGGGTGGAAGACAGCCCGACTACCCGGCACGGCGAGCATCGCTATCGACTGGCAGACTATGGCGTCAGCGAGCAGCAGGTCCGTGAGAGCTTCGCCGCCTACTGCGCGCGGCATGCGCTCCATTGAGCCGCAACCGTCGCTTAATCCCAAGAGGTATCAATCATGCAGTCAGTTTCGTTCGAGGGTCGCGTCGCCATCGTAACGGGCGCGGGTGGTGGGCTCGGCCGCACCTACGCGCTCGAGCTGGCACGCCGCGGCGCCGCAGTGGTAGTCAATGACCTGGGGGGCACATTCGACGGTCAGGGCAAGTCCCAGCAGATGGCCGATCGCGTAGTGGAGGAGATTCGGGCCGCGGGTGGCAAGGCGGTAGCCTCGTATGACTCGGTCGCAAGCGCGGCGGGCGGCGAGGCGATCGTGCAGAGTGCCCTCAAGGCCTTCGGCAAGGTCGATGTGCTCATCAACAACGCGGGCACGCTGCGCAATGCGCCGTTCGACGAACTGCCCGACGGCACTATCGACGCCATGATCGAGGTGCATCTCAAGGGGGCGTTCTATGTCACACGCCCGGCATTCCGGCTCATGAAAGCGCAGCGCTATGGACGCATTCTGTTCGCATCGTCCGCTGCGGGCATGTTCGGCAATGCGACCCAGGCGGCTTACGGGGCGGCCAAGGCGGGGCTCGTGGGCCTGATGAACGTACTGTCGCAGGAGGGCAAGCCGCACCAAGTTCACTGCAATGCGCTGCTGCCGATGGCGGAAAGTCGCATGGGCGCGGCGATGCCCGCGGCCCAAATGGAAGAGTATGGCGCACTGTTCGGCTCGGCCGGCGAGCAGCTTGGCAACAGCGGTACACCGCCGTTCGTCACCCCGCTGGTCATCTATCTGTGCAGTGAGCAGTGCCCCTCGACGCACGGCATCTACTCGGCGGCGCTCGGACGCTATGCGCGAGTGTTCGTGGCCGCCAGCGACGGTTGGGTCGGACCGCGCGACACGCCGCCGAGTGCCGAGGACATCGGCGCGCATTTCGACGAGATCACCAGCCAGAAGAGCCTGTCCGTGCCGTTCAGTCTGAAGGACGAGTTCGTCGAGATCATCAAGCTCCTGAAGAAGCGCTGAGGCGTCCTGCCTGTGGCCGAGTTTGACTACATCATCGTCGGCGCCGGCTCAGCGGGCTGTGTGCTGGCAAACCGGCTGTCGGCCGACCCGAGCCAGCAGGTGCTGCTGATCGAGGCCGGCCCGGTTGACCGCAGCCCCCACATCCACGTACCGAAGGGCTTCGGGCGGCTGCTTAGCGATCCGCGCCATGTCTGGGTTTACCGCACTGAGCCCGAGCCCACCACGGCGGAGCAAGCGCGGTACTGGGTGCGCGGCAAGACGCTCGGCGGTTCGAGCTCGGTCAATGGCATGGTCTACGTGCGCGGCCAGCCCGAGGACTACGACGCCTGGGAGCGTGCCGGACTATCGGGGTGGGGCTGGGCGACGATGGCGCCCTATTTTCAGCGCATGGAGGACCATGTGCTGGGTGCCGACGACGTGCGCGGTGCCGGTGGGCCGCTTGGTGTCGGTCTCGCGCAACCGCCGTATGCGTTGGCCGATGCGGCCATCGAGGCCGGGCGCGCGCTCGGCGTGCCGGTCAAGCGCGATCTGAATCGCCCCGATCAGGAGGGCATCGGCTACCTGAGTCTGACGATCCGCGGCGGTCGCCGACAAAGTGCTGCCAAGGCGTTTCTGCAGCCGGTGCTGCGGCGACCGAATCTCACGGTGTTGACCGACACGCTCGCGCAGCGCGTCACCTTCGAGGGGCGGCGCGCCAACGGTGTGATCGTCTCGAACCAAGGCGCGCCGATCGCGCATCGTGCGCGCCGCGAAGTCATCCTGTCAGCGGGCGCGTTGCAGTCGCCGTTGCTGCTGCAGCTCTCCGGGATTGGCCCGGCAGAGCCACTGCGCAATCTCGGCATCGAGGTGCTGATCGACCACCCCGAGGTCGGTCAGAACATGCGCGAGCACTGGCTGATGTTTCTGCAGTACCGGCTCAAGGCGGGCCGCAGTCTCAATGGCGCCTTTCACGGCTTGCCGCTGGCCTGGCATTCGCTGCGCTACCTGCTGACACGCGGCGGTATTCTGGCCAGCGGGTCGTATGATGTCGGCGGCTTCATCCGCACACGGAGCTGCCTCGAGCGCCCCGATGCGCAGATCATGCTGGCGCCCTACTCACTGGATTTCGGCGCCGCGAGCCTGGCCTTCGAGGACTTTCCCGGCATGCAGATTTTCGGCTATCCACTGCAGCCCGAGAGCCTCGGCAGCATTCAGCTGCGCTCCGCGGACCCGCAGGACGCGCCGCAGATCCGAGCCAATCATCTCGCGACCGAGTCGGACCGGCGCGTCAGCATCGACATGTTCCGCTTTCTGCGGCGCTGGGTGGCGCAGCCACCGCTTGCGCCGTTCGTGGGCGAGGAGACTCTGCCGGGCGATGAAGTGCAGAGCGATGAGCAGATTCTCTCGGCCTTCGCTCGACACGGCCAAGCGGGCTACCACGCCACCGGCACCTGCCGGATGGGCACCGATGCGCGCGCCGTGCTCGATGCGCGCTTGCGCGTCCGCGGCGCGACCGGGCTGAGAGTGGTGGATCTGTCGGCCTTTCCGGGCATCATCTCCGGCAATACCAACGGTCCCGCGATGGCCTTTGCGATGCGGGCGGCCGACTTGATTATCGAGGATGCTCGCGGGTAAGCCGGCATCGAAGCCGTGCCAAATGCCAAGCACTCACCCGCGGTGATTGTCCAGCACCCCGACCTGGCCGCCGGTGGTCAATTTCTCGGCAATCGGTGACCTCAGCATGCGGTGCGGAAAGCACAGCGGCGGGGCGCTCAGCTGCTCCAGGCGCGCCAGCTGCTCAGCGGACAGCGTCACTGCGAGGCAGCCGAGGTTGTCGCGCACCTGATCCACGCGGCTGGCGCCGATGATCGGAATGATCTGACCGTAGTGCCTCATCTGGCGGATGGCGGCCAGCGCCACCTGCGCGGGGCTGACGCCCAGCTCGCTGGCGATGGCGGTCACAGCGGTGGCGAGCTGCCGCTCGTGTTCGCTCAATACGCGGCCCTGTGTGCGTTGGGAGGCGCCGGGCCGGTCGGGTGGGCGCGCCAGGATGCCGGCTGCCAGCGGCGACCAGGCGGTGATGCCGAGGTCCAGAGCCTTCGCCATGGGTAGCAGATCGTTCTCGCCACCGCGCTCCAGCAGACTGTATTCGATCTGAATCGCAATCAGCGGCGTCATGCCCAGCAGGTCCGCCATCGTATTGGCGCGTGCAATCTCCCACGCCGGCGTATCGGAGCAGCCGACGTAGAGTACTTTGCCGGCCGCCGTCAGATCGTCAAACGCGCGCATGACTTCGTCGATGGGCGTCGTGGCATCCCAGATGTGGAGCCACAGCAGGTCGATCCGGTCGGTGCGCAGGCGTCGCAGGCTCTCCTCAACACTGCGGACCATGTTGCGGCGGCTGTTACCCGAGCGCGCCAGTCCGCCATCATGGCTATTGGTGTACTTGGTGCCGAGCACAAAATGATCTCGGTCGGAGGCGATGAATTCACCCAGCAGTTGCTCACTGCGGCCGCCGCTGTAAGAGCAGGCGCTATCCAGGAAAGTGCCGCCGGCCTGGGCGAACGCATCGAACATGGCGCGGCTCTGCTGCTCATCGGCGCCGCCGATGCCCAACGAGCCGACGCCGCCACCAAAGGTCATGGTGCCGAGGCAGAGCTCCGAAACCCGCAGACCCGAACGACCGAGCAGTTTGTAACGCATAGCCATCTCCTCGTGGACTTAAATTCTCAGCTTCTGCGCGCAAAGAGCGCGATGCGCTGCTTGTGGTCGGGCGCCGAGCCCGGGTGCCGATAATGCTCGTGCGCCAACCCGGTCGCGAGCGGCAGACCGTCGGTCTCCAGCAGCAGGCGCTTGCTCTCCCGGTTGGTGAACCAACTATTGGCGAGAACTTCGCGCGCCAGAGCGATCACCTGCCCACCGAGCTCATCATCCGGCACGCAGATATCGATCAGTCCGACCCGCAACGCTTCCGCTGCGGCGATGTACCGCCCCGTCATCATCATCAGCTTGGCAAAGGAGGGTCCGACTCGGCGGGGCAGCCGCTGGGTCATACCCCAGCCAGCCACGAGCCCCCAGCGCCCATGCGTGTCGGCAAAACGTGCGGAGTTCGAGGCAATGATGAAGTCCGCCGCCAGCGCCAGCTCCAGCCCACCGGTCACACAGGTGCCGTGCACGCAGGCGATCACTACCTGCGGCAGGCGTGCCAGCCGCTCGATCACACCCGGCTTGAAACGCGGCGCCGCCGCAGTGCCGCCTGCCATGGCGGCGAGATCCGCGCCGGCACAAAAAGAGCGCCCGCTCGCTCGCAGTACGACGCAGCCGATCGCAGCCTGCTGCTGCTCGAGCGCCCCGCACTCCGCATCCAGTCGCTCGAACAGCGCGGTATCGAGGGCATTGTGCTTTTCTGGGCGGTTGAGTGTGAGTGTGCAAAGCCCGTCGGAGTCCTCACGCAACAGTGTTTCGATCATCATGACTCTCCTCCAGCCGCTGCCAAGAATGGACGGCGCACGCTGCCTGGTACTGATCCTGCAATCGCCTGACCAGCTCGGCGACGCGCGGAATGTCGTGGATGAGTCCGATTCCCTGGCCAGCGCTCCAAAGGGTCTTCCACGGTTTCACATGCGCTGGCAAGTGTTCGGTATTGTGCCCTGTGGCGCGTGGCAGATTGTCCGGATCCAGACCGAGGCGACGCATCGATTCCTTGAGCCAAATCGCCGGCACGCCGTTGATCGCAGCGGTGTAGATGAGATCCGCGGGCATCTGACTGACGAGCAGGGCTTTGTATTCCTCGGGCGCCATCGATTCCTGCGTGGCGATGAAGCGCGTTCCCAGGTAGGAGAGGTCCGCGCCCAAAACTTCCGCAGCGCGGATGCCGCCGCCGCTGGCAACTCCGCCGGCCATGACGATGACGCCGTCGAACAGCGCGCGCAGCTGGGGAATCAAGGTCAGGGGGCTCAGCGTGCCTGAATGGCCGCCGCCACCGGCACCGATGGCGATGAGACCATCGACGCCCGCCATGAGCGCCTTCTCCGCAAAGCGCACCGAAGTCACGTCGTGGAAGATGCGCCCACCCCAATCGTGTACCTCGGCCGCCACCGTCTGCGGGTCGCCGCCGGCGGTCACGATGACGTCGACGCCATGGCGCCGGCACGCCTGCAGTGCCTCGGAACGCAAGCGCGGCGACATGCCAATCGAAACGTTGGCGCCCAGGGGCCCTATGATGCGATTCGGCTCGGCTTCCTGCACCGTCGCGATGGCGTTGCGCACCGTCACGAGCTGTGCATCGAACTCCTCATGGCTGCGGCAGTGGTTTCGGGTCAGCGTGCCGATCAATCCCGCCTTGCGGCTCTCGATCACCAGTTCAGTGCCGCTCACTAGGAACATAGGAGCCACCATTGCCGGCAGCAACAACCGCGAGCGCAGAGATGCCGGAAGTGCCATAGCTACGACTTTGCTTTGCGCACTGCGTTGCGCATGGTCTGTTCGACGAGGTCAAGCGGATCGCGGCTCTTGAGTTCCGCCAACAGAAAGTCCACCAGTGCCCGCACCTTTGCCGACAGGAGATTCCTGCGTGGATACTGCATGATGATCTGGCTGTGCAACTGGCCTTGTCCGACGATGGCGTAGTCTTCGAGCAGGCGTTGCAACCTTCCCTCTCGAAGCGCACTCAATACATTTTCGGCGGAAGATACCGTGATGCCTAGCCCGGCCTCCGCCGCATCGGTCACCGCATCGAGTTCGTCCATGACCACCAATCGACCTCTTGGCGTAACCGGGATCTGGTGGCGCTCGCGCCGCGCATTTCGCAGTTCGAATGTCCAGTGCGCACGACCACGGTTTGCCCACGCAACATTGATGCAATCGTGCGAGTGCAATTCCTCCGGCTTGGTTGGGGTGCCGCGCCGTGCAAGGTAGTCCGGACTTGCCACCAGGATGAGCGGCATCTGACAGAGCGTTTGCGATACCTTTTCCTGCTCGCGCTCCTCGCCCCAGTTGATGCGAATGTCGAATACCTGCCGTGTCAGACCCCGTCCGCCATCGTGAAAGCTCATGACCAGGTCAATCTTTGGAAAGCGCGCGAAGAAGCGCGGCAACAGCGGCAGCACGCAGTGCTTGCCGTAGGCAGTAACGACTGAGAGACGCACCACGCCCGCCGCCTCGGTACTGATCCGCTGCACCCGCCGGTAGGACCCCTCGATCGCGTCGAGCGGACCGCCGACTTTGTCGAGCAGTGCGCGGCCTTCGTCCGTGAGCAGCAGCGAGCGCGAGGTTCGCACAAACAGCTGAACTTCCAGGCTCTGTTCCAGCCGGGCGATGCTCTTACTGAGAGCTGCAACGCTCAGCTCGAGGCCCGCCGCCGCCGCAGTAAAGCTACCGGCTTTGGCAACCCGGACGAAGTGCCACAGATTGCGTAGCTGATCCATTGCCGCCTGCAACTCCAATCAAGCAGTGTGCCGACTGTACGCCGCGACGTGGCGTCGTGGCTTAACTATCTGTCAAAAGGTGGATTAACTTGGGCGATGCGGCGCTCGACCGAATTTGCGCTCAGAATAGCTCAGTGAGTGGCGCCAAATTGTTCTGCGAACGCCAAAGTTTCCACCGACAGTGTTGGAGGGTGCATGTCCGTCAGCAGTCTGAATGCCTCTGCCTTGGCCGCGGGCCCGATCGCCATCAGCCATGAGCAACGCAAGAGCTTCGCTCGTGACGGCGCGATTTGCGTTCGCGGCGTGCTCGACAGCCCATGGCTCAATCGATTGTCCAAGCTGTTTGAACAGCTGAAGCGTCAGGGGCGCGACCTCAGCGGCTACTACGGCGATGAGAAATCGCAGCGACCGGGGTCCGGTCGCGGGCAGACCATCGTCTGCGACGACTGCTGGTGTCTTGAGGCGTTGTTCCTGCGTTTCTTGCGCGAGTCACCGCTGGCAGCGACCGCCGCTGCCCTGCTCGACAGCCGCCAGTTAAACCTGTTCGAAGACCTTTTGATTTACAAGTCCGCCGGGGCAGAACAACCCACGCCGTGGCACCAGGACGAGCCGCAATGGCCACTGTCCGGCAAGCAGATGGCCAGCGGCTGGTTCTGCCTCGACCCGGTCACCAAGGACACCGGATCTCTGAGGTTCGCGCTGGGTACACACAATGGGCCCCTGTATCGGCCCGTGGTGCCACATGAGCGCGAAGCGGATGTCGTGGCCGACGCGCACTATTTTGATGGCGGCAGGCTGCCGGACGTCGAGGTGGAGCCCGCTCGCTTCGCCGTGCGCGTGTTCGATGTCAGCCCGGGCGACGTGGTTTTTTTCCACCCGCGTGTGTTGCACGCCGCGCTGGGCAGCGCTCCCTGCTACCCGCGACGGACCTTCAGCGTGCGGTTTCTGGGGGATGACGTGCGCTGGTTGCCGAAGCGCAGCGTGTTCCACGATTGGCTGAAGCGCGTGCCGTTGAACGCAGGTGACTGCATCAGCGGCGAGCGATTCCCGCTGCTCTGGTCCGGTTCGGCGGCCACCCGGACTCAAGTTGCACCATGAGCAGCGCGCTGCGAATCCACGATTACGCCGACGCGAGCTTTGACGCATTTCGGACCTTCGATGCCGCGCAAGGTCTGGGCGAGGTCGAGGATCCGTATCCGACGATTCACCAGGTAAATCGCCAAGGCAGGGTGCAACGTGGCGACCTCCGCGATAAGTGCGGCTTGCGCCCGTTCGACCTCTGGGCGGAACTGCCCAGTGTCATGGTGATGGGTTACGAGATGGTGGAGCGGGTCTATGGCGACGCCGCGACGTTCTCGAACGCCATCATGCGGCGGATTTATAGCAGCTCGTTCGGCCAATCGATCAACGGCATGGATGGGCCCGAGCATGCCCGTTATCGCCGGCTGTTCCAGCGTGCGTTCATGCCACAAACGGTCGCGCAATGGGGCAAGGAACTCGTGCCGCGCGTCGTCGATGGCCTCATTGCTCGGTTCGCAACGCGCGGCAGCGCGGAGCTGGTCAGCGACTTCACAATTCAGTACCCGTTTGAAGTGATCTACGGGCAACTGGGTCTGCCCTCGGACGATCTCGAAATATTCCATCGCCTCGCGGCCGGACTGATGTGCATCATGGTTGACTATGCACATGCCGCCGAGGCCTCGAAAAAAATGGGCGACTACTTCCGCGTTCTGCTGCAGGAGAGACAGGGCTCGGGTGGTGATGATCTGATCAGCCTGCTCGCCAATGCTGAGATCGAGGGGGAGCGGCTGCCGGCAGAGGTCAGTGAGTCGTTTCTGCGCCAGCTCATGAACGCAGCGGGCGACACCACTTACCGGAGCACCGGCTCGCTGCTGGTGGGCCTGCTGACACATCCGCGGCAATTGGCGGCCGTTCGCAGCGATCGGACTTTGATGGCGCGGGCGATTGAAGAAGCGTTGCGCTGGGATGGGCCCCTCACTGTCTTGACACGTCAGGCAACACGCGACATCGAGCTCGACGATGTGGAGATCGCTTCGGGAACGAAGATTGATGTGGTCGCCGGTTCGGCCAACCGGGATTCGACGCGTTTTCCCGATCCGGACCGCTTCGACATCTTCCGACCGCCGGCGCGCCATATGGCCTTTGCTTTCGGGCCGCATATCTGTCTGGGCCAGCATCTGGCGCGTCTCGAGATGACGCGAGCACTGAACGCCTTGCTCGATCGCCTGCCGAATCTGCGCCTCGATCCGGACTATCCCCCGCCACGGGTGGCAGGGTTCAATTCCCGGGCCCCGACCGCGATCCACGTGCTGTTTGACCCCGTCCACTGATCTGCTCCGAGGAGACGACACGTGGCTCCCAAAGGTAGAGTTCGGCAGGTGACGGCGGCGTTGAACTATGTCGCCCGTATCGATGAGCCGCTGTACAACTACTACCAGGTCGAGCCGCCCGCGGACAAAGCGGCCTCCAATGAAGTGAAGGAGCCGCACGAGATGCTGATTACCAGCATGCGTGACGGCGGCGAAAAGGCTGGTCTTGAATCCCGCGGATTTGAGCTGGTCTCGTTCAGGTCTTCGGTCAGGGACATGTACGATGCCGCAGAGCGTGAGGCCGTGTTCAATCCCGAAGTTGCGCAACTGGTTAAGCGGCATACGGGCGCCGCTGAAGTCCGGGTCTTCTTCCCGTTTCTGCGGGGCGAGGAGGCGCAACGGCGCAACCCGGGCACGATCACGGCCCCCGCCGGCAGCGTGCACGTCGACTATACCGAGGATTCGGGTCCATACTGGTTCAACGTAATGCTTGGTGAGGAGGCGGACCGATTCCGCGGGCGGCGCTTTGCCGTCATCAACGTCTGGTGTCCAATCACCGGGCCGCTGCAAGACCATCCCTTGGCGGTTTGCGACGTCAGGACGCTGTCCACGGGTGACCTCATCGCCTCAAAATCCATCAGCCGGGTGGACCAGAAGGGGATGCATTCGGCAGTTGGGGAGATCGAGGAGAGCGAGATCTACTCGGTCGCCTTCAGTCCAACGCACCGCTGGTACTATGCTCCCGACATGATGCCAGGTGAGTCTCTGCTGTTGAAGAATTATGACTCGCAGCGCACGGGCGTAGCGCGATTCAGCCCACACAGTGCCTTTGCCGATCCAACCACGCCAGCGAATGCACACCCGCGCGCCAGCATCGAAATTCGTGCATTGACGATCTGGTGATAACAACGGGGCCCGGCGGTCTTCCAGCGTTGACGGATGGTCGGGGCTTCGTTTATATTTTCGAATACTATTCAACTATGGGTAAATCCCCCCGGGGCGCGCGAGTGGGCGCGGTGGTGTCGGCATCGCTGCTGCCCCGAACTTGCCGATGCGCACCCTTCGTGAGCTGATCGAGCGTAACGCGCACTACTTCCCGGAGCGTGAGGCGGGGGTGTTCGACGCCCGCCGGTGCACGCACGCGCAGTACGCCACGCGCGCGCTGCGACTTGCTAGCGGGCTCTATCGGCTGGGCCTGCGCACCCAGGAGCGCTTTGCGGTATTGGCGATGAATTGCCTCGAGTACTACGAGGCATACGCAGCCGCCGAGGTCAGCGGCTTCATCATCGTGCCGGTGAATTATCGCCTCACGGCTCCCGAGATCGCCGCAGTGCTGCGCGACGCCGGTGCGCGGGTGCTGTTGTTCGAACAGCAGTACACCGAGACGGTCAGCAGGCTGCGCGCAGAACTGCCGCAGATCGAGCACTGGGTCTGCATCCGCCCAGGCAGCAGCAGTGCGGGCGGCGATCTCAACGACCACCGGGGACGAGCCGAGCCGCCGCTGGTGTTCGAAGACCTGATCGCGAGCGGTGAGGAGCGCGGGCCGCCGATTTCGCCCCGACCCGAGGACTATGCCTACCTCTGGTACACCAGCGGCACCACCGGCAAGCCGAAGGGGGTACCGTGGCGTCAGGAAAAGCTGTTGCAGAGCGCCCGCATCAACTCCCATGTCTCGGAGATGAACGGCGCCACGCGCGTGTTGCAGGTGACGCCGGCGTTCCACATCGGTGGCAAGGGCTACGTGCTCGGCGCCAGCTGGGCGGGCGCATGCAGCGTTTTCCAGCGGTCCTTCGATGCGCCGGCCATGCTCGAGATCATTCAACGAGAGCACATCACCCACACGTTCATGGTCGCGGCGATGGTGCAGTCGCTGCTGGCGGTGCCGAACATCCGCTCATTCGATCTGTCCAGCCTGCAGCAGGTGTTCTCCGCCGCCGCGCCGATTCCGGTGCCGGTGCTGCGCCAGGCGATCGAGCTGTTCGGCTCGGTATTCTCGATTCAGTACGGCTGCACGGAAGTCGGCAGCATTACTGGTCTGCCGCGCCACCTGGTCAATCCCAACGGCAGCGCGGATGATCTGCGCCGGCTGGGGTCGGTCGGTCACGTTGTGCCTGACGTCGACATGCGGCTCATCGACGAGGATGGTCAGCCCTGCGCCCCGGGCAAGCCCGGCGAGGTCGTGGTGCGTTCGCCCTGCATGCTCGATGGCTACTGGAACAATACTCCCGCCAGTCTCGAGGCGTTGCGCGGCGGCTGGTATCACACGGGGGATATCGGCGTGCAGGACGATCAAGGCTATCTGTTCCTGGTCGACCGCAAGAAGGACATGATCATTTCCGGCGGCGAGAACATTTACAGTCGCGAGGTCGAGGAGGCGATTCAGAGTCACGAGCACGTGCTCGACTGCGCCGTCATCGGCGTCCCCGATTCGAAATGGGTGGAAGCGGTCAAGGCAGTCGTGACGCTCAAGGCCGGCAGACAGCTTGGCGAACTGGACCTCATCGCCCACTGCAAGGCGCGCATTGCCAGCTATAAGTGTCCGCGCAGCATCGATTTCGTCAACGAGCTGCCACGGCTCGCGACCGGTAAGCTCGACAAGCCGGCGTTGCGCAAGCGTTACCGCCAGCAGGATTGAGGAAGCGAGAGCACGCATGCCCAGGCTGACTTTCATCGAGCACGACGGCACGACGCACGAGGTCGATGCACAAGTCGGCGATACCATCATGCAGACTGCCACCCGCTACGGCATTCCCGGCATCGTGGCCGAATGCGGCGGCAACTGTTCCTGTGCGACTTGTCATGTGTATGTCGACCCGGCTTGGCGCGCACGCACCGGCACTCCGTCGCCCATGGAAGCCGAAATGATCGATTGCGCGCTGCATGTGCAGGAGGGCAGCCGCCTGAGCTGTCAGATCCAGATCACCTCCGAGCTCGACGGGTTGATCGTACGCATTCCGGAGTCGCAGACATGAGTGCACATGGCTACCCCGGCGAAACCTGAGGCGCTCGTGACGCCGATTCGGTCCCTGGTGGCGCCGCTGTTCCAGCCGTTGCGGGTGCGCGCCGTGACGCTTTCGAATCGCATCGTCATGGCGCCGATGACGCGCAGCTTTTCCCCCGAGGGTGTGCCGACGGCGCGCGTGGCCGACTACTACCGGCGGCGCGCGGAGGGCGAAACCGGGCTGCTGATTACCGAAGGAGTGGGCGTCGATCATCCGGCGGCGCTCGGCGAGGCAGGGCTGGGCGAGTCGGATCTGCCCCATATGTATGGCGAGGCGGCGCTCACCGGCTGGCGTGCGGTGGTCGAAGCGGTGCATGCGGTGGGCGGCGTGATCTTCCCGCAGCTCTGGCATCAGGGAGTCATGCGCGCACCGGGCACGGGACCGCATCCGCAAGCTCCCAGCTGCCGGCCCTCGGGACTGTGGGGTCCGCTGGGCAGGACCTGCGCCATTCCGGCCGAGTATGCCGCGCGCCTCGCAGTTGCCACGGTGCCCATGAGCGAAGCGGAGATTGCCGATGTCATTGCCGCCTACGGGCGCAGCGCCGCCAACGCGCGGCGCCTCGGCTTCGACGGCGTTGCAATCCACGCCGCGCATGGCTATCTGATCGATGATTTTCTCTGGGAGGAAACCAATCAGCGCACCGACCGATGGGGTGGCGACCGCCGCCGGCGATCGCAATTCGCGGTCGAAGCGGTGCGCGCGATTCGTGCGGCAGCCGGTGATGAGCTACCGATCGTGTTTCGCTTCTCGCAATGGAAGCAGCAGGACTTCCGCGCGCGCATCGCCCAGACCCCGCAGGAGCTCGAGCAGATCCTGGGGCCGATCGCCGACGCCGGTGTCGACATCTTCGATGGCAGCGTGCGCTATTTTCAGCGAGCCGAATTTCCCGGCTCGACGCTCAATTTGTCCGGCTGGGCCAAGAAACTGACGGGCAAACTGGCCATGTGCGTTGGCGGCATCGGTCTCGACAAGGGGATGTACGACTCCAACCGCGAAGGCAAGGCCGCAGCGAGCGACAACATTCCGCAGCTCATGGAGCGCTTCAATGCCGGCGAGTTCGACCTGGTCGAGGTGGGGCGCTCGTTGCTCAACGATCCGCTCTGGACGCGTAAGCTGCGCCTGGGAGAGCCACAGGAGCCGTTCGATGCAACCCGGCAGCAGATCCTCTACTGACCAGCCCAGCGAGAGTCGCCATGACCGATGAAACGCTGCTAACCCGCCTCGACGAGTCCGGTGTCATGACCGTGACCTTGAATCGGCCGCAGGCCCGCAATGCCTTCGACACCCGCATGCAGCGGCGCATGCTCGAGCTGTTCTACGATATCTCGCGCCGTCCGGATGTGCGCGTGCTGGTGCTGACGGGTGCGGGCGCTGCCTTCTGCACCGGCGGCGACGTCAAATCCCTCGGCGCGCCCGATCCGGACGATCCAATCGCGCAGCGCTGGGGTACCGATCCCCTGTGGCTCGATGTCGAGGCGCGCACCGACCGGCTGCGGCTGTTCATCCACGCCTCGCTGTGGCTGCACCGCATGGGCAAGCCCACGATCGCCATGGTGCGCGGCGCGGCCGCTGGTGCCGGACTGGCGCTGGCGCTGGCCTGCGATTTTCGCATCGTCTCGAGGACGGCTTTCTTTCTGACCGCGTTCGCCAAGATCGGCATGTCGGGCGACTTCGGCGGCAGCTACTTCCTGACCAAGCTCGTGGGTCCGGCCAAGGCCAAGGAACTCTATATGCTCGGCGATCGCATCGATGCCGAGGAGGTTCAGCGGCTCGGGTTGGCGACGCGGCTGGTCGAGGATTCGGCACTGGAGTCCGAGACGGCGGCATTCGCCGCGCGGTTGGCGGGCGGGCCGCCGATCGCATTGCGTTACATCAAGGACAACGTGCATGCAGCGCTCGATGAGCCGCTCGAGCGGGCCTGCGAGATCGAAACGCGCAACATGATCCGCACCCGCCTGACGGAAGACGCCAAGGAGGCGATGAGCGCCTTCACGGAAAAACGCGCACCGCGCTTCCGAGGGCTGTGACGATGTCGCTACGCCGTGCCGCCATTGTCAGCCCCGTGCGCACGCCGGTTGGCGCCTTCGGCGGCGCATTGCGGCCGGTCCCCGTGGAAGTCCTCGGCGCCACGGTCGTCAAGGCGATCATCGAGCGCACCCAGATCGACAGCGCGCTGATCGAGGACGTGGTGTTTGCACAATCCTATGCCAGTAGCGAGACGCCCTGTGTCGGGCGCTGGATCGCACTCGAGGCAGGCTTAGCCGTCGAGGTGCCGGGTATGCAGCTCGATCGGCGCTGTGGCGGCGGACTGCAGGCGGTCATCACGGCTGCCATGATGGTGCAGAGCGGTGCGGCCGATGTCGTGCTGGCGGGCGGTGTCGAGAGCATGAGCAACATCGAGTACTACAGCACCGATATGCGTTGGGGCGCGCGTGCGGGGAGTGTGCGGCTGCACGACCGCCTGGATCGCGGGCGGGAGCGCTCGCAGCCCGAGGCGCGCTTCGGGCGCATCTCCGGCATGATCGAGACTGCCGAGAATCTGGCGCGGGAGTATGCCATCACGCGGGAGGCAGCCGATGAGTATGCCGCCCGCAGTCAGGAGCGCGCCGCGGCCGCCTGGGCCGCCGGCCGCTTCGATCGCGAAGTGGTGCCGGTCAGCGTGCCGCAGAAAAAGGGTGAAGCGCTGCTGGTGGCGCGCGATGAGGGCATTCGTGCCGACACGACCCCGGCAACGCTGGCCAAATTGCGACCGCTGCTCAAGGACGGCACCGTGACGGCCGGTAATTCGAGCCAGCAGAACGATGCCGCTGCCGCCTGTCTGGTCGTGGCGGAGGAGGCACTCTCCAGGCTGCGTCTGCAGCCAGCCGCGTATCTAATCGGGTGGGCTGCCGCCGGCTGTCATCCGGCGACCATGGGCATCGGGCCTGTGCCTGCCGTCCGCAAGCTCTTTGCCCGCACCGGATTGAGCTTTGCGCAGATCGATCTGGTGGAGCTGAACGAGGCCTTTGCCTGTCAAGTACTGTCGGTTCTGAAGGGATGGGGGTGGAACGACCCCGATCGCCTCAACGTCAACGGCTCGGGGATCTCACTCGGCCACCCGATCGGAGCGACCGGCGTGCGCATGCTGACGACTCTGCTGCATGAGCTCGAGCGCCGTCAGGGGCGCTATGGGCTCGAGACCATGTGCATCGGCGGCGGGCAGGGCCTGGCTGCGATCTTCGAGCGCGCGGCGCACTGACGCCAGCTTTACTCCGAACTGACCCAATCTGCCCTCGCGCATGTTGCCGGGTAGCCACAGCAAGTGCGACCCGTTCATATATTAGAACTTGATGCGCATAGTTGACCATCGCATTCTTGGCCTTTATGATTCGGCGGAAGTAGACAGGGGCCGGTTATGCCACGGAGACGGCGACCGGCAATCATGTGATCGGGGGGAAATCAATGACTGCTACATCCACAACCACCAGCACTGTGGCTTTTTCGGTGACTCGCGCTGTTCGCAGGGCTCTGCAGGCTTGGCTAAGCAAGCTGCCGAAGCGCGTCCTCACCATGACGCTGTTCGGCACCGCCGGCGCACTCACCGTAGGCATTGCGATGGCCGCGGACGCCACCGACGCCTCGGCAACCGCCGCCGCGGAGACGTCCACAGGCGCGCCGATGCTCGAGACCATCGTGGTCACCGCGCGCAAAGTCGAGGAGTCGGCACAGAGTGTGCCGCAGGCAATCGTTGCGCTCTCGGAGGATGATCTCAAGGAGTCCAACGTCTTCACGGTGCAGGATCTGCAGGAGCACGTGACCGGACTGGTCATTTCGCCCGATTCACAAGGCGGCGCCCCGACCTTCGCGGTTCGCGCCTCCAAGCAGGACAACGGCACCGACGGCGGCGTTGCGGTGTACATCGACGATGTGCCGATGGCCGCCACGCAGGCAATCGCCAATTCGATGTACGACATCGCCTCGGTCGACGTGCTCAAGGGTCCCCAGGGCACGCTGTTCGGCGTCAACACCACGGGCGGCGCAGTCGTATTCCGGCCGAACAAGCCCACCGACCAGCTGGATGGCTATGTCGAGGCCGAGGGCGGCAACTACAGCCGCGCCTACTTCGAAGGCATGGCCAACATCCCGATCAGCGACGTGCTGCAGTTCCGCGTCGCCGGCAATCTCATGGACCGTGGCGGCTTCGTCAACAACCTCACGCCGGAGCCGCAGGACGGAATTCCCGCCTCGCTCGACAACCTGCACTATCGTTCGCTCCGTGCCACGATGCGACTGAACCTCGGACCGATCACCAATGACATCACTGGCACCTACTACCACGAGGACGACTCCGGTCCCATCCAGATTGCGGTCGACCTTCTCAAAGGCTTTCCGCCGCAAGCCCCGGGTCCCGCGTCCTTAGGAGCGACGGTTCTCGGGCCCTGGACCGTCAGTGAGGGCGGTAACCTTTCGGGCATCAATCTGCCGATGTACAACCGCGACCGCGTCTGGGGCGTCGAGGACGCTTTCAATTGGAACATCAACGACGCTGTGACGTTCCACAACGCACTCAGTTACTACGACGATTACCTCGATACGTTCCAGGATAACGACGGTACCAACATCGACCTGGTGAACGGCCGCACCCGGTCCGACATCGAGTACTTGATCGAGGAGCCCACGCTGCATGTGAAACTGCTGGACGGCAAGCTGCGTTACACCGGCGGCGCCTATTGGTCGCACCAGATACGCGACGACGGCAACTCCTATGATCTGGCGCAGAACTATCTCTACGGATTGCCGGCAAACTTCTTGTTTCCCGGCCAACCCGCCTCGCCGGTGGCGGAGCTCACCAATGCCTACTATCAGCGCAACAAGCACTCCTTTGCAGTCTATTCGCAGGTCGATTACGACCTGACGAATGAGCTGACGATGACTCTCGGCGGGCGCTACAACTGGGATCGCATGGAGCTGGTCGATTCCCAGCACGGAGGCGGACTAGGGGCGCCGGAACCGAACCCGAATTTCCTCTCTGGCCCCTGCAATGTGGGCATTCTCAAGTACTACGGCAATTTCAATCCCACGACCTGTCAGGGCATGTCGGGCGGCGACTGGCATGCACCGAGCTACACCTGGGCACTGAGCGACAAGTTCCGAGACGGTGGGATCGTCTATTTCAAGATCGCCCATGGTTACCAGGCAGGCGGCCTCAACAACCAGATCCGTGAGCAGGCCTACCAGTCGTTCCTACCGGAGAAGACCACCGAGTTCGAGTCCGGCATCAAGGTCGACTGGACCCTCGGCGGCATGCCGGTGCGTACCAACGTTGACGCGTTCTACGGTCACGCGGATAACAAGCAGGAGGTCGAGAACGGCGCGTATGCCGATGGCACACAGTGGATCGCGGTGTTCAATGCCGGTTCACTGAGCTACTTTGGTGCGGACGTGGATGCCGAGGTATATCTGACCCGCTATCTGAAGCTGAGCGCCGACTACACGCACATCAACGCCTCCTACGACAACTTCGTATTTCCGGCGATTGGAATCCTGCCGCAGACCAATCTGACGGGAGCTTCACCGGCCCAGATCCCGGCCAACACCTTCAGCGGCGGTGCGACCTTCTACTGGCCTTTGCCGGACGTGGGGGGCAAGGTCTCGACGAACCTCACGGTGTTCACCCGCAGCACGATCACGTTTGCGGACATCGTGAATCTGTCGGGTACACTCGGCACCCTGAATTCCAGCGACGCTGTCGGCCAGTCTTACACGACACTGAACTTCTCGACCTACTGGAAGGATATCTTGGGCTCGCATCTGACCGCTGGGGTTTGGGTCAAGAACCTCAGCAACGAGCTCTATCGGACCTTTGCCGGGCCGCAGGCCTCACTCGGTTACGGGGTGGTCGATTACGGTGAGCCGCGCACGGTCGGCGTGAACCTGCGCTACGACTTCCGGTAGCAGGGTAGCCCGCGCCGGCGTGTTCTGGCGTCTGACTCGCCGGAGCAAGTCTCGGGCGCTGCGGTCGGTGGCAAGGCCGTGCGCAGCTCTGGTGGGCCAGTCAAGCGATGTGCCGATAGGCGATCGCGCGCAGGTTCGGGGTGGATGCGGAGGGCGCCTATGAAGCCGCAGACGCTGTATCTGTTGGCGGTTCTGTTGCTCATGCTGAGCCGCTTGGCGTTCGGCCAGTCTATCCTGCCGATGCCAGACGCACGATTCGGCGGCGAGGTCGGGCGCACCTTCCGAGATTCGGATCCTCCCAGGTTTCCGCCCTCGAGCAGACCGCCCAAGGATGCGCCCAATATCGTCCTGATCATGCTCGATGACGTCGGCTATGGTCAGTTCAGCGTCTTTGGCGGTGGCGTGCCGGCACCGGCCATGGAGCAGCTGGCGCATCATGGCCTGCGCTACATCCGGTTTCACACGGCGGGAATCTGCTCCCCCAGCCGTGCCGCGCTTTTGACCGGGCGCAATCCGCACGTGGCAGGCTTTGGCAACGTGGGAGAGCTTGCCACTGGCTATGACGGTTACAGCGGCAGCATTCCACGCAGTACGGCTACGATAGCCCAGATTCTGCGCCTGCACGGCTACAGTACCGCCATGTTCGGCAAGAACCACAACACGCCGGGCTGGGAGGGCGGGCCGGCCGGGCCGTTTGAGCGTTGGCCCACCGGCATGGGGTTCGATTATTTCTACGGCTTCAATGGCTGGGGCACGAGCCAATGGCAGCCGATGCTCTATGAGAACACACGTCCGGTACCACCATCGAGCAACCCGGACTATCAGCTGACCGGCGATCTGGTCGATCATGCGATCAGCTGGATGCGCAACACCAGCGCCACCAACGCCGGCCGGCCGTTCTTCCTCTACCTGGCCCCTGGCGCGACCCATGCGCCGCACCAAGCTCCCCAGGCGTGGATCGACCGATTCAAGAGTCAATTCGACCTGGGCTGGGACAGGTACCGCGAGACCACATTCGAGCGGCAAAAGGCACTCGGCGTGATCCCGGCGGACGCCAAGCTGACAGCTCGGCCGGATCTGATCAAGGCCTGGGACAGTTACCCGCCAGCCATGCGCCGGGTATTCGCCCGTCAGATGGAAGTGTTTGCCGGCTACGGGGCATATGCAGACCACGAGGTAGGACGCCTGCTCGAGGCCGTGAGGGCGCGCCCCGACGCCGACAACACTCTCATTATCTATATCGTCGGCGACAACGGGGCGAGCGCGGAGGGTGGCCCCAGCGGGGAGCTGAATGAACTGGCCCCGGCCAACGATCTGCATCCGCAGAATGAGTTCACCGCACAGGTTCTGAGCAAGCTCGGCGGTCCGCTCTATAACAATCACTTCGCCTACGGTTGGGCTTGGGCGATGAACACGCCGTTCAAGTACTACAAACAGGTGGTGTCGCATCTGGGCGCGATACGCAATCCGCTAATCCTCTCCTGGCCCGCCAGAATCAAGGATGAAGGCGGCCTGCGCACGCAGTTTCATGATTTGACCGATATCGCGCCGACGCTGCTCGAGGCAGCAGGCATCCAGATGCCGTATGCCGTGCAGGGTATCGCACAGAGCCCACTCGACGGCATCAGCATGCTGTACAGCTTCGCCGACGCGGCTGCGCCGGAGCGACGGCACACGCAGTATTTCGAGGTGTTTGGCAACCGCGGCATCTATCACGACGGCTGGTTCGCCTCGGCGCTGCTCGAGGCGGACCCGGCCAATCCCAATCGTGCCAATCTGGATCCGGACAAGGTGGTTTGGGAGCTCTACGACCTCGACCAGGATTTCACGCAGGCCGACGATCTGGCCCGGGTGCATCCGGAGCACTTGCGGGCACTGCAGGATTTATGGTGGGCGGAAGCGGCAAGAAACGACGTTCTGCCGCTCGATTGGCGTGCGGGCGAGCGACTGCGCGGCGTCGTGCGCCCGAACTCGGTCGCACAAATCAAGCATTTCGTCTACTACCCAGGCATGGTCGGACTGCCCGAAGTCATTGCTCCGAACATCCGCAATCGATCCTGGAGCATCGCGGCGCATGGAGAGTTCTCGCGCACCTCGCAGGGCATGCTGATCACGCAGGGAGGCAGTCCAGGAGGCTGGGCCCTGTACGTTCTGCAGGGTCGGCTGGTATTTGAATACAACTACGCTCAGCTCGAGCGCTACAGGGTTGTGTCGGTACCTTTGTCGGGACACATCAGTACGCTCGAGGCGCGCTTTCACTATGACGGCGTATCCGACAAGGACCTGGGGCAGGGCGGCTTGCTGAGCCTGTGGGCGGATGATCGCAAGATCGGCGAGGGACGGCTGGACAGAACACTTAAGTTCCTGTTCTCGGTGTTGGAAGGCATGGACGTCGGGGCGGATTTCGGCTCCCCCGTGAGCGATCACTATCCAATGCCATTTCCGTTTACCGGCGAGCTGCAATCGGTGTCGCTCGATCTCAAATGAGTCGCGCAGGCACGACTCGCGGCGCAGACGGGGGCAGCGACCGGCCTCGTTCGCGGCTGGGGCGCGTCTGGGTATTCGCCGTCTTCGCCGCCGGCGCGTTTGTCATCGGCTTCCTCGCCGGCGACCGGCTTTGGCCCAAAGCGCAATCGGAAACCGAGAGCGTTGCAGCTGTCGCGACCCACGCCGAAGAGCCCGCTGGTACGGCGCGGTTATCGGCGATGGTATGGATTCCCGGCGGCGAGTTTCTGATGGGCAGTGCCGACTCCATGGCCCGACCCAATGAGCGTCCAGTGCATCGGGTTCGCGTCGACAGCTTCTGCATGGATCGCCACGACGTGACGAACGCCGAGTTCGCGGCCTTCGTTGATGCCACCGGTTATGCGACCACCGCTGAGCGCAAGCCGGATTGGGATCAGCTCAAGCAGCAGTTGCCGCCGGATACCCCGCGGCCCAGCGACGAGCGCCTGGTGCCAGGCTCCCTGGTGTTCGTCGCCAGCGATCAGGCGGTCCCGCTCGATGACTGGAGCCGGTGGTGGCGCTGGGTACCGGGTGCGAATTGGCGCCATCCCCAGGGGCCCGACAGCGATATCGCCGGACAGCACGACTACCCCGTGGTGCAGGTCTCATTTGAGGACGCCCGGGCCTATGCGCACTGGGCCGGCCAGCGGCTGCCCACAGAAGCCGAATGGGAGTTTGCCGCGCGCGGCGGATTGGCCGGCAAGCGTTACGCATGGGGCGATGAGTACCTGCCCGGCGGTCGAGTGATGGCCAACACCTGGCAGGGCAGATTTCCCGTGAATGAAGGGCGTCACGGTCTCACACGTGTCGAGAGCTATCCGGCGAACGGCTATGGGCTGTTCGATATGACCGGCAATGCGTGGCAGTGGACCGCAGACTGGTATCGAGCGGATGCGTTCGAGCGCGCTGCGAGCACAGCCCGGATCATCGATAACCCCCAGGGTCCGGTCGACAGCTACGACCCGGAGGATGCGCTCAATCCCCAGGCCGCCAAACGAGTGATCCGTGGCGGCTCGTTTCTGTGCAGCCCCGAGTACTGTGAGAGTTACCGGCCCAGTGCACGGCGTGGTGAGACCCCGGACACCAGCACCTCGCACATCGGCTTTCGGCTGGTGGAGTCCGCCACGCAGGATCCGACCTCCGGACACGAACAGCGATGCCACTTCAATAGCTGAGTCCCGCCGCCAACATGTCCATATCCATCAAATCTGCGCTCTCACTCATCCCAGCGGTGGCGATGTTGCTCGCCCAACCACTCTCGGCCGCCGAGCCGTCGGAGCAGGATCCGGCCTCGTTCAAAGGCAGGATCGGCCCGACCAGTGCCGAATCGGTGCCCGCTTTTCCCGCTCGCACCCAGCCGCCCAAGGCCGCGCCGAACGTCCTGATCTGGGTCATCGATGATGCCGGCTTTGCCCATCTGCACAGCTACGGTGGGCTCATCGACACCCCGACCACGGATGCGCTGGCCGAGCAGGGATTGCGCTACGTCAACTTCCACACCACCGCGCTGTGCTCGCCGACGCGGGCTTCGCTGCTGACCGGCCGCAATTCTCATGCCGTGAGCGTCGGTTCTCACTCCGGCTCGGCGACCGGCTATCCCGGCTATTGGTCGCGTGTGCCCAGGAGCGCCGCCACGATTGCGAAGATTCTGCACGACAACGGCTACATCAGCTACGCGCTCGGCAAGTGGGATCATCTGCCAAGCGAGGATGTGTCGCCGGCGGGCCCGTTTACCTATTGGCCGACAGGTCAAGGCTTTGACCATTATTACGGCTTTCTCGCCGCCGACAGCGATCACTTTCATCCGCTGCTGTGGGAGGATCAGAATCCGGTGGATCCCTGGCGCGGACACCCAGATTACTACCTGACCACTGACCTTGCCGATCATGCGATTCAATGGCTCGAGACGCAGCACGCCATTGCGCCAACGAGGCCATTCTTGCTGTATTGGGCCACGGGGGCGGTGCATTCGCCGCATCACGCGCTGCGATCGGTCATCGAGAAATATCACGGTCGATTCGATCAGGGCTGGGATCAGGCGCGCGAGCAGATCCTTGCCAACCAGAAGAGGCTCGGTGTTGTGCCAGCCGACGCCAGATTGCCGCCGCGATCGCCTGGACTGCCCGCCTGGTCCAGCCTGTCCGCTGAGGATAAGAAAATGGCGGCGCGTCAGATGGAGGCTTTTGCCGCTGAGCTCGACATCGCCGATCACGAATTCGGCCGCATCCTCGAGACTTTGAGGAGGCTCGGTGAGTACGACAACACCATCGTGGTCGTGCTGTCCGATAACGGCGCCAGTGCCGAAGGAGGGCCCGAGGGGACCTTCAATGAGGCCTACTTCTATAACGGCAAGTTGGCCAGTTCAGAGGAAAATCGCAGGTTCTACGATGCCTGGGGCGGGCCGGGCACCTATCCGCATTACTCGGCGGCGTGGGCCATGGCCGGGAACACTCCTTTTAAGTACTTCAAGCAGACCGTGCACGAGGGAGGCACACGCGATCCCCTGATCATCTCCTGGCCCAGGGGTATCAGCGGCGGCGGCGGCATCCGTTGGCAGTTTCATCATGTCAACGACATCACGCCAACGTTGCTCGATCTGATCGGCATTGCCGAGCCCGCCGAGGTGGATGGCGTGGCGCAACAGCGGGTAGACGGCATCAGCATGCGCTATACCTTCGATGATCCGCACGCGCCCACCCGCAAGGGTCCGCAGTACTTCGAGATGTACGGCAACCGCGGCATCTGGGCCAACGGCTGGATGGCGGTGACTGTGCACAACGCCCAGCCCTGGAATTTCTTCAAGCTGCGGCCGGTCACCGACGATGTCTGGGAACTTTATCATCTGAGCGAGGATTTCAACGAGCTGCACGACCTGGCCGCCAGCAATGCGCAGAAGCTGCAGGAACTGCGCGCGCTGTTTGACCTAGAGGCGCGGCGCAACAACGTCTACCCGATCCTGCCGGACTTCATCAGCAGCCGGCGCGAGGCTCAGCTCGCTCTACTGGACGCCCACCACGGCGATTTCGAGTTCTTCGGCAGTGAGCGGCGTATTCCCGAGGTGCTGGCGCCGCCGATATTGCACCGCGCGTTCAGCATCACCGCTCAGATTGAATCCGTCGGCGCGCCCGCGAATGGCGCGATCGTCGCACAAGGCGGCGATATGGGTGGCTATGCGCTCTTCGCCATCGATGGGCAACCCGCGTTCTGCTACAACTACTTCGGCCTCGAGCGCTATTGCGTCAGATCCACGCAAAAACTGCCCATGGGAGCCGCGACGCTGCGCTTTGAGTTCAGCAGCACCGGCCCGAACTCCGGCAATGGCAGGCTGCTGATCGACGGCCAAAAGGTCGCCGAGGGTACGATCGACAACACCGAGCCCTCGTTTCATTCTATCAACGAGACCCTTGACATCGGCCGCGATGACGGCACCGCCGTGGTTCCCGAATACGCGGGTAACGACCTGTTCACCGGCAGAATCGATCACGTGTCGGTGCATGTCGATGGGATGCCGCCGTAACGGGCTTGCCGGACTGGGATGCGCACGAGTTATCGAATCCTGCTTCAGGAGACATTGCATGCAAACCACTGCACACCTTGCGGAATATGTCTGTCGGACCGGCTACGGCGACATTGACCAAGCCGTCATCGAGCGCGCCAAGGAGCTCGCCCTCAGCGCGCTCGGCTCGGCAGTGCTGGGTTCGGGCATGGATGTCACCCGCACCATGGCTGAGTACGCCCGCGAAGCGGGCGGTCCACCGCAGGCCGGCGTCATTGGCGCTAGGTTCCAGACCTCGGTGGAATGGGCCGCGGTGGTGAACTGCACCGCCGCCCACTGCACGGAGCTCGAGGACGTTGCCTGGCCCGAGGCCATGTACACCTGCTTTCTGTTTCCGACGGTGTTTTCAATGGGCGAATTCCTGCACGCATCGGGCCGCGCAGTGCTGGAGGCGCTGGTAATCGGCTATGAGGTCGCGGCCCGGCAAGGAACGATCTGCACCGAGGGCGGCGGTGCCTCGCGCGGCTGGCTTACCTGCGCTCATCTGGGCGCGATCGGCGCAGCAGCGGCGGCGGCCAAGCTGCTGGGTCTGAACGCGACGCAGACCCGGAATGCGCTGTCGCTGGCAGCCTCGATGAGCGCCGGTCTCATCCGCCAGACCGGCTCAGGCGCTCATGTGGTTGAAGCGGGCTTTGCCGGACGTAACGGCATCATGGCGGCCAAGCTCGCGCAGCGCGGGCTCACCGGCAATCCCACCATCCTCGAAGGGCAGTCCGGCTACTGGGATGCGCTCGCGGGGCAGCCGCGGGCGCAGTTCGATCTTGGCCGCGGCGCGGACTTCCGCATACTGGCGGTCGGGATGAAGAAATATCCGTGCTGCTATCTGGCGCAGCGGATCGTCGATGGCGTATTGCATCTCAGAAGCACCCACGCCATACGCGCGGAGGATGTGGCGGGCGTCGAGGTCGGTGTCAATGAGACTTTCCCGCGCGTCATCAAGTACCCGGTGCCGGACGACGGCGAGGAGGCTCGTTTCAGCCTGCCGCACATCGTCGCCGCGGCGCTGTCCGGCGAGCGCATGCTGGTGGAGACATTCACGCGGGAGAGGGCGCACGATCCGGCGCTGCGCGCGCTGGGTGCGCGCGTCAAGATGGTCGTTCACCCCGAGTGGGATAAGGGACAGCTGGCCGGTGAGAATCCCATCCTGGTTCGTCTCAGGAGCGGCACGACCTATCAGCACTCCTGTGTAACCGCGCACGGCGATGCCATTGATCCGCTGACCCGTGCCGAAGTCATCAGGAAGTTCCATGACAGTGTCCAGGCTCTGCTACCTGCAGCCGCCGAGCAACGAATCAGCCGGTTGCTGACAGATCTCGAATCAGTGCCCGATGTGGCGCCGATGCTGCAGCAGCTGACGCACCTGCACTGACCCGCTGATGCGGCTCGATCCCCCGAGGAGCGAATGCTCGTCTGAGACACTATCGCAAGATCAAAGGGGTGGGATCCGGGCGGCGAAAGATCGCCGTCATCGCGCTCGACGGGGTGTATCCGGGCAGCCTGCTCGGAACCATCGACGTGGTCGGTACGTTGAACCGGTATCTGCGCCAACGCAAAGCGCGCACTCTCCCGGAAGCTTCCGCGAGCCACGGGACGTTGTCAGTACAGCTGCTGTCGCTGCGCGCACCGCAGATTCTCACCGCCGGGGGGTTACGGCTCGCCATGCAGGGCAGCATCGAGTCCTGTGGCGACCGCTTCGATCTTGTCGTGCTGCCGGCCTTCACCCTCGAAGCGAGCGACGGTTGGCGCCAACGACGCCCTGAATGGCAGCGGCTGTTCGCCTGGTTGCGCAGACAGCGGGCGCAGGGGGCGCGCTTCGCGGCGCATGGCGCGGGTATCGTGCTGCTGGCCCAAGCCGGATTGCTTCAAGGGCACCAGGCCACCATTCCGATTGCCCTCGAGCCGGACTTTCGCGAGCGCTTTCCGGATGTAGAGCTGGACATGACGCGCTCGATCGTGAGCGACCGCGACACGATTTGTGCTGCGGCGCTGGCCGACGGCATGCGTCTGCTCTGGCGTGCGCTGCAATATTTCCGCCCGGGGGTATTGTCGGCCCAGACCGCAATCGATCTTTTCTTCCACGACCATGATCGGCTGGAGGATACGCGCGGTGCCTCGCCCGAATGGGGCGACCCGCTGATCGACGGCGCACAGTTTCTGCTCAACCAGTGGTTGAGTCAGAATCTGTCGGGCTTGGCGCAAGTGCCACAGCTTGCGCAACGACTTGGAGTCAGCGCGCGCACGTTGTTTCGGCGTTTCAAGGCCGTCACCGGCATGACACCCAACCTCTACGTGCAGCGCCTGCGAGTCGAGACGGCCAAGGGTCTGCTGCGGCTGACCGATGTGAGTATCGAGCGGGTCGCCGCCCGGGTCGGCTACAGCAGCAAGACATATTTCAGCCGCTTATTTCGTCGCGATACGGGGTTCACGCCGCATGCCTACCGCCTGCACTGCCGTCGTTGAGCGGCGACCGACCGCGTTGGCGTTCCAGTGGTGCTTTTTTGGCAGGATCGATACTCCCGTAGCCGCCGCTGCCGCGTAGAGTGCTCTGCAGCTCGCATGGAGAATTAGCCGCAATCGGGAGTCCGCATGAACGTGCAGCTGCGCTCTGTTGCAACACAGACGACAATGCCTGGCGCCTCGGCGCTGCAGCAACTGCTGGCCACGGCGGAGGCGGACAATCCTTATTGGCTGCGCGCCGATCGGCTCGCGCAGCTGCGGTTGCAGGCGGCGCAGGAGGTGCTGGATCTGCGCCGTGGCCAGATACAGGTCCTCGAGCGTCGCGCCGCGGATAGCCGCATCCTGCGGATCGAACGACTCGCCGACCTGGTGCCGCTACTGTTTTCGCACACCACCTACAAGTCTTATCCGGCCAGCTACGTGAGCAGGGGCCAGTGGACCCGATTGCTGAACTGGTTCGGCACGCTGTCTGCGGTGCCGGTGAACGACGTCGATGTTGCAGGCGTCAGTGACATCGATGGATTCATCGAGCGCCTGTGGGCGGCGGGTCATCTGGCGGTGACCACCAGTGGCACTTCGGGGAAGGTATCGTTTCTGCAGTTGCGCAAGGCCGATCACGATTTTCGCGAAGGCTGGACCGCGCGGCATTGGTTCTTTCCGGATCCGATGCGTGGTGGTAACCACCGCCATTTTTTCCAGATGGCGCCCAAGTACGGCCCGTACCTGATGATGGTCGGGGCGCCCAAGCTGATCTCCCTGTGGGCGCGCCCGGACTCGGTGCACTATCTGACCGAGGACCGCCTGCGGGTTTCTTATCTGATGCGGGCCGCGGAGATGCGCCAGCGGCTCGCCGAGGGCAGCGCGACGGCGTCGGCGATTGCCGAGTACGAGGCGGAGGTCAAGGCGCAGCAAGCCAAGGCCGCGATCGCCTTCGAGCGCATCACGGACACGCTGCTCGAGCTGCATCGCGAGCCGCTCTTTCTGATGGCGCAGTGGGCGATGCTCTGGCGGATCATGGCGAAAGCTCGTGCACGCGGCATCCCGAATGGACAATTCCATCCCGACTCCGTCGTCACCGGCGGCGGTGGTACCAAGGGACTCAAGCTGCCGCCGGATTACGAGCAGCAGATGCAGGAGTTTCTCGGGCCACAGGTGTATATGCCCAAGCGCTACGGTATGTCGGAGATGTCGGTGACCTGCGGCCGCTGCGAGGCCGGCAACTTTCACCCGGTACCCTGGGTGATCCCGATGGTCCTCGACGCCAGCGGGGAACGGCTGCCCGATCCCGGCACGGGAGTGGTGGAAGGCCGCTTCGCCTTCCTGGACCTGTCGTTCCATGGCCGCTGGGGCGGGCTCATCACGGGCGACAAGGTGCGCATGAGCTACGCGCCATACTGCACGTGTGGACGCGCGGGCCCGGTCGTGCTGCCTGGGATCTCGCGCTACAGCGATCTGGGCGAGGAAGACAAGATCGGCTGTGCCGGTACCATCGAAGCCTACATTCGCGGAGCAATCGAACCATGAGCGCCATGCTTGAATCGGCCGTGACGGCGGCGGCACCTGTCGTGCCAGTAGTCCACTTCATCAAAGGGCAAGTGCTGCGGGGATCGGACTGTGAGTTCCGACTCGCGAGTGGTCTACGCTTTGCAACACCCAAGCTCGACATCGATTCACTGACCTGGTCGCGCCGGCAGCAGGGACCGGCATTCGACCTGCCGAGCGCGGAAATCATCGATTTGCTGGTGGCTACCGGCGAGCGCATGGCGCGAGACCCGGACGGGTTCATGGCCGAGGCGCTGGAGAACATGGCGCGCACCTGCACGCTCGAGCGCCGCATTGTCGATAATCTCTACCGCGACCTCCCTCGCATGCTCACCAACCGCGCCTCGATGCTGTTCACGCTGCAGCAGGAACTGGGGGGCACCGATGTGCTCGATGGCTGGCGAGCCGTCATGCGACCCAACGGACGCCTTTGCCGAATCCGCGCCTATCCGCCGCGTCTGATCCATGTGCTGGCGGGCAATACCCCTGGCGTGGCCGCGGGCTCGATCATCACGGCAAGCCTGACCAAAGGTGTGCATCTGCTGAAATTGCCCTCGAACGATCTGTTCACCGCACCGGCGGTCCTGCGCACCATGGCGGCGGTCGCGCCGGACCACCCACTGGTGCGATCCTTCTGTGCAGTCTATTGGCGCGGCGGCGATGCCGAGGTGGAGAGTCGCATCTGCCGGCCGCAGTTCTTCGACAAGCTGGTTGCCTGGGGCGGCGAGGCGGCTATTCGCGGCGTCAAGCAGTACGCGGGCCCGGGATTCGAGCTGGTGACTTTCGATCCGAAGACCTCGATTTCCTTCATCGGTCGCGAGGTATTCGAGAGCGAGCAGAAGCTCGAAGAAGTGGCCGAACTGGCAGCCGTGGATGCCACTCCATTCAATCAGGGCGCCTGTGTCTCGAGTCGGTTTCAGTTCATAGAGGGAGATCTGGACGATATCGATCGATTCTGTGCGGCGCTGCAGCGCAATCTCGGCAAGGAGCGGCACACCGCATCGGCGGTGTGCGCTCGAGTTCCGACGGATCTGCGTGAGGAGATCGAAGGTCTGCGGGCACTGGAACCGGACTACCGCGTGTGGGGCGGCTGTGACGGCGCGGGCCTCGTGATCCGTTCCGAGGAGCCGGTCGATTTCTACCCGGACGGCAAGATCGTCAACGTCGTGAAGGTAAACTCGCTGCGGGAGGCGGTCCGCTATGCCAACGTGGCAACTTCGACCGTCGGTGTCTACCCCTTCGCCCGCAAGGCAGAGGTCTGCGATGAGCTCGCATCGGCCGGCGTGCAGCGGATCATCAATCTCGGGCAGGCTATCACCAAGGGCCAGGGCGTGCCGCACGATGGGTTCTGGCCGATGAACCGCTACATGCGCTGGATCACCGAAGAGGAGTGATCCTCTTAGCCGGTGCGCTGTCCGGCGCACTGCGCTATCGCATTGCTCGCGGCTGGCCGAGGGTATCGCTTGCGCGTCCGCGCAGGCAGTATCAGAATATGGCACCAAATCCAAATAATGGAACCTTGTTTCCGAGGCGCCAATGGACCCGCTCGAACAGCCCAGGACTGCCGCGCCGCCGACCAGCGTCGCTCCGCCCACCAACCCTTATTCGGGCAAATGGCTACGCGCCGCGCAGACGCTGCTGTTTGCAGTCGATGGCGGCGTCGCGCGCATAACGTTGAATCGACCTGAGCGGCGGAACGCGCTGAATACCCAATCGCTGACCGAGTTACGCGACGCGTTGCTCGAAGCTGACGATCTCAAAGCCGTGCGCTGTGTCATTCTCGAAGGCGCCGGCAAGGATTTCTGCGCCGGCTACGATATCGGAGCCAACTCGACCTACGAACGGCAGGTGCACGCCGAGGCGGGCAGTGCGGCCGGCGCCGAAAGCAGCCCGTATCGGACCGAGGGTGGTGCCGCTTCCTTCGACGACGATACCTGGGTTCTGGAGCGCTGGCACGAGCTGAAGATCACGATATTCGATCTGCACAAGCCGGTCATCGCGAAGCTGCACGGCAATTGTCTGGCGGGCGGCACAGACATCGCCTTGCTGTGCGACCTCATCATCGCCTCTGCCGACGCGCGCATTGGTTATCCGGCCACCCGTGCGCAGGGCGCGCCGCTGAACAACATGTGGCTGTACCATCTCGGACCGCAGTGGGCGAAGCGCCTGACGCTGACCGGCGACAGTATTCGTGGCCGAGATGCGGAGCGGCTGGGTCTGGTGTTGCGAGCTGTGTCCGCAACCAAGCTCGACGCCGAGGTCAACGAGCTGGCGCGGCGACTGGCGGCGATCGACGCGGATCTGCTGGCGGCCAACAAACGCATCATCAACCAGGGTCTGGAGCTGATGGGTGCGCGCACGTTGCAGCGCATGGCGCACGAATCCGATGCGCGCGCCCATCTGGCCAAAGCGCGCTCCGGATTTCGCAATGACGTGGCCGCGTTCGGTCTCAAGCAGGCGCTCAAGCTTCGCGATGCGCCGTTTGGCGACGGTGAGGTGCATTTCGACCCATGAGACCGGCGCTTTGGCAGCAGCAGTCGTAGCAGAATGTCCAGGGATACCGAAGCGTCGGGCGCAACCGGGCCAACCAACAAGGCCACCGCCCGAATCCTGGAAATATTGACCCAGTTTAGAAGTCGGTCGAAGCCGAGCCACCGCGTCATCGAGCTCAGCCGGGCACTGGGCATGACCAAGCAGATGGTGATCCGTGCGCTGCATACGCTCGGCAGCGATGGATATGTGGTCAAGAACGCCGAAGGCAGCGGCTACGAGCCCGGTTATCGCATCCTCGAACTGGGCGGCTTCGACCCCACCGAGCCGGACCTGCGACAGATTTGCAGCACCTACATGCAGCAAATCCACGCCCTGACACGTGCCACCGTCTTGCTGGCGATTCCGGTGGGATACCATGTCATCGTCATCGATGGCATCGATGGTCGCGAGGAAAGCGGCTTTCAGCTCAAGCGTCACCGCCGCGGCTATTTGATTCCGCTCAATGTCGGACCGCTGTGTCGCCCGATCCTGGCCTTTCTGCCCGATGAGGAGATCCGCAAGTTTATCCAGGAGGCGGCACCGTTCAGTGGTGCACTGGCGCGCAACCTGGTCGATCCCAACGCCGAGGCGCTCTGGGCCCATATCCGCGTGATCCGCGAGCGCGGTTATGACATCGGCGGAGGGGAGATGATTCCCGGTGCGTTGGGGATTGGCTTCCCCATCCTCAACGGCGGCGGCTACCCCCTGGGCGCCATCAGCATTTCCCTCGAGCGCTATACCGGCGAGCGGTTATCCAAGCTAATCCCGACTCTCAAGCAACTGATGAGCGAGCTCAACGAAAGGACTCGCGCGCTGTGACGCCGCCGTTGCCGAGAGCGGGCAAGGGAGCTCGCAAGAAAAAAAACGCGGCGCTGAATTCCTCGGCTCAATATGCCTTTCGTGTGCTGCGGCTGATCAGCATTTCCGACGAGCTGCTGCGCGCCGCCGATATCAGCCGCCGGCTCGGCATCACGCTCAGCAACACGCGGCGAGCGCTCTCGACGCTGGTGCAGTCGGGCTACCTGCAACGCCACCCCCACTGGGGTCGCTACGAGAGCGGCTTTACCTCGCAGCAGCTGCTGTACGCAGGGCTGGACCGCTTTCCGATCCGCACCGTGGGACTGCCGTACCTGCGACAGCTGGCGTTCTATGTGCACGGCACTGCATCGCTCAATGTACGTCTGGGCTGGTACAGCGTACGGATCGCTTCAGTCAGCGGCGGTGGCAGCTTTTTCACGCACGCCAGACGATTGGGCGAACCCGAGCCCCTGTACGCCAGCGGCGCTGGTCGAACGATGCTCGCATTGCTGGGCGAGGAGAGCCTGATCGAGTGCTTGCGCTTCCACAATCGCACGCGCGCGCTGTCTGCGAGTGAGAGGACCGCACTGGTCAAGTCCCTGGCGGCCACCCGTAAGAGCGGCTTCGTCCTGGAGCTGGACGCGCCAGCAAAGGATGTGAATGGCCTGAGCATTGCGGTTCGCAATCCGCAGGGCGTCGCGATCGCATCGGTGCTGATCGATGGCGTTTCCGAGAAAGTGCCGCCTCTGAGTCATGGACCGCAGTTCGATGTGCTGATGGAGATCGTCCGAACCTTCGAAAAGCATGGCCGCGAGAATCCGACCTCCTTCTATGGTCCGTTTGACCATCTGCCTCCCGGACAGATCCGGTTTGGCATCGATTAGCGGGCCTGAGGTTTCTTGTGGCGACTCTTCTTGGCCTGCAACATGCTTTCCTTGAGGACCGAATTGATGAGTTTTGGGTCGGGTGCATCCGCCAGAACGCAAAGCTGCTCGTGCGCATAGGCCAGTTGCAGGTCATCGACGACGCGGCGCTTCCACGGTCTGCGGACCACCTGGCTGGTCATGCGTCGGACGATGCGCGGCCTTTGCATGATGGCAGCGGCGATCTCCCAAGCCCTGGGCAGCAGCCGATCGCTCGGCAAGACCTCGTTGACCAAGCCCAGCTGCAGCGCGGTGTGCGCGTCGATCGGCGCGCCAGTGTACAAATGGTAGGCAGCTCGCTTGGTGCCAATCAGTTCCTGAAAGGCGAGGTGCTGACCGTCTCCGGGAACGATGCCCATCGAGAAGTGACAGTCGAAGAAGGCCGCGCTTTCTGCGCAGAGGGTGATGTCGCAGATCAAGCCGAGCATCGTGAACGTACCGGGTCCATTGACCGCTGCAATGGTGGGAATGTCGATGTCGAACAGAAGATTTTCAATGGCCTTGAGCCCGTCGTAGTAGCCCTCGTCGTAGACATCCACTGCCGGTCGTTTTTCCAGCGATTGCTCGAAGGTCATCTCGTGGTTGCCGATCCACTCCTCACCCGTTCCGGTGAGAATCATGACTTCGTTCGCCGGATCGTTGCCGATCTCGTGCCAGGCCTGTCCCCAGGCATTGTGAGCGGCGAAGTCGAATTTCGCGCTGCCGCCCCTGTCATGCATGCGCACCAGAATGATGCCGTCCTTGCGCTCCATGTGAAAGAACGCTGCGAACTTGCGACTATAGGTTTCGAACTGCGGGCGGTCGACGTAACCGGACTTGGTGCTGTGAGCCATCATTCACCTCTCGGGCTGGGCGCCGGTAGCTGATCTTCGAGGTATCAGTATTTGGCAATAGGCGCCAATATCGTACCATGATATCCTGGCCGAACTAAATGAGGAGCAGCTGATGCTCACGACAGCCACGGGTCCTGAGCAGCGTCGGTACGGCCTGCGCACTCCCGGTGCGATCGAGTTCCTGAGGTCCTCCGCGCCCAAAAAAATGCTGATCGGCGGGCAGTGGGTTGCGGCCAAGTCCGGCCGTACCTTCCCATCGATCGATCCTGCGACCGAGCAGGTGCTCGCGCAAGTCGCGGAAGGCGACCAGGCTGACATCGACGAGGCCGTCAAGGCAGCACGCCGCGCGTTCGTCCATCCGAGCTGGTCGGCCATCACGCCCGCGCAGCGCGGGATGTATCTGCACAAGATCGCCGATGCCATCGAGCGGCATTTCGATGAGCTGGTCGAGCTGGAATCGATCGACAACGGCATGACGGTGGCGACCATGCGCTGGATGGTGGGTTGGGCGGTGGAGACTTACCGCTACTACGCCGGCTGGCCGACGAAGATTTACGGTGACACGAATCCAACCGCTCCGGGCATATTCAGCTACACCCAGCGCGAGCCGCTGGGTGTGGTCGGTGCGATCACGCCCTGGAATGGGCCGGTGGCGGCCGCGGCGCTCAAGCTCGCGCCCGCACTGGCCTGCGGCAACACAGCCATCCTCAAACCTGCCGAACAGGCGCATCTGGCGGTGCTGCGCTTCGGTGAGCTGTTGCAGGAACTCGGGTTGCCCGACGGCGTGGTCAATATCGTCACAGGCTTCGGGCCTGGCGCGGGCAGCTCGCTGGCGGAGCACCCGGGCGTGGACAAGATCGGGTTCACCGGCTCGACCGAGGTGGGCAAGATTATCCTGCAGGCCTCGGCCGGCAACCTGAAGCGCGTTTCGCTGGAACTCGGCGGCAAATCACCGAACATCATCTTCCCCGATGCCGACCTCGACGAGGCTGTGCGCACGGCACGCATGGGTTTTTGCTTCATGAACGGTCAAGGTTGTGCGCTGGGCACGCGCATCTTCGTGCAGCACAGCATCTACGAAGAGTTCGCCGAGCGGCTCAAACAGTACACACAGCAGCTCAAGATCGGCGATCCGCTCGACCCTGAAGCCGAGATGGGTCCGCTCGGATTCCGCGAGCAGCTCGAACGCGTGACCTCCTATATGAACCTCGGCCGCCAGGAGGGCGCAGTGGCAAAACTCGGCGGCAGCACCATGGCGCGCACTGGCTACTACGTCGAGCCGACGATCTTCACCGGCGTGCAGAATTCCATGCGCATCGCCCGCGAGGAGATCTTCGGGCCGGTCGCTGCGCTGATTCCCTTCAAGGACGAGGAGGATGCGGTGTTTCAGGGTAACGATTCGCTCTACGGTCTCGGCGCTGCCGTCTGGACGCGGGACCTGAATCGCGCGCTGCGCATGGCGCGTGCACTGCAGGCCGGCCAGGTCTGGATCAACTGCTACGCGGTGCAGGATCTGTCCGCGCCGTTCGGCGGCTATAAGCAGTCGGGCATCGGCAGCGAGTATGCGAAGACGTCGATCGAGATGTACACGCAGCAAAAGGCCGTATTCGTCAAGCTGTAACGGGATTGGGGGGCGCATGGCGCTGTTTGCAGATCGCATCACGCTGGTAGTCGGTGGCGCGCGCGGCATGGGCCGCGCGACCGCGTTGGCGTTTGCGCGCGAAGGCGCCACGGTAATCGTCTGCGACCGGCTCGAGTCCGGCGCAGAAACGGCGCGCATGATTCAGAACAAGGGCGGCAACGCCAGCTTCGTCAGCGCGGACATCGGCGAGGAAGCCAGCGTCGATTCCTTGTTCGCGGAGATCTGCGCGCGCTTTGGCAGGCTCGACGCGGCCTTCAATGCCGCCGCCATCGCGCTGCCGCCGAGCGAATTCGCGGACACGCCGGTGTCGGTCTGGGACGATGCGTTCCGCATCAACACGCGTGGCACGTTCCTGTGCATGCGACATCAGCTTCGGATCATGAAGGCGCAGCGCTGCGGGGCGATCGTCACGGTTGCATCCGGCGCCGGTTTGCTGGGCGCCCGAATGGCGGCGGCTTACACCGCCAGCAAACATGCCGTCGTGGGCATGTGCAAGACCGCGGCGCTCGACATGGCGCCCTACGGCGTGCGGGTCAACTGCCTGTGCCCAGGCACCACCCGGACCGAGATGATGGAACAGTGGTTCGCCAGTGTGCCAGGCTCTGAAGAGCGCATGTCGAAGGCCATCCCGATGAATCGGCTGGCAGTGCCGGAGGACATGGCTGCCGCTGCCATCTGGTTGGCCTCGGACGCGGCAGCCTATGTCACCGGCCAATCGATCGTCGTCGACGGGGGACTGATGACGGGGGTGCCTTCGACATGAGCCCATCGGCTGCGTCGCATCGCTCGGACGTGTGGTTGGTGACCGGCGTATCCAGCGGCATCGGCCAAGCGTTGGCACAGGAGGTGCTCAAGCGCGGCCTGCGGGTCATCGGCACGCTCAGGAAGCCGCAGCAGATCCGGGATTTCGAAGCGCTCGCACCGGGGCGGGCATTCGGCGTCGAGCTGGACGTCACCGATGCCGAGCGTGTCGCTCGCGTGCTGACAGCTGCCATCGAGGCGATGGGCGGACATATCGGCGTGGCGGTCAACAATGCCGGCCGCGGTTTGCCTGGGGCGGTAGAAGAATTGCCACTGCAGAGCATGCGCGAGCTCATGGAGGTGAATTTCTTCGGGGCCGTGAATGTGATCAAAGCCGTGCTCCCCTTCATGCGGCGCCAGCGAGCCGGCCACCTGATCAACGTGTCATCGCTGGCTGGGGTGCTCGGTGTACAGGGCATGCCGGTCTACAGCGCGACGAAATTTGCGCTCGAGGGGCTGTCTGAGGGACTGCGACGCGAGGTGCGCGAGTTCGGCATCAGGCTCACGATCGTGGAGCTCGGACTGTTCCGGACCAATTTTCGCCGCAATTGGTTTCAAGGGGTGGGTTCGCTCGATGCTGCTGCGGCAGCGAGCAGCGACGACTACCCGCACATCGCCAAGGTTCGGGATGACATGCTGGCGGCCGACGGCCAGCAGGCCGGCGATCCGGTCAAGGCCGCGCATGCCATCATGCGGGTGGTCGACGCTCCGCGTGCGCCACTGCGGCTGGTGCTCGGGCGCGACGCGCTCGAGGCTGTGAACATCAAGCTCAGCTCCTGGCGCCGCGAGCTGGATGAGTGGGCTGAGGTGTCGTGCTCTACGGATTTCGATGAACCGCAGGGTAATGCGGGGATGACCCGGCATGATTCAGTGACCGGGTGAGGCGAATCGATTGAAGACCGCCATCACAGAGCTGTTCGGAATCAGGCATCCGCTTCTGAATGCCGGTATGGGCCGCGTTGCGCTGCCCGAGATGGTGGCAGCGGTTTCCAACGCCGGCGGCCTGGGCGTTTATGGGGCCGGACCCAATCCACCGGAACTGACCCGGGCGGCCATTCGTCAGATCCGCACACTGACGGATAAGCCGTTCGGCGCCAACGTACCACTCGCGCTGCCGAACGGACGCGAGAACGCCGAAGTCCTGCTCGAGGAGCAGGTACCGGTCATCAACTACTCAATGGGCAAAGGCGATTGGATCGTGCGGCGCGCGCATGCCTTCGGCGGCAAGGTCGTGGCATCGGTCAACGGTGTGCACTATGCCCAGCGAGCCCAGGCACACGGCGTGGATGCGGTCATCGCCGCCGGGCATGAGGCTGCCGGGCACGCCGGGCCCGTCACGACCTTGGTGCTGGTGCCGAGACTCGCGGAATTGCTCAAGGTCCCGATCATCGCGGCCGGCGGCCTGGCCAATGGCGCGGGACTGGTGGCAGCGCTGGCGCTCGGCGCTGCAGGGGTGTCCATGGGTACGCGCTTCTGGACCACACAGGAGAGCCCCATGCATCAGAACTTCAAGCGCAAGGCGGTCGAGCTCGAGGTCAGCGACACGATTTATTCCGATCGCTTCGATGGCATCCCCAACCGCATGATGAGGACGCCGGCGGCCGAGCGATTCATTCATATGCGTATCAACCCGGTCAGGATCCTATGGGACTCGGTCGGAATCGCGCGAGAACTCAACATCCCGTATCCAAAATTGCTGCTGCAGGTGCTGGCCGGCGGCCCGGCGAACATCGCCAAGATGATGCGCATGTCGCGCATGCTCAAGATGCACCCCATCGCCGTCACGACTGGTGACCTGGAGCAGGGGATGACTGCATCGGGCATGTCCGTGGGCCTCATTCACGACCTGCCCAGCATTGCACAGTTGATCGAGCGGATCATGGCCGAAGCACATGCGGCGCAGCAGCGAGTGGCCACGATGCTCAACGATGAGGAAGTCTGTGCATGAGTGCGTTGACACGCTCGAATCAGCGGTTCAGGCTGGCGAACGGTGTTCGGAAAACCTTCAGCGGTCGAGGGCTTGGTTGCGGCCACTCACAGACCGCGCGTGGCAGAAGGAGCAAGCAATGGCTGCAATGACTTATCGGCACCTGCAGGTCAGACGAGTCGCAGGCGCGCTCGGCGCGGAGATCACCGGGGTCGATCTCGGGGCGCTCAGCGATGCGGCGTTCATCGAGATCCAGCGGGCGTTCTGTGAATACTCAGCCATCTCCTTTCCCGATCAACGGCTGAGGCCCGAACAGCAGTGCGCGTTTACTGGACGATTCGGCCCGCTGACGCACCACCCGCTGATCGCGACCTTGCCCGGACATCCACATGTCGCAGGGCTCGTGCGCGAGGCGGACAGCAGCGGCATGAACTTCGGCGGCACCTGGCACGCCGACAGCACCTTCATGGAATCACCGCCCTTCGCGACTTCGCTGTACGCCATTGAAGTGCCGCCCCACGGAGGCGATACCCTGTTCGCCAGCCTGTATCTGGCCTACGAAACCCTCTCGGCCGGCATGCGAGAGCTCTGCGACCGGCTGGTCGTAGTGCACAGCGCAGCGGCTGCTTACGATCCGGATCGCGGCGCCAATGACCCGAAAAAGAGCCTGATCCTGCAGAAGGGGATGCAGTACAACCTGACCGAGGATCCGAAGAAGGAGATGGAGCACCCGCTGGTATGCGTACATCCGGTGTCGGGTCGCAAGGTGTTGTGGGAAACCGGGGTGTACTGCCTGCGTTTCCGTGACATGACCGAAGAGGAGAGTGCACCGCTGCTGAACTACCTGCGGCGCCACATCGCCAACCCCAATTTCACCTGTCGCATGGGCTATCGGCCGGGGACGCTCGGCATGTGGGACAACCGCGCCGTGCAACACTTTGCGATGAATGACTACGCCGGTTACCGCCGCGTCATGCACCGCGTGCAGGTGGGCGGTCCACCGCCGGTGGGTCCGGCGATGCCGGTGCGCGCGGCAACGGCCGCCAGTCAGGCGGCACCCGCCCCGGTGCATTGACGCGAGCCCGTTCCGCCCCCACGGTTGACCATCAACGGAGATCCGCCATGAGCGTATCCAAAGTTGCCAGAATCCAGACCATTCGCGAACGCGTGAGCGAGCTCGAATGGCAGATACGAGTCGATCTGGCCGCGGCCTATCGCCTGACCGCGATCTACGGCATGACCGACCTGATTTACAACCACATCACCGCACGCATCCCGGGTCGCGAGGATGAGCTGCTCATCAATCCGTACGGGTACTTGTATGAGGAAATCACAGCCTCGTCGCTCGTCAAGATCGACATCGAGGGCAACATTCTGCTGCAGCCCGATCATGGCTTCGGCATCAATCCGGCCGGCTACGTGATCCACAGCGCCGTGCATTCGGCACGCGTGGATATTGGCTGCGTGATGCACACGCATACCCGGGCCGGCATGGCCGTGTCGGCCATGCGCTGCGGCCTGCTGCCGCTGACGCAGACTTCCCTGCGTTTCTACGAGCGCATCGGCTACCATGATTTCGAGGGCCCGGCGCTCGATCTCGAGGAGCGAGCCCGGCTGGTCGCCGATCTGGGGCGACACGACGCCATGATCCTGCGCAGCCACGGGCTGCTGGTCTGCGGTCGGACCGTTGCGGATACCTTCAACCGCATGTATTTCCTGGAGGGCGCGTGTCGGCTGCAGGTCGATGCCGTGGCGACCGGCGCCGAGCTGATCACGCCCTCGACCGAAGTCGCCCGATTGACGGCCCGCATCATGAGCCCGCAGGGCAATCCCTCGAGCGACAAGCACCGCTCCGATCCTATGGACGGACAGCTCGAGTGGCGCGCGCTGCTGCGCAAGCTCGACCGCACCGATCCAAGCTATGCGAGCTGAGCTGGGGTCCGCCCGTTGGCCATTCTGAAGACTTTCCGGCATCTGCTCGACCGCAACCTGCGGTTTCACGCCCATGACATCGCGCTGATCTACAACGATCGACGCTTCAGCTTTCGCGAACTGACCGAGCGCGCCTTCCGTCTTGCGGATGCGCTGCACCGGCTCGGCCTGCGCCTGCAGGATCGCATGGCCATGCTGGCGATGAATTGCCCGGAATATTTCGACTTCTACTGGGCAGCCGATGCCAGCGGGTTCATCGCGGTACCGCTGAATTTCCGGCTGGCGGCGCCCGAGCTGGCTCACATCATCAACGACGCCGCGCCGCTGTCGCTGACTTTCGAGGCCCAGTACGCGCAAGTCCTCGACGGCATCCGCTCGCAATTGAGCAGCGTGCGCCACTTCATCTGCATCGGCGGCCCGAAGCCCGACTGGGCTATCGACTACGCGCAGTTGCTGGAGAGCGGCAACCCGGCGGGCCCGCCGCTGGCACCGGCCTCGCAGGACCTGGTGACCATCCTCTACACCAGCGGCACCACCGGCCGCCCGAAGGGAGTTACCCACACGCATGAAGCCGGCATGTGGATCGCGCTGATGCAGACCATCGAGATGAGCTGCGATGTCGAGACCCGCTTCCTGGTCGCGATGCCGATGTATCACTTGGGGGGTCGTTCGATGAGCAGCGGGCAGCATCTGCGCGGGGGTACCGTGGTGCTGCTGCGTAAGTTCGATCCGCTGGAACTGGTGCAGACCATCGAGCGCGAGCACGTGACCCAGGTGCATCTGGCGCCGACCATGCTCCAGGCCGTGCTCGATCTGCCGGATATCGACCGCTACGACCTGTCGAGCGTCCGATCGCTGATGCATGCGGCAGCACCGATTTCAACCGCCTTGCGCAAACGTGCGCTACAGAAGTTCGGACCGATTCTGATCGATGGTTACGGTTCGACCGAGACCGGTGGCACGATGCTGCGCAAGGGCCAGGCAAAGCTCGACGGTACACCCGCACAGCAGCGACGTCTCGCTTCGGTCGGACAGCCCATGGTTCACTGTGAGGCGCGCATCGTGGATGATGATGAGGTGGAGGTGCCGCTGGGCGCTGTGGGTGAGCTTTGCTTCCGCTCACCGCAGACGATGAGCGGCTACTGGAACAACTCGATCGCCACCGCTGAGACGCTGCGCAGCGGCTGGCTGCATACCGGCGATCTCGCGCGCATGGATGAGGACGGCTTCGTCTATCTCGTCGACCGCAAGAAGGACATGATCATCTCCGGTGGCGAGAACATATATTCGCGCGAGGTGGAGGAGGCGCTTATGTCGCACGAGGGTGTGGCGGATGCCGCGGTCATCGGCATGCCCGATCCCTATTGGGGTGAATCCGTGCTCGCGATCGTCGTTCGCAAGAACGGCGCCACGGCCGATACCGCCGCGCTGACTACGCACTGCCGGTCTCAAATAGCGGGCTACAAAACACCCAAGCGCATCGAGTTCATCGATCAGCTGCCACGGCTGCCCAGCGGCAAAGTCAGTAAGGTCGAACTGCGTCGACGTTTCCTGCAGCCATGAAGCGCTCGCGAAACGCGCCAAAGACCCGGCGGCCATCGACGCCAAGTCGGCGCCGCGCTGCGGCCGGCGCATCCAGCGGCCGCGCGCCGTTGAGCGCTGCAGCGAAGATCGCTCGGCTCCAGATAGAGCTGCGGCGACAGCAGCGGCTATTGCGCCAGCTCGCCGATCGCCAGGCAATCATGGATTGCGCGGTCCGCTTTTCGCGCGGCGTCAATCGTCTCGACCGCGAACTGCTGAAGTCGGTATTCCATCCCGATGCGATCGACGATCACAGCTTCTTCGTCGGTAATCGTGAGGAGCTCGTACGCTGGATCGAGGGCGTGTATCGCGAGCTGGAGATCACCCAGCATTTTGTCACCAACCAGACGGTCGAGCTTGATGGTGACACGGCGCATGCGGAGACCTATTGGCTGGTCGCCAACGTGACCAGGGACGGCGGCAAGGTCATCCTGCGGGGCGGGCGTTATATCGATCGACTCGAACGGCGCAACGGCATCTGGGCTATCAGCGCGCGCGTCTGCCTGATCGAATGGAACTGCGGTACCGAGGAACTGAAGATGCCACCCGCAGCACTGGCACTGATGGCCAAGACCGGCATTCCGCGGCGCGATTCACAAGACCCCTCGTATCATCGGCCGCTGCGGGTCGAGCGTGAGGCCTTGCTTACCGGCGCAGCGCGTGCGGGCGGCCGGCGGAAGCGAACGCCATGACTCTGCGTCACGTACTGCAGCCCTTGACGATCAAAGGCGTCATGCTCCCCAACCGCATCGTTCGGCCGGCGCACGGCACCAATATCGGCGGCGGCCGAATGGACGCACGGCTGATTGCGTATCATCGTGCACGCGCCGAGGGCGGAGTCGGGCTCACGGTACTCGAGACCCTCGGTATGCACTGGACCAGTCCCTCGACAGGGTTGCAGCTGACCCCGGAGCTCGTGGACGGTTACCGCGCGCTGATGCGCGCTGTGGAACCCCACGGCATGAAGGTGTTTCAGCAGCTCTGGCATGCGGGCAATACGCGACTGCCGCGCAACGGCACGCCCCCCTGGGCGCCTTCGGACGTCCCCAATATCCGCAACAAAGTAGTGCCGCTGCCGATGAGCCGGTCGATGATCGAGGAGATCATCGCAGCTTTCGCCCATGCGGCCGTGCTGTGCGAGCAGGGCGGCCTGCAGGGCGTGGAACTGCACGCGGCGCACAGCTATCTGGTGCAGCAGTTCCTGTCGCCGCTGACGAACTTCCGCACCGACGAATATGGCGGTGCATTCGAGAACCGCATGCGCTTCGGGCTCGAAGTGCTGCGCGCGATCCGTGCGGCGGTGTCGGCGCGGTTCCTGGTCGGCGTCAGGGTCAGCACCGAGGACGTAGCGGGCGGCCTCACGGCCGCTGACAACGCGCAGTTCGTTGAGCGGCTGCAGGCCGAGAGTCTGATCGACTTCCTGAGTCTGTCCACCGGCGGCTACTACAACGAGCCGCGCATGATCGGCACCATGGCCTGGCCGGTTGGCTACGAGCTGGATGCGGTGGAGCCGATCGCCGCGGTCGCCAAGGTGCCGGTGATCGTAGCGGGTCGCTTCCGTACGCTGGAAGAGGCCGACCAGGTGATCGGCGCCGGAAAGGCGCAACTGGTGGGCATGGTGCGCGCGCACATTGCCGACCCGGATCTGGTACGCAAGACCGTTGCGGGCCGCACCGAAGACATTCGACCATGCATTGGCTGCAATCACGGTTGCATCGGGGCACCGCAGGAGGGCTCGCTGCCCCACACGGGTTGCACGGTCAATCCTGCGGTCGGGCGCGAACTGGATCTTGGCGATCCGTTGCCGGCGGTGCCATCGGGCCCCCGTCGGGTACTGGTCGTCGGCGGTGGCCCGGCGGGTATGGAGGCGGCGAGGCTGGCGGCGCTGCGCGGCTGCGATGTCGTGTTGCTCGAGGCGGCGAGCCGACTCGGTGGCACGATCGAGATTGCGCGGCGCGCGCCACACCGGCACGGCATCGCGGACATCACGGACTGGATGGCTCGTCAGCTCGGCGAGCTGCGTGTCGATGTGCGCTGCGACAGCTACTGTGAGCTCGCCGATGTTCGCGCCATCGGCCCCGACGCAGTGATCGTCGCCACCGGCTCTTCGCCCCGCATGGACGGCTACCAGACCGTTGCTCCCGGTGAAGTGCCGACTGGAGTCGATCAGCCGCATGTGCTGTCCACGATCGACCTGCTGTCGCAACCGAAAAGCGACTTCGGCCGCACGGCGCTGGTCTGGGATGATGTCGGCCACTACGAAGCCATTGCCGCCTCTGAGTTCCTCATCGCGCGCGGACTCGCCGTCACTCTGGTGACGGGGAACATCTCATTCGCGCATCGCATGGAATACTCGTTCACGACCCTGCCAGCGCTCGAGCGGCTCAGTCGCGACGGTCGCTTTCAGGTGCTGACGCGACATAAACTGGTCGCGATCAAGCCTGGCACGACCACGGTCTGCGCGGTCTACAACGCCCGGCCGCAGGACGTGGCTGCGGATACCGTAGTGCTGGTCGGTTACAACCGGCCGAATCGCGAGCTGCTCGATGCGCTCGAGGGCTATGCAGGCGAGGTCTGGGTTGCCGGGGATGTGAACTCGCCCCGGTATCTCATGATGGCGATCCGGGAAGGGCATTTCGCCGGGCGCTCGGTGCTGGCGGCGGCCGAGAGCCGCGTGGCAGCCCCTTGGCGCCCTCGCGCGCAAACGGACACGCCAACCCGCGCGGCGGCAGTCACGCATTCGCAACGGCGCTAGATCCGGGGCGGGCACCGCCGACGGCGAATAACGCGGCGTCCGCATCCGAAGGCTCGAGGATGTGACCGCCCGGAGCACGGCCAGCGGGCTTCGCGCACGATCAATACTTCCTGAAAAGAGTGCTGATCCGCTGTCCGATCTGCGGCAGTCGATTGACCGGTCGGGATCCATGGCCTGGCGCGGCCTCGCCCCAGGCAAACCAGACATCGGGCTCGCGCGCATCACCGACTCGACGCCAGCGACCATCGACCTGCGGATTCTTCAGCGTGCCGAGACCGACCAGCCGGCCCCTCGAATCCGGAACGAATTCCCACTGCTCGCCGAAAGCGGTGAATCGAATGCCTTGCTGCCAATAGCCGTCGGTGCCGAAGTCGACTTCGCCGGTCACGTCGTAGGTGAATCGAACCTCGCCCTTCTCATTGACAAGGACTGCGAATCCGAAGTAGTCGTGTCCAAGTGTGAAGTGACCGGCATCCAGCGTGCCATCCTTGTAGCGTGTCGCCCAGGTGTACCAGACGAGCTCGAGCTGCTCCTGCACGAGGGCGTCCTTGCTCTTATAGATCTCTCCGCCCTCATACATGTAGATGGGATCGAAGCCGATGAGGCAAGTCGTCGATGCTGAATCGAAGCTCGACGGCGCTGCTTCCGCGGATTTACTTCAGCGCTTTCACTTTATGGTGGCTGATCTAAGCGGTGACCCTGCGCTGCGGCTGTTCACGCAGATCGTGCTGCATCTGTCGCTGGCGCACTCGAGCTTTGAGCGGCGTCCACGGGCCGACCGGGACCGGGTCGTCAGGCACATCGGCAGGCTGCACCTCCGGATGGCGGCCGCGATCATGGCGGCCGACAGCGAAACCGCACGACATTTGGTGGCCCGGTACCTTGAGGGTTATCGGCAGTGGATCGAGTAGGAACTAAAACGTCCCCTTGCGCCCACCGGTCCATGGCAGCCAGCGCATATAGCGCTCGTCTTCCTGGCGTGAGCTGCTGATGGGCACCGCTTGGCGCAGATCTCGGACTTCATCGAAGTGCGCCGCGGCCGTGCGGTCAAGCGATGGTATGGCTATGAGCGCTGTGCTGACCTGGTCAAGGTAACGCTGCCCGACCCAACTGCGCTCGGCAAAACCGGCGGCGCCAGACTCGTGCGAGGATCACGAGCGACCCGATGGGGTCGTTCCCGGAAACAGTTCCTCGAACAGCCCCAGCATCTCACGCCAGGAGCGCGCGTCCGATTGCGCATCGTAGCGCAGTACGTCCAGACGGCCGCGCCGATCAATGCCGGGATTGGTGAAGCCATGCACGGCGCCCCCATAGAGACTCATCTGCCAGTTGACCTTGCCGGCACGCATCTCGCGCTCGAATTCGGCTCGCTGCTCGGGCGGAATCAGTGGATCGTCCGCACCGATGCACACCAGGATCCTGCCTCTGATGTCTCCGGGATCGTGCGGCGCAGCCCTGGACAGACCGCTGTGGAAGCCCACGACGCCCGCGACGGCGGCACCGCTTCGAGCAAGCTCCAGCGCCATCGTGCCGCCGAAGCAGTAACCGATTGCCGCCACGCGCTGCGGATCGACTTCCGGGCGCGCCTGCAGGGCGGCCAGAGCGCCTTGAGCGCGCGCGCGGATGCGAGCCACGTCGTGCCGAATCTCTGCCAGCAGCTGCATGATCTTCGCCTCCTCGGCGAACACCTGGTGCTGGCCGTAGAGATCGCAGGCGAGCGCTACAAACCCCAGGCGCGAGAGCTTCTGTGCGCTCGCCATGGCTTGCTCGCCCAAGCCTGCCGCGTCCGGAAATACCAGCACACCGGGGCGGGTGCCGGCTGCGGGCTCGCAGTAGAAAATCGACTCCATCGCCAGACCGTCGACGGTATAGGTCAGTGTCTCGGCTTTCATATGTGTGTCACGAACCTCGCAGGGTTCAGCACCGCTCCGGCCACATGCTGGCCACCATCGGCATGCACGAGTTCGCCATTGATGAAACCCGCATCGTCAGAGGCCAGGAACACCACCGCGCCGCCCACATCGTCGGCGGGATCTCCCACGCGGCGCAAGGGCAGCTGCGAGATCAGCAGATCGATTACGCGCGGTCGTTGCGCGCGCGCCGACTGCAGTTCGCGGGTCGCGGCCAGCGGCAGAATCAGATTGGTGGTGATCTGGTACTGCCCCCAATCGACCGCGGCGGAGCGCGTCAGCCCGATGAGTGCCCAGGCCGCGGCGTTGTAGGCAGCGATCCCTTCGTTGACCGATTCGCCATAACGATGGCCGATTAGCAGGATGCGACCGCCGCGCTGCCGCAGCTGCGGGAAGAATGCCCGCATCAGTTGCGCGGCGTGCGTCACCGTGCCGAGCGCCGCCTCCAGCGAGTGCGTGGCCATGGCGTCGAGCGGCGCCGGCTCCGGCTGCGGCAGCAGATTCAGGATCAGAATATCGAGCGGCCCCTGGTCAGCGGCCGCGGTTGCCGCCTGGTCAGCAGCGGTTAGCTGCACGATCGCGCCGGCACGCTCGAGCCGCAGGCCTATGCCGGATCCGAGCTCGTCATCACCAATGATCAGCGCGCGTCGATCTTCGAGCACTCGGGCGTCGGGGCATGTCATTGGAAGTTCGTCCCCGCGGCGTGCAGCTGTGGCAGCCCGTTGAGGTTCGCTCCGCCGTCGATGTAGAGCGACTGTCCGGTAATGTAGCGCGCCTCGTCGCACACCAGGCCCACCACGGCGGCGCCGATATCCTCGGCTGCACGGCCGTGGCGCCGCATCGGATTGAGCCGCGCGACCGCGTCCGCGCGGCGTGGATCGTCGCGATAAAAGGCTTCATAGGCCGGACTCATGCCAGCCGGCAGTACCACGTTGACGGTGATGCCGAAGCGACCCCATTCGTTGGCCAGCGTGCGCGTGAGACCGCGAATGCCTTCCTTGGTCGCGTTATAAGCTGCACCATAACGGCTGCCGAAGACACCGTTGATCGATGCGAAGTTGACGATACGACCGCCCCCGGCGCGCTGTAACCAGGGCAAGGCAGCCTGGGCTGTCCATAAGCTCGCGTACAGTCCTGAAGCGAGCGCCTGCTGCAGCAGCTCGTCGATGCGGGTCTCGTGCGCCTCGACGAGCGGCGGCGCGATCTGCGCGTTGTTGACCAGTATGTCGAGCCGCCCGAAGTGCGTGACGGTCGTCTCGACCAGCCGTTGTGCCTCTGCGCGCAGGCACAGATCCGCCTGCAGGAACTCGGCCATGGTGCCTTGCCGGCGCAGCCGCGCAAGGGCGCCTGCGCCTTTTTGCGCCGAGCGGCCATTGAGCATGACCGCGGCGCCCGCAAGGCCTAAGCGCAGTGCGATACCCTCGCCGAGCCCCTGCGTCGACCCGGTCACCAGCGCGACACGTCCCTCGAGGCGCCTCACGAGGTCCCCTTTGGTTGCTTCCCAGCGGATGCCAGGAAGCGATCCCGCGCGGCGGGCAGGGTCGGATCCGTCTCGAGCGACTGGTAGAGCTGCCGTGCGCGCGCCAATCCGCTGTCAAAGTCCGGGCTCTCGTACGCTGCTGCGATGGCCTCGAGCGCCAGGCGCATCGCGGGGGCTGCCGTGGAGTAGGCCGCGCGTGTTCGGGCGAGCTCCTGCGGGCTGGGGGTGGACACCAGTGCCCGGAAGCGGACCAACGGCGGCGGCGCTTGTCCGGCGATGTCGCGGGCGAAGTCTAGCGCGGACTGCAGCAAGTCCGTCTTCGCCGTGACCATGCGATCGATCAGGGCAGTCGAGGACAATTCCGATGCCTCGTAGGGCCGTCCTTCCAGGATGAGCTCGACGACTCGTTTGAAATCGAGTACTCGCGGCGCCCGTTGCGTGCCTGACAACGGCAGGATTCCGAGCTGCACCTCTGGCAGCGCCAGGCGCGTATCGGCATGCGCGATGCGGTAGTGGCAGGCGAGCGCGGTTTCGAGCGCGCCGCCGATGCAGAAGCCGTGCAGAGCGGCGATCACGGGATGACGACTGCGTTCGATGGCCGGATGCACATCTGCCGACAGGCCGGGGGTCTGGGAGGATGCCGGCGTACCGAGCTCGCGGATATCGCCGCCCGCACTGAAACCGCGATCGGCGCCGCGCAGGATGATGCATCGGACCTGCCGGTGGTGCTGCATTTCCTGCAGTGTCTGCATCAGTGCAGTGCGAACTGCCAGGCTCAGCCCGTTGACAGGCGGATTATCGAGCGTCACCACGGCGCTCGAGCCGATGAGCTGCAGCTCGACGGCACGAGGTGATTCAGGACGCATCGGAGCAGCCGCTCGCAGCTGCGCTAGCTCGTGAGCTCGGCAATCGCTGCGGCGTCGAGACCGATCTCGCGCAACACCTCGGCATTGTGTTCGCCAAGCAATGGCGGCGGACGATGCAGCCCTCCCGGGGTCTTGGAGAAATGGACGGGTACCGCCGTGGTACACGCGCCGCCTTCCGTCGGGTGCTCATATTTCTCGAAAAATCCGGTTTCGAGCAAGTAGGGATCGTGCAGTAGCTCCTGCAGTGAATGCAGCGCACCGTTCGGTATGTCCTCGCGGTCGAGGATCTCATGCCACTCTTCGGTGGTGCGCAAGCGCAACTGCGTCGCCACGATGCCATACAGCTCATCGTAGCTGGCGACGCGACCGGCGGTCGTTGCGTAGCGCGGGTCATCGACCAGATCCGGTCTGCCCAGAGCCGGCAGAATGCGGCGCCACTGATCGTCATTCACGGCCAGCACACAGATATAGCCATCCTTGGTCCGGTAAGGTCGGCGGTGCGGAGTCAGCAGGCGCACATAGCCAACGCCGGGCTCGAGTGGTGGATCGAATGCTGCGCCCCAAAGATGCTCGAGATAATTGAACGACAGGATGGTTTCGAACATCGGCACCTGCACCTGCTGGCCAAGGCCCGTGCGCTCGCGTGCATAGAGCGCCATGCCGATGCTCGAAGCCAGCACATAGCCGCACAGCTTGTCGATGATGACGGTCGGGTAGAATCGGGGTTCGCCGTTGACCTGACCGACCAGCGAGGCGATGCCGCTCTCGCCCTGCACCACATCGTCGAACGCCGGAAAGTCCCGGTGTGGACCGTCCTGTCGGTAGCCAGCGCCGAAGCCGTAGATGATGCGCGGGTTACGGGCCGAGATGGCCTCATAAGAAATGCCGAGCCGTCGCGCCGCCGCCGGCCGCATGCTGTGCACGAACACATCGGCGGTTTCGACCAGCCGCATAAGCGTGGCGAGCGCTTCGGGGCGCTTGAGATCAAGTGTGACGCTGCGCTTGTTGCGGTTGAGGTTCATGTGCATGGCCGACATGCCCGCGTGACGGGCGGGACCGGTGGCACGATTGGGGTCGCCCTGCGGCGCCTCGATCTTGATGACGTCGGCACCCATGTCACCCAGGATCTGCGTGGCGACTGGTCCAAGCACGTTGACCGACAGATCGATCACTCTGACCCCGGTCAGCGGACCGGTGGACTGCCGCTTTGTCGGGTTCGAAGTCATCAGGGCCCTGTGCTGCGTGCCTTGACCATGCGCAGCGGCGTGTATTCCAGCACCAGCGTGCCATCCTGCTTGTAGATCCGATTACGGGTGCGCACTAGGCCGCGGTTCGGGCGACTGTTGGAGCGGCGCGACTCGATCACTTCGCATTCGACGTGGATGGTATCGCCGGCCACCACCGGACCCTTGATGTCGTATTGCATGTTGAGGAAGGCATAGCCGGTGTGCTGCATGGTTGCTTGCGTGAGCAGGCCCTCAGCGATGCAGAACACCAGCGCACCCGGTGACACGCGCCCCTTGATGTCCGATTCGTGCTTGAGGAATTCGTAGTTGGTGAACAGCACCTCGAGCATGCCGGTGGTGTTGACGAAATTGATGATGTCGGTCTCGGTGATCGTGCGACCGACCGTCTTGAATTGACGGCCAAGCGGCAGATCCTCGAAATGCATACCGATGCCGACGGTTTCCATCAATCAGGGTCTCAGCAGGCTGACGTTATTGTGACGAATGACTTGTACGTCAATCGGACGATGGATCATATAATTGAACGTCGTGCGGTAGTATGAATTTAGGGCGCGAAGGCGTCAATGGCGGTTGCTGTTCGCCGGTTCCGCTGCTTCAGAGAATGCCGCGTTCCTGAGCGGTCTTAACTTCGGTCCCGATCAGCCCTTTTTCTCGCAGCACGGCCGTGGCTGCTTGCATGGCCTCGCCCGCGAGCGGTAGTCCGACGTAGACCGATGAATGCACGATTAGCTCTTCGATTTCCCGCGGCGTAAGCCCGTTGCCGAGTCCGGCGCGCACGTGATTCTTGAACTCGTTCGGCAAGCCCATTGCCAGCAGCATGCCCAGGGTCATGATGCTGCGCGAGCGCCGGTCCAGGCCCGGGCGATTCCAGACGTCGTTGAACGCAAAATCGACCGCGAGTCGCGCCAACGACGAGCCGAAGCCGTCTTTCTCCGCCGCCGCCGCCAGGCCTTGAGCGAAGGGTTCGCCCAGCATCGAAGTCAGGAGCTCGCGGGCCGGTTTGGGCATCTGGTACATGGGCTCTCCTCAGGGTTATGGTTGATGCGCGGCGGATGTGCTGCGCGGTGAATTGCGCGGTATGGTGCCGAGCCATTGACGCGCCGCCGGTTCGAACCAAATGCCTTCGATGTAGTGTCCGAGCTCGGCGCGAAAGTCGGCGTAGTAGTAACGTGCCGACCCGGGCGAACTGCCGTCCACCGGCAGCGCGCGTCCTTCGAGACGATGGGCCGCAATCTGCGCTTCGAGCTCTTCGCGAGTTTCATAAAGCCGGGCGAGGTGATGGAAGCGCAGTGCAAACCCCGTGGCAGGCAGCACCTCTCGATAAAACCCGACATCGCCCTCCAGCGGCTGAATGACCTCGATCTCGGTCTCGCCGACATAGGCGAGTGCCACGTGACAAATTGCGGCGCGACCCGGGCCGGTCTCATAGCGCAGCCCCGGCAGCCGTGCGAACTCGTATGCGCCGTGGGTTCGCGCGCACTGCTGCAGAGCGCGCTCCAGTTCGTTGGTCACATAGGCAACCTGGTAGAACCCCACCCGCGGCGTGTCCGGCATTGCGGCGTTCATTGCGACCCCCCTGCGTTCCGCTGGCAACTATTGTAAGGTTACCTCAAGAGGTACAGCAATGTGAAAGCCGTTCGCATATATGAATACGGTGACGCCAACGTGCTCCGTTATGAGGATGCGCCGGTCCCGACCCTCCGCGCCGACGACGTGTTGCTGCGCGTGCACTCGGCCGGCGTAAATCCGGCCGATTGGCAGATCCGCTACGGTTTCTACAAGGATTTCCTGCCCTTGACGCTGCCGTGCACGCTGGGATGGGACGTCGCCGGGACGGTTGAGCAGGTGGGGGACGAGGTCAAGGTCTGGGCGCCCGGCGAGCATGTATTTGCGATGGCGGACATGGCCCGCAACGGTGCCTACGCGGAGTTCATCGCCATTCGGGGGACTCATCTGGCTCGCGCACCCGCGACCTTGCGGCTCGAGCAGGCCGCGGGTGTGCCGCTGGCGGCTCTGACGGCCTGGAAGGCCTTGTTCGATGAGGGCAAACTGCGGCAAGGACAAAGCGTCCTGGTGCATGCAGCGGCGGGTGGCGTCGGATTGTTTGCCGTACAGCTGGCGCACCTCGCCGGCGCGCGCGTTCTGGGGACGAGCTCGGCCGCGCATGCGGATCTGGTGCGCTCCTTCGGGGCTGATGAGGTTATTGACTATCGTGCCGTGGATTTCCGCACGCGTGCGCGCGACATGGATCTGGTTATCGACACTGTCGGCGGCGAGACGCGTGCGCAATCCTGGTCGGCGTTGCGCCGCGGGGGCAGGCTGGTTGCCGTAGCCATGCCCCCGCCCGACGCGGCGCTCGCCGCAGACCAGGGTGTTGGCTGCGGCATGGTGGCAGTAGCGCCCGATGGTGCCCGGTTGGCGCGCATCAGCGAGTTGCTGGCTGCCGGCCGCCTGCGGGTCGTGATCGACCGGCAGTACCCACTGCAGGAGGCAGCGGCGGCGCACCTGCGGAGCGAGGGACGGCACGCCTGCGGTAAGATCATTTTGCGCGTGGCGGCGTGACCTCGATCCAGACCGCCTCGGGGCATTTGCCCGTCTGCGGCTCATAGTATAATGTGAACGTTGTTCACATAACAGAATAAAGTCCGGGGCGGCTGCGAGGCGAATGGATTTCGAATTTGCACCCGAAGACCAGGCGTTCCGTCGCGAGGTCCGCGAATTTCTGCGCACGCACCTGCCGCCGGAGTTCGCCCAAGACGTACGCCGCTGGGTCAATCCCAGCATGCCCGTTGCGCGCGCCTGGCAGCGCGTCCTGGCGGATCGTGGCTGGGGTGCGCCCCACTGGCCGGTCGAATACGGCGGCTGCGGCTGGAGCGCCGTGCGCAAGCACATCTATCTCGATGAGCTCTATCGGGCGGATGCCCCCGACTATCTGTGGCAGGGCCTGCACATGATGGCCTGGGTGTTCATCGCCTACGCTTCCGCGCCGATGAAGGCGCGATTCCTGCCGCCGATGCTGCGCGCTGAGGAGGTTTGGGCGCAGGGATTCTCGGAACCGGGGGCCGGCTCCGATCTGGCGAGTCTTCGCACTGCGGCTGTGCTGGAGGGCGACACCTGGATCATCAACGGTCAGAAAATATGGACCAGTGACGCGGCCGGCTGTGACTGGGGATTCTTCCTCGTGCGCACAGATGCGGCGGTCAAGCCGCAACGCGGTCTGTCCTTCATCATTGCCAAGCTCGATACACCGGGCATCACGGTGCGGCCGATCCGCTCGATCGACGGTCGCGAGGATCTGAACGAGATCTTTCTGGATAATGTCCGCGTACCCCGCGACCATCTGGTGGGAGAGGCCGGGCAGGGCTGGACCTATGCAAAGTACCTGCTGGAGAAGGAGCGCACGGCCAGCGCCTTCCTCTATTTCAATAAGCATGCGCTCGACAAGGCCAAGGCACTGGCGCGCGAGACCCGCATCGACGGCCTCAGTCTGCTCGATTCCCCGGGGTTTGCTCGCAAGGTGGCCCGGATAGAGGCGGACCTGTATGCGCTCGAATGGACCGTATTGCGCGTGCTGGCGCAGGAAAAGTTCGCCTACGATCTGAACGGCGTGGTTTCGGCGCTGAAGGTGCGCGGCTCGGAAATGCAGCAGCGTGTCACTGATCTGCAGATCGAGGCTCTTGGCGCGCGCGCGTCCCGATTCTTCTATCGCGGTGATCCGACGATCACTGAGGCCATCGGGCCGGGAGGATGGCCGCCGCTGGCGGTCGGCGCCACCAGCATGTTTTTACAGACGCGTGCGTCGACCATCTACGGCGGGGCTCGGGAAGTGCAGAAGAACATCATCGCCAAGACCGTGTTCGGGTTCTAGGGCCGGGCCGATGGATTTCAGCCTGTCTGAAGAGCAGCAGATGCTGCGCGATGGTGCCGAGCGCTATCTGGCCGAGCACTATGATTTCGAACAGCGGCGCCCGATCCTCGACAGCGCCTCGCGCTGCGACGAGCGACAATGGGCGCAGTATGCTGAACTCGGCTGGTTGGCGCTCGCTCTGCCCGAGGACGTGGGCGGTCTGGGCTGTACATTCATCGAGATGGCGCTGGTCATGGAGGCCATGGGCCGCCGACTGGTGCTGGAGCCGTTCGCCACGACCGCGATTCTCGCGGCGCGGATCCTCGATCGCAGCGACAATGCGGCATTGCGCGCCCGATTCCTGCCGCAAATTGCCGCGGGCTCGCTACGCATGGCTCTGGCGCACGATGAGGGCGGATTTCGCTCTCGCGACGGGTCGGTCGATGCCACGGCACGAGCGCACGGAGCGGGCTACCGGCTCAATGGCCGCAAAATACTCAGCTACGATGCACCCAACGCGCACAAGCTCATCGTCACGGCGAATATCGATGCAGCCGCTTCACCGTCGATCTGGCTGCTCGATCGCAACGCGCCCGGAGTAAGCGTGAGCGCCTATAGCCTGATCGACGGCACGCTGGCGGCGGACGTGCAGCTGACCGACGTGCACGTACCTGCCGATGCCTTGCTGGCAAAGGCCGATCGTGGCCGCGAGGTGCTCGAGGATGCGCTGGATCGGATCGTGCTCGGGCAGGTGGCCGAGGCGCTCGGTGCCATGGACACGGTCATGCAGCTCACCGCCGAGCAGATTCGCAACCGCTCGCAGTTCGGACAGCCGCTGTCGAAATTTCAGGCTCTGCAGCATCGAATGGCAGAGATGTTCATCGAGGTGCAGGAGACCCGATCGATCCTGTATCGGGGTCTGGCCTCGATCGAGGCCGCCCCCCCGGTGCGCCGGAGCGCAGTCTCGGCCGCCAAGGTGGTCGCGGCCGCGGCCGGACGCATCGTCGGCGGACAGGGGATCCAGCTGCACGGCGCCGTCGGCGTCACCGAAGAGTACCGCGTCGGCCATTATTTCAAGCGCCTGATCGTGCTCGAGAAGGCTTTCGGCGATGCCGATTTTCATCTGGAGCGGCTGGCCGCCGCCCGCGGCTAGAGCGCAGCCGGGATCCGGCCGCACACAGGAGCTGCAATGGACTTCAATCGTTATCAGGCAATCGCCTTTCGGCGCGACCAGTCGGTACTGCACGTCACCCTCAATCGTCCCGAGACGCTTAATGCCGTCGATGAACAGCTGGACGCCGAGCTCGGCTGGCTGTTCGATGACATCGCGACCGATTCCGCGACCCGTGTGGTGGTGCTCACGGGCGCAGGCCGCGCCTTCAGCGCCGGCGGCAATATCGAGGCCATGCAGCAGCACATCGATGAACCTCGGCGCTTTCTCGATGGCATCGCGCGCGGTAAGCGGCTGCTGTTTTCGCTGCTGGACTGCCCGCAGCCCATCATCGCCAAGATCAACGGTCCGGCCATAGGGCTCGGGGCGACGCTGGCATTGTTCTGTGACATCACCTTTGCCGCCAAGGAAGCCGTCATAGCCGATCCGCACGTGAAGGTCGGCTTCGTCGCCGGAGATGGGGGAGCGGTCATATGGCCGCAGCTGATCGGCTACGCGCGCGCCAAGGAGTACCTGTTTACCGGCAAGTCGATCACGGGCGAGGAGGCGGCGCGCATCGGCTTGGTAAACCATGCCGTGGAGGCGGCCGAACTCGATCGCGTGGTCGATGAATTTGCGCAGCGGCTGGCCTCCGGCGCCGCGCGCGCGATCCAGTGGACCAAGCTGTCCGTCAACATCGGTCTGAAGCAGCTCGCGCATGCGATGCTCGATGCATCCTTCGCCTACGAAGCGCTCTCCAACCAGACTGCCGATCACCAGGAAGCGGTCAGCGCGTTTCGCGAGAAACGCAAGCCGCAATTCCGCGGCGAATGAACGCAGTGCTCGCCGATCAGGCGCGTCGCGTGTATCGGCACGCCGATCTGGATCGGGTGCTCAATCCCCGCAGCATCGCCATTGTCGGCGCATCGCCGCGCGCGGGCTCCTTCGGCGAGCGCATGCTCAACAATCTCGGTGCCTATGATGGCCGGCTCTATTTGATCAACGCCAAGTATCAGGAACTGGCCGGGCAGCCCTGCTATCCAACGCTGGCTGCCCTGCCGGAAGCGCCGGATTGCGTCGCTGTCACGGTGCCGCGGGAGGCAGCCGAGCCAGTCGTGCGCGAGGCGGGCGAAGCGGGTGCGGGCGGTGTCATCCTGTTTGCCTCTGGATATGCCGAAACCGGCAAACCCGAGCGGCGTGCGGAGCAGGAACGCCTGACTGCGATCGCCAGTGAGCACGGCCTGCGTATCATCGGCCCCAATTGCCTCGGCATCGCCAACTACCTGCGCCGGGCCCGCATCACCTTCTCGGAGTATCCGCAGCCTCGCGAGCGCGTGCCACCGTGGTCGATCGGTATCGCCAGCCAGTCGGGGGCGTTGTCGCAATCGCTGGCGCAAGCGATGGAAACCGGTGTGGCGGTGAGCCACGTCTTTTCGGCGGGCAATCAGTGTGACGTCGATGTGGCCGATCTCGTCGCCTATCTGGCCGAGGAGGCGCATTGTCGCGCCATCGCCTGCGTGTTCGAGGGCATGGCGCGCCCCGAACGCCTGCTGCAGGCGGCGGAGCTCGCCTGGCAGGCCGACAAGCCACTGATCATTTTCAAGATTGCCACCGGTGAGCTGGGTGCGCAGGCAGCGGTCTCCCACACTGGAACACTGGCCGGTTCCGACGCGGCCTATCGCGCCGCCTTCGAGCGCGTGGGTGCGGTCGTGGTGGAGAACTTCGAGGGCGTCATCGAGGCGGCGGCGTTCTTCGCCAAGGCGCCTGCGCCACGCGCGCGCGGCGTTGCAGTAGCGGCGACTTCGGGCGGAGCCGGCATCATGGCGGCCGACAAGGCCGAGCAACACGGTGTACCGCTGCCGCAGCCGAGTGAGCGGGTACGCGCGGTACTCGAAGCGCATATCCCGGATTTCGGCTCGGCACGCAATCCTTGTGATGTCACCGCGCAGGTGGTGAATAATCCGGCGTCGCTGTGGGCATGCGGCGAGGCACTCCTGTCGGACGATGTCTACGGCGCGCTAGTGGTGCCACAGCCCGTGGCATTCGATCTGCACATTGCGCGCATTGGCGCGTTCAGCGAGTTGTCCCGGCGCTACGGCAAGGTCGCCTGCAACGTGACGATCTCCGGCTGGCTGCAGGGGCCGGCAACACTCGAGGCGGAATCGGATGAGCGAGTGGCGCAATTC
>JBAUYT010000250.1:0-5797 GCA_049584935.1 Steroidobacteraceae bacterium
TCCTCGAACTCGGCATCGACCACATTGTCATCCGCTTTGGCACCGGCCCCAGCGGAGGCACCGGCGTCGGCACCCGCGGATGGGCCCGCGCCGGCACCCGCGGCCTCAGCGCCCGGGGCCCCTCCCGGCGGCGGATTGGCTGCATAGGCACGCTGCGCCACCGCGGCGGAAGCCTGCGCCAGCGCCTCGGTCTTCTTCTCGATGGCATCCTTGTCATCGGACTTGAGGACCGAGCGCAGATCGCCCAGCGCAGATTCGGCCTTGGCGCGCTCGTCCGGGGTCACCTTGTCGCCCAGGTCTTTGAGCGCCTTCTCGACTTGGTGCACCAGGCCGTCGGCGCGGTTGCGGGTCTCGACCAGTTCGCGGAATTTTCGATCCTCCTCGGCATGCGACTCGGCGTCCTTGACCATGCGCTTGATCTCATCCTCGTTGAGGCCGCTCGAGGCGCGGATCACGATGCGCTGCTCCTTGCCGGTGGCCTTGTCCCTGGCCGAGACATTGAGGATGCCGTTGGCGTCGATGTCGAACGCCACCTCCACCTGCGGCATGCCGCGCGGTGCCGGCGGAATGTCCGTCAGGTCGAATTTGCCCAGTGACTTGTTGTCCTGTGCGCGCTCACGCTCGCCCTGCAGGACATGAATGGTCACGGCCGTCTGGTTGTCGTCGGCGGTCGAAAAAGTGTTCGACGCCTTGGTCGGGATGGTCGTGTTCTTCTCGATCAGCTTGGTCATGACGCCGCCGAGAGTCTCGATACCCAGCGACAGCGGGGTCACGTCCAGCAGCAGCACGTCCTTGACTTCGCCCGACAGCACGCCGGCCTGCACGGCCGCGCCCACGGCGACGGCCTCGTCCGGATTGACATCCTTGCGCGGCTCCTTGCCGAAGAAATCGCGCACGTATTTCTGCGCCAGTGGCATGCGCGTCTGGCCGCCGACCAGGATGACCTCGGCGATGTCCTTGGCTTCGAGGCCCGCATCCTTGAGCGCCATGCGGCAGGGGCCGATGGTCTTCTGCAGCAGGTCGTCGACCAAAGACTCGAGTTTGGCCCGTGTCAGCTTGACGTTGAGGTGCTTCGGCCCGCTGGCATCCGCCGTGATGTAGGGCAGATTGACGTCGGTCTGCTGGCTCGAGGACAGCTCGATCTTGGCCTTCTCGGCCGCTTCCTTGAGGCGCTGCAAGGCCAGCGGGTCGCGTCGCACATCGACACCCGACTCCTTCTGGAACTCATCCGCGACGAAATTGATCACGCGCTGATCGAAGTCCTCGCCGCCGAGGAAGGTATCGCCGTTGGTCGAGAGCACCTCGAACTGGCGCTCGCTGTCCACTTCGGCAATCTCGATGATGGAAATGTCGAAGGTGCCGCCACCCAGGTCATAGACCGCGATCTTGCGGTCGGCGCCCTGCTTGTCGAGGCCGTAGGCCAGCGCCGCCGCGGTCGGCTCGTTGATGATGCGCTTGACGGTGAGGCCGGCGATGCGGCCGGCGTCCTTGGTCGCCTGGCGCTGCGAATCGTTGAAATAGGCCGGCACGGTGATGACCGCCTCGGTGACGGTATCGCCAAGGTAATCTTCGGCGGTCTTTTTCATCTTCATGAGCACGCGCGCCGAAATCTCCGGCGGTGCCATCTTCTTGCCGTGCACGTCGACCCAGGCGTCGCCGTTGTCGGCCTTGACGATCTTGTAGGGGACCATCTTGATGTCCCGCTGCACGACTTCGTCTTCGAACTTGCGGCCGATCAGACGCTTGACCGCAAACAGCGTGTTCTGCGGATTGGTGACCGCCTGGCGCTTGGCGGACTGCCCGACCAGGACTTCGTCATCCTTGCTGAACGCCACGATCGACGGCGTGGTGCGATCACCCTCGCTGTTCTCGATCACGCGCGGCTTGCCGCCTTCCATGATGGCGACGCACGAATTCGTTGTGCCCAGGTCGATGCCGATTACCTTACCCATAAGTCAACTCCAGATAGCTTTTGCGCCATGACTGTCTAAATTGGGACCAGGACTTTGTTTTCAAGAGCTTGCCGCACTTGCGCCCTGCCCATTACCCGAAGAGGTCCCCGCCGCCACCACCACCCGGGCCGGGCGCAGCACTCGGCCGTTGAGCTCGTAGCCGGGCTGCACCACCTGCAGCACGGTATTGGGGGTCGCGTCAGACGAGGGCTGCATCATCATCGCCTCGTGCCGCGAGGGATCAAAGCGCTGACCGGTGGCCTCGATAGGCTTGATGGCATAGCGCTCGAAGGCCTTATCGAGCAGCTTCAGCGTGGCTTCCTGACCAGCCATCAGGCTGGCGGCGTCGCCGGTGCGGCCATTGCGGACGCCCAGTTCCAGGCTGTCGCGCACCGGCAGCAGCTCGGTCGCAAAGCGCTCGAGCGCGTAGCGATGCGCGCTCTCGATGTCGCGCTGCGCGCGCTTGCGCACGTTGTCGAGTTCCGCCGCGGCGCGCAGAAACTGATCCCGCTGTTGCTTGAGGTTCTCCTCCGCCTGCGCCAGCGCGGCACGCAGTTCACCAGACTCCGCGAGCGGGTCCTTCATTGCTGCCGCCTCGCCCGCCATCGCCCCGCCCGGGGCGTCGCCCTTCATCGCCTCAGCCATCATGAAACCCTTGGTTAATCAGAATGTTAAGAAACTAATATAAAATAAAACTCTCGGGCGACGCGTGCCGCCACTGTCCGCTACATGGCGCTCAGCGCCGCAAATTCAAGGCCGAACTCAGTACCTTAGCCGTCAGGTCCACCAGCGGGATGACACGCTCATAGGCCATGCGCGTCGGGCCGATGACGCCGACCACGCCGACCACGCCCTGTTCGCTGCTGTAGGGTGCCGTCACCACACTGTAGTCGTCCAGGATCCGGTAGCCAGATTCCTGACCTATGAAGATCTGTATGCCCTCGGCCGTGAGGCTCTGGTCGAGCAGGTGCAGGATATCGCGCTTTTCGTTGAATGCCTCGAACAGCCGCTTGAGCTTGTCGACGCTGGCAAGCTCGCCGAGCTGCATCAGATTGGTCTCCCCCGCGATCACATAGTCGATGTTGTGGTTGGGGCTGGTCTGCTCGAACAGGCGCTGCGCCATCGCGATCGCGTCGAGCATGACCTGGTTGAGGTGCTCGTGCGTGTCCTTGAGCTGTTGCACCAGTTCGGCATGGATCTGCGGCAACGGCCGGCCGGCGCAATGCTCATTGAGAAATGTGGCGGCCCGACGCAGCTCTTCGGCCGAGTAGTGGCGCTCGAGCTGGATGATGCGGTTCTGCACTTCGCTGTCATTGAGCACCAGCACCACCAGCACGCGGTTCTCCGATAGCGGCAGGAACTCGATCTGGGTCATCGAGGCCGCATGCGCCAGCGGCAGCGTCACCACCCCGGCGAGCTGCGTGATGTTGGACAGCAGCTGCGAGGCCGTGGCGACCAGGGACTTGGAACTGTCGGCCGGCAGTCCCAGCTGGCGCCGGATCTCCTCGAGACTCAAATCGTCAGCTGGGAGCCTGGATCGCAGCAGTGAGTCGACGAAGAAGCGGTAGGCCTTGTCGGTGGGTACGCGCCCGGCCGAGGTATGCGGCGAGGTGATGAAGCCGAGGCTTTCCAGATCGGCCATGACGTTGCGCACGGTGGCCGAACTGAGCGCCAGCCCGGAATCGCGCGACAGCGTGCGCGAGCCGACCGGCGCGCCGTCCCGGATATAACTCTGCACCAGCGCCCGCAGCAGTCTTTGGGCGCGTTCGTTGAGCCCCTCATCTTTATTGTCTGCGGCCATGACTGAATCCGAGCTAACCAGCGCTGCCGGGCCCCGTCAAGCGCCGCGAGCCCCGATTCGCTGCCACAATATGGCAAGTTTGCGCGTGGCCGCCCGTTCACACCCGTGCTACAAAGTGCGTCGATGCCTATCCGCACCTGCATCCTCGTCGGCAAGTTCCAGGATCCACGCGTCGCCGAGAGCGTCCAGGCGCTGTTGCCGGAGCTGTTGGGGCGGCGGCTCGAGGTGCTGGCACCGCGCGACGAGGCCGCGGGCAGTGCGCCGGACGGAGTCCAGGTACTGCCACTGCCGGAGTGCATCGCACGCGCCGACCTGGTGATCGCCATCGGCGGCGACGGCACGCTGCTCTATGCCGCCGGGCTGGTCGCGGAACACGACATCCCGCTGCTCGGCATTAACCGCGGGCGACTCGGCTTCCTGACGGATGTACTGCCGCAGGACATGGCCAGCTCGCTCGATGCGCTGCTGGCGGGGCACTGTGAAGCGGACCGGCGGCCGCTGCTGCGGGCCCGCCTTGCCTCGCCCGAGGGCGCCGAACGTACGCGCTTCGCCCTCAACGACGTGGTGTTCAATCGTCTCGCGACCGGACGCATGCTCATGTTCCAGACCCGCATCGACGACCGCTACGTCAATTCGCACGGCGGCGACGGCATGGTGGTCGCCACGGCCACCGGCTCGACCGCCTATGCGCTCTCCTGCGGCGGCCCGATCGTCGATCCCCGGCTCGATGTACTGGTGGTGGCGCCAATCAGCCCGCACACGTTGTCGGATAGGCCGATCCTGGTGCCCGGCAGCTCGCGCATCGACATCCAGCTCACCGGCCCGCACGACGTCAGCGCCCAGGTGACCTGCGATGCGGGCATGCTCGGCGAGCTCAAGCCGGGCGGGAAGCTGTCGATCGCGCCTTCCGACCGCAGCATCACGCTGCTACACCCGCCGGGGTTCGACTACTACCGCTTGCTGCGCTCCAAGCTGCATTGGGGACTCGGTGGCTGGGGCCACGAGCGCTGAGATGCTGCGCTATCTGCAGATACGGGATTTCGCGATCATCGACAGCGTCGAGATCGAATTCCTGGGCGGCCTGACGGTACTGACGGGGGAGACCGGCGCCGGCAAATCCATCATCGTCGATGCACTCGAACTGCTGGCGGGCGGCCGCGCCGGTGCCGACGTGGTCCGCAGCGGCGCCGAGCGGGCCGACATCGCCGCCACCATCGACGTCTCCGGCACCGGCGGCGAGCTGCGCCACCTGCTCGACGAGCACTCGATCAGCAGTGACGGCGAACTGCAGTTGCGCCGCGTCGTCGGCAGCGACGGCCGCAGCCGCGCCTGGCTCGGCGGCCAATCGGTGCCGCTGCAGGTGCTGAGCCGCGCCGCGGAGTTGTTGTTCGACATCCATGGCCAGCACGAATTTCAGTCGCTGGTGCGGCCGGCGACGCAGCGTCAGCTGGTCGACGGCTATGGTCACCTCGAAGCCCTGGCCAGCCAGGTCCGATCCGCCCACAGCGTCTGGCTGACGCTGCTCAATCGCAGCCTCGAGATCGAAAGCGCCGCGGACGAGCGCGGGACGCGGCTCGACTGGCTGCGCCACCAGCTACAGGAAATCGACGCGCTGGGACTGCGTGCCGGCGAATTGGCCGAGCTCCGCGCCGAGCACGCCCGCCTCGCCAACCGCGGCCGGTTGCTCGAAGCGGTGCGCAGCGCGCTCGAAGGTCTGTATGAATCCGAGGGACCCACTGCGCAAACACTGCTGGCGCGCTCGCTGTCGGCGCTGCGCAGCGCCGCCGGGCTGGATATGGAGCTCAATGCCCTGATTGCGCCCGTCGAGGAGGCCGAGTTGCGCGTCAAGGACACCGGCCGCAGCCTGCTGCAATACCTGGATGCGCTGGACCTCGATCCGCAGCGCGTTGACGCCATCGAGCGCCGGCTGGCCGCGGTCGAGGAACTGGCGCGCAAGCACCGTTGCGGCGCGGAGGAGCTCGGTGTGCGGCGCGACTCGCTGGCCGCCGAGCTGGCTGCGCTCGAGACTGCGGCGGCCGATCGC
>JBAUYT010000251.1:0-3611 GCA_049584935.1 Steroidobacteraceae bacterium
CCCAATCCGCTGCTTCGTTGACAGCGAAACCAGGCCGGATAGGAGGTCCTCGTGGATACCGAAATTGAGGAACTGCGTAAGCGCTTCGAGAAGGCCGATCTGGAGCGGGAACCCCAGGTTTCCTCGAAGCCCGTATCGCTCCGGCTGGCGAAGCTCAAGAAACTGCTTCGGGCAGGCGCCAAGATCGTAAGCGTGGCGCCGCGGAAGAAGTCATCAACCGTAGCCGCCGACGATGGCATGAGCCGAAGGGAAATCACTCGCGAGCAGGCCGCCGGCATTGCCGCGCATAATCTCAGGTGGAGCGAAGAGTATCGCTGGCATCAAATCCGCTCTGTGTTAGAGCTTAGCGAGATCAGGCAAACGCGCCCGTGCCTTTACAACGTCAGCGAGGAGGAATTGGAAGGTGCCTGGATCGTCTATCTGCATGATCCAAACTTCCTCGGGTTGCGCTCGAGCACCATAATGGTGATTTCCCGAGCGACCGGGCATGTCCGCTATCTTGGATCGGCGTGCGATGAGGGCTGATCAACGCGAAGCTACGAGCGCGCCCGGTCGGGGTCCGTGCTCTGCTTGACCCATCAGCGGACGGGGGGCGTGTCATATCCGCGAGGCAGCACCGGATTCTTGCCAAGCAGTACCCGGCAGTAAAGGATTCCGCTATGGGTACAGTGCATCACTTCGCCAAGGTGAAGAAGGTTTCCCCGATGACAAGCACTCACCAGGCGCGACCTTCCACCGAGAACGCAACCGTCGCAAGTCTCCGCCGAGCGCGATTGAAAGAGCTCGTCGCTCAGGGCGCCAAACTCGTATACGTACGCTTCCGCCCAAAGACGTGAATTTGCCTGGCGAGATCAGCGCCCCAGACTGTGTCCCGCCTGTTCGCCCAGACGGGCGCCGTTGACCCCCTTCGAGACGGTCGCGACAGGATGGTGGTTAGGCGTCACCGCCCACTCCACGAAGACCCCGGCCTGCCGCCGAAGCATTCGCTCATTACCTGGCCATCTAGCGGACTAGCGTTCCAATGCGATCGACGCGCACCCCGGCCTCGGAGCCATACGAGAACCAGATGGATTTCACACGTCCTGCAACGTCTTTTCCGTAAACCGGTCCCTGGTAACGGCTATCGTAGCTGTTATCCCTATTGTCTCCGAGGACGAAAAAACTCACCAACGGAACTTGGATTTTGAGGCTTGTGTTAATAGTCCGAAGATTGTGCTCCGGCATCACGTAGGGCTCGCTCAGGTGCAGCCCATTGATGAAAACCTGCCCATCCTTGAATTCGACGGTTTCCCCGGGCAAACCTATGACGCGCCTTACGTATTTGACCTTGGTATTGCTCGGATACGCGCAGACAATGATCTCGCCACGCAGCGGACTTTTGAGCCTGTAGGCCCAACTATCGTCGACGATGAAGTCCCCTTGAATCAGGGTGTCTGCCATGGAAGCACTGGGCAGTCGATATGTCTCGAATCCGAGCCACTGCGCTCGGTGCGCCACTACTACCTGGGCAGCCACCAATACCGTGACCCAAAAGGCAAGGTAAACATACCATCTCTGAAGTCGCGACAAAGTCACCTCGCCTGACCTATGTGCCGCAACTCCCGACCACACAATGATGCCGAACCAGAACACGAGCACTACTAAAAGAAGCGCGCCCATACCCCAGGGTTGAAATATTATCCCCGTCACGCGGGCCAGCAGGAACAACAGCAGCGGTACCGTTGATATTACTAGTGCCATCCGCGGTTTCCCCACGTACAGCAGACCGAGACCCGCCTGTATGGCGCTCAATAGGCACGCCACAATCACCCGTCGCTTCTTCTTCACGCTTCGCCCTGCACTCCCTACTGTCAGCTCTGTTCGATCGCCGGTCTTTATGGATAGACCATCGTTCGGCCGATGCTGCCGAACCCAATTGTGACTTACGCCTTACTTTCCATGCTAACTCTGATCAGATCGCTGTCGGCAGGTAGCGCTGTCTGTAACTTGCCGGTTCGACGCCAAGCGCGGCGGCCATTTTCAGGCCGTGCCGAAATATCGAATTACCGATCGGCTACCAATAGCGGCTTGTGGCCACAGACCTCCTCTCGGCGGGTGCGACATCTATCTTGGGTCGGCGCGCGATGAGGGATAACCTACGCGATCCAGGAGCGCATCCCCGAATCACGGTCCCCCAACACCGGCTTAGGCGCCCGGTGGGGTCGGATCTCTGCCTGTCCCATTGGCGGATCGGGGAAACCGTCATGTCCGCAAACGTCCCGATTTCCATTGTCCCGGCGGATGTCCTCATCAAATGCGAGGACCGGTGGACCGAGATAGAGGCACTGCAAGTTGTCGGCAGCAGATCGTCCCGATTCGGCCGCTTCGTCTATCTATACCCTTGGGGACTCATGAGCGCCGTCATTCATAAATCTGTGCTCACCTGCCCGACACGCGGGCATAGCGAGTCGCTGACGATGCCCACCGATGCGTACCTCCCCACGGCCGGGTTCGGGGATATACGGCTGTTCCGCCATTTCGAGGGACCTCGGGGTTTCCGAACAGGGCGATGGGGATGTGCTGCCAGGGCATTCGCGAGGATAGTCACAAGATCGTCATGGGTAGAGCCGGCCAACGAGCGGAGCTACCCGGCCGAGCGCTCGCTCGCCGGCAGTCGATTCCATACGCTTACCATACGTTATGCCATGACAGCCGTGCATCGCAGAGTGGCACTTACTGCCATAAGACTGCCCTTAGGGACGTTCAACACGGATCCTTATGTCGATGCCCAGGCGATCGGCAATGCTGAACAGGGTGGCAATCGAGCAGCGCTTATGATCTCCAGAGCGGATCCTGGACAGCAACTCCCGGCCGACCCCAGCGACGCGCGCCGCCACCCGGATCGTGTCGTAGCGCTGTCGAACCCCCTCGTCAATGAAGCTCATGAGCACGAGTTTGAACTCGACGTCAGCCGGGATACGCGGCTTCGGCAGCCCCTCGGTGCCCTCGGTGGCGGAAATCATGCCGATCCTTTTGGGGCTCTCATCGTTCATAAACCTCTTCTGGAAAACGCCCCTTAGGCTGATCTGACGCGCGCTGATTCAGCTGACGTGATCGACTCCCGCAGTGCTGCCCTATGGCCCCGTTCCAGTCGTTGCTCGGGCGTTGCTTCCTAATGTCTGATTTGGCCAAGTTTAGTTATGCACCACGACTGGCCCCAGCATATGCTTCGGCAGCGCTCGTGGTTCCTCTGACACTTTCGACTTTTGTTGCGATGGAAACCGATGAAACCGGCGAAACCGATTCCACTTGCCAGGCTTCCGCCGAGCGGTGGCCGCTGGCTCGGACAAACCGGCTGCCATCGACGATGCGGCCCGCGTGCCGCTTGATCCACCGGCCGAGCTTGCGGCGGTTTATTTCACCGCGTTCATCGGCAATGTCGTGCAGCACTTCCCGCAGCTCTGGATGCTCGATCTGGAAGTCGGCTGCCCGCTTCACGGCATCGCGCACCATCGTCGCGGTCTTGCCGAATGCCAATTGCCACGCGCTCAGCAGGCGGCCCAGCGTTTCACGATCCGGGTCTTCAGTCATGGCCTCGAACAGTAATTCCGTCGCGTCGGGCAGTCCCAGCC
>JBAUYT010000252.1:0-2759 GCA_049584935.1 Steroidobacteraceae bacterium
GGGTAAGCCAATCTCTGCTGTTGGAACTGCTTCCGGGTGTGGTTGCGGGATCGAGAAAATACGCGCGCTCCTCGGCCGCTTATGATGCTTACCTGAAGGGTCGCTTCTTCTGGCATAAGATGACGGCCGACGCGATCCGCAGCAGTGTGGCGCACTTCAACGAAGCGCTGGCAATCGATCCTGAATTCGCGCCGGCCTACGCAGGGCTTGCCGATTGCTACGCGCAGATGGGGTCGGTCAGAGTCGGTATGGCGAAGCCACTCGACGCGCTGACCGAAGCGAGAACTTACCTCAACCGCGCGATGGAGCTCGACGACATGTTGGCGGAAGCACATTGCACATCTGGTTTGATCAAGAGCTGGTACGAGTTTGATTGGGTTGGGGCCGAGCGAGAATTCCAGTTAGCGTTACGGCTGGACCCGGGTCAGGTTACCGCTCTTCTGTGGCAATCGCTGTATCTGAGCGCAATGGGCCGACACCACGAGGCTATTGCTTCCATGCGGCGAGCGCGAGAATCGGAGCCGCTTTCAGCGAGCGTAAATATGTACCTTGGGGTGGCCCAGACACACGCCGGGCACTACGATCTTGCGATCCGGCAACTGAACCAGGCAATCGAATTGGATCCGCACTACTACCGCCCCTACATGTTTCTTGGAAGGGTTCTCATGTTCGTCGGTCGCTATCAAGACGCGGTCGCTAGTCAATATGGAGTGACCGGTCCCGATGCGCTGGCCGTGGGTTAGGCTGTGAGAGTTTAGGCAGCACAGCTCAGAGCCACAAGCGGAAAGGAACCGGTCATGAAGGAGAAGTTACGATTTTTGGGTTTGGATGTCCACGCCGAGACGATCAGCGCGGCGGTTGCAGAGCCAGATGGCGAAGTGCGGAGCCTGGGAACGATTGCCAACCGTGTGGAATCGATCCGTAAGCTGATGCGGAAGCTGGGTCCGGTCGAGCAGTTGCGGGCATGTTATGAAGCTGGTCCAACGGGCTACGTTGTCTACTGGCAGTTGGCGGAGCTGGGAGTCAAGTGCGAAGTGATCGCGCCGACTCTGATGCCCATGAAGGCGGGCGACCGGGTGAAGACAGACCGGCGGGATGCGGAGCGATTGGCTCGCAGTTACCGGTCCGGAGATCTGACCGCGGTGTGGGTGCCAGACGAAGCTTCGGAGGCACTTCGCGATCTGGTGCGTGCGCGTGAGGCAGCCAAGCAGGATCAGTTGCGCGCCCGTCATCGGCTCAGCAAGTTCCTGCTGCGGATGGGCCGGCGGCCGGCGCCGGGGATGAAAGCTTGGACTACGCTCTACCTGGCCTGGGTGCGCCAGCTTCGGTTCGAGCAGCCGGCACAACAGGCCACGCTGGTGGATTATCTGTACGAAGTGGACCATATGGGCGAGCGAGTCAAGCGTCTGGAGCAGGCGATCGGCGAGGCAGTCAAGCTGGCTTCGCCTGAGGTGCGGGAAGTAGTAAAGGATCTGCAGGCCCTGCGCGGCATCGCGGAGATCTCGGCGGTAACGATCGCGGCGGAGTTGGGATGCATGACCCGGTTTGAAGGCGCTCGACAGTTGATGGCATATTGCGGCACGGTTCCCAGTGAGAACTCCAGCGGGCAACGAACCCGGCGCGGCGGCATCACTAAAACAGGCAACGCTCATCTGCGACGCATCGTCGTCGAAGCGGCGTGGAGTTACCGGCACCGGCCCGCGATTGGGCATCGCTTGCGCAAGCGGCTGGAAACGGTCCCGGAACCCATCAAGGAGATCGCCTGGAAGGCCCAGGTCCGGTTGCACAGGCGCTATATGAAGCTGGCGGCAGCGGGCAAGGACCCCTGCAAGATCGCCACCGCCGTGGCCCGCGAACTACTGGGCTTCGTCTGGGCCATCGGGGTCAAGGCAGAGAGATCGGTCACTGAGCAAATCGCAGCCTGACAAAGACAAAAGCAAAAGCTTTCCAGAGAAGGAAAAAGCAAAAACACAAATCATGAACAGCATCGCCCAATTCGAGGACAGAGCCAGCAGCAGACGAGGCCAGTACGAAGGAGAACCCTCGAGAAAATTATGCGACAGGCTCAGCCGGACTCGCGACGCTAGTCAGAGGCAGCTCCCGACGGATCAAGATTATGCGGTTTCGACCCGCGAATATCAGACTGATCAATCGTCGCCAAAACCTGCCCCGGCTGCTGCTCGCCCTGTCCTTGAAAAACCACCAAAGCAACCCCATCGAGGTGCAGAAGTTGACAGGTCACTCCATATCAGTTTTCAGAAGGCCTTTCAATGTGGTCGATCACCAGCGTCTCGACTTGCCCTTTCGCCGGCTCCAGCTTCAACCCAAGATCGCTCAACGCCGAATCGACCCCGAATCCGGGATCGGAAGCAGTTGGCCCGTCCTGCTCGCCCGGCGCTGGCCCTGACGGAGGGGGCGGTTTCATCGTGATGTCCCTACATGCCGGTCAGGCCTGTCTTGTCTTGGACAGGGCGTCCCGCATTCGAGAGGAACGACGCAAACGAGGCCATCGAGGCCCCGTAAAAGCTCAAGCCAGCAGCGGACGGAACGAGAACACCGCCCCATGGTAGCTTCGCTCCGCCAGGGTGGTTCACAGTCGGGTCCGTCTCCTTGAACTTCGGCCCGCCTTTCGCCACCACCAGCGAGTGCACCGCAATCTCCTTCACCTCGCGATGCACCGCAATCTTGCACCGATCCACAAACATCGCCTGTAGCATGGCCTGCAACATCGCTTTCTGCGACTCCGGCTTCTGCCACTC
>JBAUYT010000253.1:0-17342 GCA_049584935.1 Steroidobacteraceae bacterium
GCCATGGGTCATGCGGCGCTCCCGCGGCGGGCCGGCTATTGTGCCAAAGCCGCACCGCCGCCGAAAGGCAGATCCCCGGCCGGGCTGCCCCGGCGCTGCTTGCGGCACGCGCCTTCAGCGTTGCAGCGGGCGGGTGATGTCGCTGAAATGCAGTGCTTCGCGCGCCAGGCGGCGGTCCTCGAAATAGCACCGCAGCGCAAACTCGATGCTCGGAAAGGCGATCTGCTCCCAGGGAATTTCGGCCTCCTGGTACAGCCCGACCTGCAGGCTCTCGGCGCCGACGCCGAATTTTCCCTGCAGCAGGCCGGCGCGGAAATTCACGTGTACCTGCGCTGCATGCAGCACGTGGGTGATCGACAGCAGCGAGCCGACCAGGACCTGCGCCTGGGCTTCCTCCAGCGATTCACGCGCGGCCGCCACCTGCAGCGTTTCGCCGTTCTCCAGGAATCCGGCCGGCGTGGTCCAGTAGCCGCGACGCGGCTCGATCGCCCGCTGGCACAGCAGAATGCGGCCTTGCCATTCGGGCACGCAGCCGACCACGATGCGCGGGTTCTGGTAATGAATGGCGCCGCAGGCGGTGCACACCGCACGCGGCAGATTGTCGCCCGGTGGAATGCGCATCTCCACCGGTTGACCGCACGCTGGACAGAATTTCATAAACGATTGAGGTATCGTACTCGCACCGAGGGACGCCCTGCACCGCGAAGCGTACGCAGGTGTTCCGACGGCCTCGTGGCGGAACTGGTAGACGCAGTCGACTCAAAATCGACCGGGCTTGCCCATCTCGGTTCGACTCCGAGCGAGGCCACCACCTGTCGGGGCCACCCAATTCGAATCCGGATGAGCGACCTCAAGCGCAGCGATTTCGATTACGTTCTGCCCCCGGAGTTGATTGCCCAGGTGCCGCTGCCGCAACGCTCGGCCAGCCGGCTGCTGCTGCTGCACGGGGACAGCGGCATCTGGCGCGATCATCGCTTCGGCGAGCTGCCGTCGCTGCTGCGCCCCGGTGATCTGCTGGTATTCAACGATACGCGCGTGATACCGGCGCGGCTGGCGGCACGCAAGCCCACCGGCGGCCGCATCGAGGTGTTCCTCGAGCGGGCATTGCCCGGCGCGCGGGCGCTCGCGCAGCTGCGGGACAGCAAATCGGTGCGGCCGGGCATGCGACTGTCCAGCGCGGGCGGGGAGGTGCGCATCCTGGCGCGCCAGGGCGAACTGTGGGAAATCGAGTTACCTGCCGAGGCCCACGCATTCTTCGAACGCTACGGCCGGGTGCCATTGCCGCCCTACATTCGCCGCCCGGTCGAGGATGCCGACCGGCAGCGCTACCAGAGCGTCTGGGCGCGTGTGCCGGGAGCCGTGGCCGCGCCCACGGCCAGCCTGCATTTCGATAGCGCGCTGCTCGAGGCGCTGTCCGCGCATGGCATCGAGTGCGCGTGGCTGACGCTGCACGTTGGCGCCGGCACGTTTGCGCCGATCAGGAGTGAGGATCTGAACCAGCATAACCTGCACAGCGAGGCGTTCGAAATCGGCGCTGCGACCGTCGATGTCATCGGCCGGGCGCACGCGCGCGGCGGCCGCGTCATCGCGGTCGGCACCACCGTTGCGCGCGCGCTCGAGTCCGCAGCCCAGGGCGCTGCGTCGAGCGCGGCGTTGCAGCCGACGGCGGGAGAGACCACGCTCTTCATCCGGCCGGGCTTCCGGTTCCGCGTCATCGACGGCCTGCTGACCAATTTCCACCTGCCGCAGTCGACGCTGCTGATGCTGGTAGCCGCGTTCGCGGGACGCGCGCAGGTACTTGCGGCCTACGCGCATGCGGTCGAGGCCGGCTACCGCTTCTTCAGCTACGGCGACGCCATGCTGGTCTGGCCGCAGCGGCCGCGGGCTTGCGGGGCGGCCGAATGAGCGCTGCCGCGCCATTCGGTTTCGAGCTGCTGGCAAGCGACGGCGCGGCGCGGCGCGGGCGCCTGCATTTGCCCCATGGCACAGTCGAAACGCCGGCGTTCATGCCGGTGGGTACCTATGGCACGGTAAAGGGCGTGGCGCCCGAAGAGCTCGAGGCGCTCGGTGCCGAGATCATCCTCGGCAATACCTTTCACCTGATGCTGCGCCCTGGTACGGAAGTCGTGGGCCTGCACCGGGACGGGTTGCACGGCTTCATGGGCTGGCAACATCCCATCCTGACCGACTCGGGCGGCTTTCAGGTGTTCAGCCTGGCTTCGCTGCGCCAGATCGATGAGGACGGCGTGCGCTTTCAGTCGCCGGTGGACGGCGCGCGTGTGCACATGCGGCCGGAAACCGCCATGGACGTGCAGCGTGCGCTGGGCTCGGACATTGCGATGGCATTCGACGAGTGCACGGTCTACCCGGCCACCATGGAGCAGGCGCGCGATTCGATGCGGCGCTCTATGCGCTGGGCCCTGCGCAGCCACGACCATTACTACCGCGCGCCCGCCCCGGGTCATCTGTTCGGGATCGTACAGGGCGGTATGTACGAGGCGTTGCGCTTCGAATCGATCGAGGCCTTGTCGCAGCGCGATTTCGCGGGCTACGCCATCGGCGGACTGGCTGTGGGCGAGACCGAGCAGGAGCGCCTGCACATCCTGGACTGCGTCGGCCCGAGGCTGCCGGCTGGCCGCCCGCGCTATCTGATGGGCGTGGGCTATCCGCACGACATTGTCGCCGCCGTCGCGCGCGGGGTCGACATGTTTGACTGCGTCATGCCCACCCGGCATGCCCGCAACGGGCACCTGTTCACCGCCGCCGGGGTTCTCAACATCCGCAATGCCGTGCACCAGCGCGATCCCGGTCCGATCGACCCGGAGTGCCGCTGCCCGACGTGCCTGCGCTACTCGCGGGCCTACCTGCGGCACCTGGACCAGTGCAACGAGATACTGGGGGTCAGGCTTGCGACGTTGCACAACCTGCACTTTTATTTGGATCTGATGCGGCAGATCCGTGCGGCCATCGCCGACGGGCGTTTCGCCGCCCTGGCCGCCCGGATCCTGGCGATCCCCCGGCGTCTGGCAGTGCCTGTGGCATAATGCCGCCCCTTTGCGCCCCTCCGGCAGATGCCGGGGTGGCCTGAAACTCGAGGCACAGGCACGCATGAGCTTATTGATCAGCGACGCACACGCGCAGGCCGCCGGAGGCGGCATCGGGGGCGGCGGCCTGGGGCAGATCGCCCTGTTGGTGGTATTCGTCGCAGTGTTCTATCTGCTGCTTATCCGGCCGCAGCAGAAGCGTATGAAAGAGCAGCAGGCCATGCTCTCGCGCCTGGCGACGGGCGACGAAGTGGTCACTGCCGGCGGCATGCTCGGCCGCATCACCGAGGTGGGCGACCCGTTCATCACGCTGGAAGTAGCGGACGGGGTGCGCATCAAAGTGCAGAAGAGCCAGATCACCCAGCTCATGCCCAAGGGCACGCTCAAGAGCGCCTGAGCTCTCGAGGGCCCGAGTTCGTCGCATGCTGGATTTTCCGCGTTGGAAGTATTGGCTGGTAGCGCTGGTGATGCTGGTCGCGGCGTTGCTGGCGCTGCCGAACGTCTTTGGTGAGGACCCTGCGCTGCAGGTGGAGCGCAAGGACCGCGCGCCCATGGACGAGCAGCAGCGACAGACCGTCGAGGAGCTGCTGCGCAAGCAGCAGGTCGTCATCAAGCGCGACTATCTCGATAGCGGCCGACTGATCCTGGCCTTCGACGATGTCGCCGCGCAGCTCAAGGCGCGGGATACGGTGGATGCAACGCTGTCGGACGTAGACCGTTCGGCGCTGTCGAACGCCACGCGCGCACCGGCCTGGATGCGACGGCTCGGACTCAAGCCCATGCCACTGGGCCTGGACCTGCGCGGCGGGCTCTATCTGCTGTACCAGGTCGACATCAACGGCGCGGTCACGCAGTTGCTGGACAGCTACCAGCAGAGCTTCCGGCGCGCGCTGACCGAGGCGAAGCTGCCGTTCACCGACGTCGCAAGCTTCAATTCGAGCGCCACCTCGATTACCGACGGCCTGCGTGTGACCTTGCCGCCCGGCACGGATACCGCCGCCGCGGTGGCTGTGCTCAAGCGCGTCGACAACACGCTCAACTTCCGTACCAGCTCCGGCAGCGACGGTCCCATCATCGAGATGGTGCTGACCCCGGCGCAGATCAAGGCGCGGGAGGACTACGCACTCGAACAGAATCGCACCACGCTCATGAATCGCGTCAACGAGCTGGGCGTGTCCGAGCCGATCGTGCAGCGCCAGGGGCTCGACCGGATCAACGTGCAGCTGCCCGGCGTGCAGAACTCGGCCGAGGTCAAGGACCTGCTGGGCAAGGTGGCGACGCTGGAGTTTCGCCTGGTCGATACACAGGACAGCCCACTGCAGGCCCAGCAGAGCGGCCATGCGCCGCTCGGCACCAAGCTCTACAAGCGCAAGGACGGGTCGCCGATCCTGCTCAAGCGCGACGTCATCGTGACCGGCGATGAGCTGACTCAGGCTACTTCGACCACTTCCCAGGAAGGTCCTGCGGTCTCGATCAAGCTCGATGCGCGCGGCGCGGAATCCATGCAACGCACCACGCGCCTCAACGTCGGCAAGCCGATGGCCGTGGTCTACATCGAGAAGAGCCGCCACCAGGTGGAAGTGGGCGGCCAGAAGGTCGAGCGCGAGGTCACGACGGAAACCGTCATCAACGTGGCCACGATCCGCGGCGTGTTCGGGCCGCAGTTCCAGGTCACCGGGCTGTCGATCGGCGAGGCGCGGGATCTGTCACTGCTGCTGCGGTCGGGCTCGCTGGCAGCGCCGGTCGATGTGGTCGAGGAGCGCGCCATTGGCCCGAGCCTGGGCCAGGAGAACATCGACAAGGGCGTGCGCGCGCTCGAGATCGGCATGCTGGCCGTATTCGTGTTCATGGCGCTCTACTATCACGCTTTCGGTCTGGTGGCTGATGCGGTGCTGCTCGCCAACGTCATCCTGCTGACGGCGCTGCTGTCGTTGCTGCGCGCCTCGCTGTCGCTGCCGGGGATCGCCGGCATCATTCTGACGGTCGGCATCGCGGTCGACGCCAACGTGCTGATCTACGAGCGCATTCGCGAGGAACTGCGCAACGGCGTGTCGCCACAGGCCGCGATCCGCGCGGGCTTTGACAAGGCGTTCTCCGCCATTGCCGATTCCAACGTCACCGCGCTGATTGCCGGCCTGGCGCTGTGGGTGATCGGTACCGGCGCAATCCGCGGCTTCGCGATCGTACTGACGCTCGGCATCGCCACTTCGATGTTCACCTCGCTGCTCGGCAGCCGCGCGCTGATCACGCTCATGTACGGCGGCCGTGGCAAGGTCGCACGGCTCTCGATTGGCTGATCCTCGAGGACTGCATCGTGGAATTTTTTCATCGCGCCACCAACTTCCCGTTCATGTCCACACGCAAGGTGTGGTACGGATTGTCGGCGGTACTGATCGTCATCTCGATTGCGTCGCTGCTCACGCGCGGCCTCAACCTGGGGGTCGATTTCACCGGCGGCGTCACGGTGCAGGCGAGCTTTCCGCAGACTGCCAACCGCGACGCCGTCAGTCACGCGCTCACGGCGGCCGGCTATGTCGATCCGCAGGTGACGATCTTCGGCACCTCGCGCGACATCGCCATCCGTCTGCCGCCGACCAAGGAAAAAACCGACGTGGTGCGCGCGCACATCGAGCAGATCCTGCGCGGCGTCGACGGCGGCGCCGAGATCCGCCAGGTCGAAGTAATCGGTCCGCAGGTGGGCGGCGAGCTGCTCAAGAGCGCCTGGGAGGCGCTCGGTGCAACGCTGCTGCTGATCTTCGGCTACATCGCACTGCGTTTTCACACCTGGCGGCTGTCGCTGGGCGCCATCCTGGCCGTCATGCACGATCCGGTGCTGGTGCTCGGCGCCTTCTCGCTCACGGGCAGCCTGTTCGATCTGACGGTGGTGGCGGCGATGCTGGCCGTCATCGGCTACTCGCTCAATGATACGGTGGTGGTATTCGATCGCATCCGCGAGCGCTTTCATGGCAGCCGCCGGCTGCAGCCGGTGATCGTGCTCGACCAGTCGATCAATCAGACGCTGTCCAGAACCATCATGACCAAGGTCGTGACGTTGATCGTGGTGGTGGCGCTGTACGCGCTCGGGGGACCGGTGCTGCGCGGATTCTCGGCGGCGCTGATCATCGGCATCCTCGCCGGCACTTACTCCTCGATCTACATCTCGAGCGCGGTGGCACTCGACTGCGGCCTCAAGGCCGAGCATCTGCTGCCGGCCTCGGTGAAGCGCCCCGTCGACAGCATGCCCTGAGGTGCGGTTAAGCTGCGGCCGATGAGGTCACTGCTGCAACCCGACGGCCTGCTGGCGCTGGCGACGCTGACTCTGCTCGAGATCGTTCTCGGCATCGACAATCTCGTAGTGCTGTCGATCCTGGTGAGCCGGTTGCCGGCCGCGCGCCAGCGCGCGGCGCGCCTCATGGGTCTGTCGCTGGCGATGCTGACGCGCCTGGCGTTGCTGTTCGGGGTCGTCTGGCTGACCGGGCTCACACGGCCGCTGTTCACGTTGTTTTCGCGTGGGTTTTCGCCGCGCGATCTGATTCTCGGAGCCGGCGGCCTGGTGCTGCTGACGCAGAGCGTCACCGAGATCCACGCCACGGTCGAGGGTGCCGCGTCGGCGCCGCGCGCACGACTGCGACGCGGTGTGGCGGCGGTCGTGATTCAGATTGCCCTCATCGACGCGGTGTTCTCGCTCGATTCGGTGTTCACCGCGGTCGGACTGGTACGTCCGGACCAGGTCCTCATCATGGCGAGCGCCATCGTGCTGTCGGTGCTGGTGATGCTATGGGCGTCGGGCGTGGTGTCGGCGCTGATCGAGCGGCACCCAACCATCAAGGTGCTGGCACTGTCGTTCCTGGTGCTGATCGGCTCGGCGCTGTTCGGAGAGGCGATTGGCTTCGAAGTGCCCAAGGGCTACCTGTATTTCGCCATGGCGTTCTCGGTGGCCGTGGAGCTGATCAACATCCGTGTGCGCGGCGCGCGCAAGCCGCGCAGCTGATCCGACAGCAGCGGCCGCGCCGGCGGGCGCGGCTTCAATCCCGGCGCGAAGACCGCGGCGCGCCCGGTGCGGACTGCGGAATCGAGCCGCCGCCGAATTCGTCGCGGCGCAGGCGGCTGTGCCTGAAGCTGTAGAGGAAATAGATCACAAAGCCGATCAGGCTCCAGAGCAGCAGTCGTAGCCAGGTGGCGTTCGGCAGCGAGTAGGCCATGGCGCTGCAGAATACGACGCCGGCGCCACCGACGAACCAGACACCCTTCACCTTGAACGGCCGCGGCAGATCGGGCCGGGTGTAGCGCAGCACGATGACGCCGATGCAGACCACGATGAAGGCCACCAGCGTGCCGATCGACACCAGCTCGCCGAGGATGCCAATCGGTAGCAGGCCTGCAAAGGAGGCTGCCATGGCCCCGGTGATTGCGGTGGCGACATGCGGCGTCTTGAAACGCGGGTGTACGGCGCCGAGGGGCTTCCACAGCAGACCGTCGTGCGACATCGTCAGCCAGATGCGCGCCTGCGGGATGATCATGGTAATGATCACCGAGGTAAGGCCGAACAGGGCGCCGACGATGACCCAGTCCTTGAGCCACAACAGCTGCGGATGAGGCTTGAGCGCGGCCACGACCGGTGCCGCATCGTTGAGTTGCGAAAACGGCGTCAGGCCTGTCATCACACTCGACATCAGGATGTAGAGCAGCGTGCAGATCCCTAAGCTGCCGAGCATGCCCAGCGGCATGCCGCGCGCCGGATCCTTGGCTTCCTGCGCCACGGTCGAGACGCCATCGAAGCCGATATAGGCGAAGAAAATGATCGCCGAGGCCTGGAAGATGCCACTCCAGCCAAACTGGCCGAACACGCCGGTGTTCTTGGGGATGTAGGGAATCCAGTTGGCCGGGTTGACATAGAACGCGCCGAAGATGATCACCGCCACCACGATGCTGACCTTGATGGCAACTATGATGGTGTTGACGAAGGCCGATTCCTTGATGCCCTTGTAGCAGAGCGCGGCGGCGGCCAGCACGATGGCGATGGCCGGCAGGTTGATGATGGCGCCGGTGGCGTGGACGTCAAAGCCCCTGTCACCGCCGGCCAGCGGGGCACTGGTGATGGCCTCGGGCAGGTGCACATTAAATACATCGAGCAGTGCTACGAAGTAACGGCTCCAGCCCACTGCCACCGTGGAGCAGGCCATCATGTATTCGAGTACCAGATTCCAGCCGACGAACCAGGCGATGATCTCGCCCAGGGTCGCATAGCTGTAGGCGTAGGCGCTGCCGCAGACCGGCACCATGGCGGCGAATTCCGAGTAGCACAGGCCGGCGAACATGCAGCCGACGCCGGCGATGATGAAGGAGATGACGATGGCGGGCCCTGCGTGCTGCGCGGCGGCCAGGCCGGTCAGCACGAAAATGCCGGTGCCGATGATGCCGCCGATGCCGAAGGCGATCAGTGCCGGGACTCCCAGGGCGCGCACGAGCTTCTTGCTCGACGCCTCATCCTGGTAGTCCTGAATCGGTTTGGTGGCGAACAGTCCCTTCTTCATGAGAGTTCCTGTGATGATGCCCGTCGTGGGCGCACTCTACACCCCTAACGGGTTTTAGAGCTGCTAAAGGTCTTTGAGCTCGTCCGGGACATGCGGCGCCATTGTCTCGATGAGCGCCTCGTACACTTTTGGCGCACCGGCGACGATGTTTGCCCCAAGCTGGTACTCCTTGCCGCTGAAGGTGCCGACCCGTCCGCCGGCCTCCTGGATCATCAGCGTTCCGGCCGCCGTGTCCCACGGCTTGAGTCCCAGCTCCCAGAAACCATCGACACGCCCGGCGGCGACATAAGCTAGATCGAGCGAGGCCGAGCCCGGCCGGCGTATGCCCGCCGTGACGCGCGACAGCGCGCGCAGCGTGGCGAAGTAGGCATCGGCCTCGCGCTCGTCGTGACGGTAGGGGTAGCCGGTGGCCAGCAGCGCGCCTTCGAGCGTGCGCTGCTTGCTGACGCGCATGCGGCGGTTCTCGAGGTGCGCACCGGCTCCGCGTACCGCGGTAAAGATCTCCTGCCGCATCGGATCGTAGACGGTTCCGATCTCGAGCCTGCCGCGCTGCTCGACCGCAATCGAGACCGCGAACACCGGAAAGCCATGCAGGAAGTTGGTGGTGCCGTCGAGTGGATCGATGATCCAGACCACATCATGCTCACCGCTGCGGCCGCTTTCTTCGGCGAGGAAGGCGTGTTCGGGGTAGTGCTTGCGCACGATGTCGATGATCTCGCGCTCGGCGGCCCTGTCGATTTCGCTGACGTAGTCGTTGCGGCCCTTGGAGGTGACCTCCAGGCTCTCGAGACGGTTGAGGCTGCGGACGATGATCTCGCCGGCGCGCCGCGCGGCGCGAACCGCGATATTGAGCAGAGGATGCATGGAGGGCATTAGGATAGCAGGTCATGCCGCACCCAATTCGCATGGTCCTGGTGGAGACCTCGCATCCGGGCAATATCGGCGCAGCTGCGCGCGCGCTTAAGAACATGGGACTGGAGGAGCTGGTGCTGGTGCGGCCGCGCCAGTTTCCACATGCGGATGCCACGGCGCGGGCGTCGGGTGCCGACGATGTGCTGGCGCGTGCGCGCGTGGTGCCGGATCTGGCCACGGCACTGGCGGGGTGCGGGCTGGTACTGGCGACCACCGCACGCGAGCGCGATCAGTACTTCCGCGTGCTGGATGCGCGTGCGGCGGCGCGACGCCTGGTGGAAGCGGTAGCGCTGCAGCCGGTGGCGGTTGTGTTCGGTGCCGAGCGCACCGGCCTCACCAACCAGGAGCTGGAGCAGGCACACGCACTGCTGCGCATTCCGGCTAGTCCTGAGTACGCGGCGCTCAATCTGGCCATGGCGGTGCAGATCGTCAGTTACGAGATCTACTGCGCGGCCAGCGGCAGCCCGGCAGCGGACGCCGCGCCGCAGAGCTTTCGCACCGAACCGCTGGCGACTCCCGAGCAGATGCAGCGGCTCTACCACCATCTCGAACAGGTGCTCGAACTGATCGATTTTCGCGACCGCACCCAGCGCGGCACGCACCTCATGAGCCGTATCCGGCGGCTGCTGCAGCGGGCCGAGCTCGACACCAACGAGGCCAACATCCTGCGGGGGATTCTGACCGCCGTGCAGCAGCAGCGGCGCCGCGCCGGGGAGCGTGCGTGACCGAAAGCGCGCCGGCTTATTTTGATTACGCGGCCACCACGCCGATGGACCCGCGCGTGGCAGCGGCGCTGGCTGAGTGCCTGACCCTGTCGGGTCTGTTCGGCAACCCGGCGTCGCAGCATTTTTACGGCCGGGAGGCGCGGGCGCGCGTCGAGCAGGCGCGGGCGCAGGTTGCGGCACTGATAGGCGCTGCCGCACCGCAGGTGGTGTGGACCTCGGGCGCCACCGAGTCGAATAACCTGGCGATCCTCGGGACCGTGCGCGCCGCGGCCACGCTGATACCCAAGGGCAGGACGCGCCACATCATCACGGCACGCACTGAACATAAGGCGGTTCTGGATCCCTGCCGGCGGCTGGAGCAGGAGGGTTGCCGGGTCACCTACCTGACGCCGGCGACGGACGGCCTGGTCGATCCGCTGCAGGTGCGGGACGCCATCAGCGCCGATACCGTGCTGGTGTCCATCATGCACGTCAGTAACGAGATTGGCGTGCAGCAGGACATCGAAGCCATCGGCCGCCACTGTCGCCAGCGCGAGGTGCCGCTGCATGTCGATGCCGCCCAGAGCGCCGGCAAGGTCGAGATCGACCTGGCGAGCTGGCCCGTGGATCTGCTGTCGCTGACCGCGCACAAGATCTACGGCCCTAAGGGCATCGGCGCGCTGTATGTCGGTGCGCAACGGCGTGCACAGCTGCAACCGCTGATATTCGGGGGCGGCCACGAACGCGGGCTGCGCTCGGGCACGCTGGCTACGCAGCAGATCGTCGCATTCGGCCTGGCCTGCGAGCTGGCGCGCAACGAGCGGCCGGCGGAGGCGCTGCGCCTGGAGGCGCTGCGACAGCGCCTGTGGCGGGGCCTCGACAGCATTTCCGGCGTGCTGCTCAATGGACATCCGACACAGCGGGTGTCCGGAATTCTCAACGTCTCGATTGCGGGTGTCGAAGGCGAGAGCCTGCTGCTCGGCTTACCCGAGCTGGCTTTGTCGACCGGTGCTGCCTGCAATTCGGACAACGACGAGCCCTCCTACGTGCTGCGCGCCTTGGGTAGGAGTACCGAGCTGGCGCAGAGCTCGCTGCGCTTCAGCGTCGGTCGCTTCAGCAGCGAGCAGCAGGTTGATCTCGCCATCGACGCGGTGCGGCGCGAGGTCGAGCGCCTGCGCGCGGTGGCACCGTGAGCGTGCCGGACTCTCTCAGTCCCGTCATCCGGGAGCTGTTCGTGGCATTGGAACACGCCGGCGACCTGCGCGGCGTGGCTGACGTCGCCGGGACGATCGCCGTCGGCGAAGCCGGGCGCGAGGAGCTGGGCACGCGGGTGCGCTTTACGGTGGCGATCTCGGACGGCCGCATCGAGTCGGTCCGGTTTCGGGCCTACGGCTGTCCGTACACGCTGGCGGCCTGCGAATGGCTGGCGCGCAACCTCGAGGGGCACCGGCCCGAGGCGTCAGGGGTAGGCAGCCCGCTGGACTGGGCGCGGCAGCTGGAGGTGCCCGCAGCCAGGCTTGGACGGCTGCTCGTGATCGAGGACGCACTTCTGGCCGCCCTGACACGGGCGTGACGAATTCGTTGTAAAATCCGGGCTATGGCAATTTCACTGAGCCAATCTGCCGCCGACCGCGTGCTTGACCGCCTGGCGAGCCGCGGCCACGGCATCGGGCTGCGCGTGGGGGTCAAACCCGCCGGCTGCTCCGGATTTCGCTATGTGGTCGATTATGCGGAAGAAGCAGGCGCCAACGACCTAGTGTTCGAGTCCCGCGGCGTCAAGGTCATCGTCGACGATGCCAGCCTGCCTACGGTCGATGGCATGCATATCGATTTCGTGCGCCAGGGTCTCAACGAGAGCTTCCGCTTCGAGAATCCCAACGTGCGCGGCGAGTGCGGCTGCGGTGAAAGCTTCACGGTCTGAAAAGCCTTAAAAGTCGGGCACTTCCACGCTCAAAGCGATTGCCGGGCGAGGCTCGCAACCTCTATACTGCCGGCCCTTTTTCGGCACCGAGGTTGTCCATGGCGCTCGAGCGCACCCTGTCCATCGTCAAGCCCGACGGCGTCGCCGCCAATCTGATTGGCGAGGTCTATCGCCGCTTCGAGAGTCAGGGGCTGAAGATAGTCGCGGCCCGTATGCTGCGGCTGTCGCAGCAGCAGGCAGAGCAGTTCTATGAAGTGCATCGCGAGCGCCCGTTCTACCAGGACCTCGTGCGCTACATGACCTCGGGTCCCGTGGTGGCGCAGGTGCTGGAAGGGGACAACGCCATCGCCCGCAATCGGGAGATCATGGGCGCCACCGACCCCAGGAAGGCAGCCGCGGGGACCATCCGCGCGGACCTGGCGAAGAGCATCGAGCAGAACGTCGTTCACGGCTCGGACGCCAGCGACACCGCGGCGCGTGAGATCGCCTTCTTCTTCAGTGCCGCCGAGATCTGCCCACGCAGCTGACCACTACCATGCACGAGCCAGCAGCACCAGCCGCCGAAGCACCGCCCGACACACGGGTAAACCTGCTTGGGCTGCCGCGGCAGGAGCTCGAGCAATTCTGCGAATCTTTCGGTTCGAAGCGCTTCCGTGCGCGTCAGCTCATGAACTGGCTGTACAAGCGCGGCTGCAATCGTTTCGAGGACATGACCGACCTGGCCAAGGAATTTCGGCTGCAGCTGGCGGCGGCCGCGCACGCAAATCTGCCCGGGATCCTGCGCGTGCAGCGTGCCAACGATGGCACCTGCAAATGGCTGCTGCGCGCCGATGACACCCAAGCCTACGAGATGGTCTACATCCCGGAGACCGACCGCGGTACCCTCTGCATCTCTTCGCAGGTGGGCTGCGCGCTCGATTGTGCGTTCTGTTCTACCGCGCAACAGGGCTTCAACCGCAATCTCGGCACGGCGGAAATCGTGGGCCAGGTGTGGCTCGCCAATCAGCAGCTCGGCTTCAAACCCGGCGGCGATCGCATCGTCACCAACGTCGTGCTCATGGGCATGGGCGAGCCGCTGGCGAATTTCCGCAACGTCATCCCGGCGCTGCGCATCCTGACCGACGACCTGGGGTTCGATCTGTCGCGACGGCGGGTGACGCTGTCGACCTCGGGCCTGGTTCCGCAGATCTACCGCCTGGCACAGGAGAGCAACGTCGCACTGGCGGTGTCGCTGCACGCGCCCGACGACTTCCTGCGCAGCCAATTGGTGCCGATCAACCGCCTGCATCCCATCGCCGAACTGCTCGAGGCCTGCTGGCACTACATCGACGAGCAGAACGGCCGCAGCGTCACCTTTGAGTACGTCATGCTGGACGGCGTCAACGACAGCGTGGCGCAGGCGCGCGCGCTGGCGCGTCTGCTCGCCGGGCACCCCGCCAAGGTCAATCTGATTCCATTCAATCCGTTTCCCGGTACTTCCTTCCGGCGCTCGGCCGATGTGGCCATCGAGCGGTTCCGGGACGAGCTGCTGCGCGGCGGGGTCATGGCCACCGTGCGGCGCACTCGCGGCGAGGATATCGATGCCGCCTGTGGCCAGCTGGTGGGGCAGGTCATCGACCGCACGATCGTGCGCCTGGGTGAGCGCGTCAGTGCAGCACAGGCGCGCCAACGCGCCGGGGCGAGCCTGTGAGCCCGCTGCTGCCCTCGGGCCGCGCGTGGGCTGCCCTTGCGCTGCTGGCGGTCCTGTTCACCGCGGGCTGCCACAGCCCGCCCACCGTCACCGCGCAGGCGCCGCGCTATACGGCGCCGCACCCCACCGAGACCCAGCGTCAGAGTGCTGCCCAGGCCAACCTGCGGCTCGGACTCGGTTACCTGGAGGAGGGTAATCTGGCGCTGGCCAAGACCAAGCTGGAGCGCGCCAACGACGAGGATTCGCACAACGCCGATATTCATTCGGCACTCGGGCTGCTGGATGAGCGGCTCGGCAAGGACAAGGACGCCGACAAGGAATACCGCACGGCGATGTCGCTGGCGCCGCAGGATCCGTCGATGCTCAACAATTACGCGGTGTATCTCTGCAGCCACGGGCGCACCGCCGAGGGCGTGCACAACTTCGAGGCTGCAGCCACCAACCCGCTGTATAGCTCGCCCTGGGCTGCCTTCACCAATGCCGGTGTGTGCCAGCGCCAGGCGCATCACGAGAACGAGGCCGCAGACCTGTTCGCGCGCGCCATACGCTCGAACCCGTCCTACGCAGAGGCCGTGTTCCAGGCGTCGGACCTCGACCTGACGCAGCAGAAATATGGCACCGCGCGCCTGCGTCTGGATTTCTTCCTGAGCAACAATGCCGCCACGCCGGACCTGCTGATGCTGGGCTGGCGTATCGCCCAGGCCCAGAACGACCCGGCCGCCGCGGCGGCCTATGCGCAGCGGCTGGCGAAAGAGTTTCCGGGTTCGGAGCAGGCGCGTTCGGTGGCCGCTGCCCGCCAGGCCAACCCGGGCTGAACGTGAGCGCCGCGGAATCCACCAATGCGGGACCGGGTACTTCGCTCGCCGCCGCCCGCGAGCGGGCCGGCTGGAGCCTGGTGCAGACCGCCGAGCGCCTGCATCTGGACGTGGCGGCGATCAAGGCACTGGAAGCCGACGACTACGGCTCGTTCGGGGCTCCGGTGTACGCGCGTGGACACCTGCGTCGATATGCAGAGCTCGTGGGGCTGTCGCCGCACGAAGTGGATCAGGCGTTCTTCAGGACCCAGACCGGCAGCGGGGTGCCGGATCTGCGCCATGGTGCCGGCCTGCTGCAGAAATCCGACGCCGGCGCCGGCGCACTGCGGCCCGCAACCGCGGCCATCGCGGCCGTCATCCTCGTCATCATCGCTCTGATCTGGTGGGCCATGCGAATGCCACATGGCCCACCACCGGTGCCCGCCTCCGCCGCAGGCAGGTCGGCCGCGAACGCGCCGCCGACCGACGCGCCCGCAGATCCGTCCCCGACCCGCCGGTAGGAGCCAGTTCTTGAGCAATCCGATTCAGCCGGTGCGCGGCATGAATGACGTCCTGCCCGCAGAGATTGCGGCCTGGCAGCAGCTCGAGCGCGTCGCGCGCGGCCTGTTCGAGGCCTATGGCTACGAAGAGGTGCGCGTGCCGGTGATCGAGCACACCGAGCTCTTCAAGCGCTCGATCGGCGAGTTCACCGACATCGTCGAGAAGGAGATGTATACCTTCGAGGATCTCGGTGGCGACAGCCTGACGCTGCGTCCGGAGGCCACGGCGGGGATCGCGCGGGCGATGATCTCGAACGGCCTGCTGCGCGGCCAGCGGCACAAACTCTGGTGCACCGGCCCCATGTTCCGGCACGAGCGCCCGCAAAAGGGTCGCTACCGGCAGTTCTACCAGCTGGACGTGGAGGCGATCGGCTACACCGGGCCGGATGTCGACGCCGAGCTGATCGCTCTGAGCGCGCGCCTGTGGCGCGAGCTCGGGCTGACGCGCGTGCGGCTGACCATCAACTCGCTCGGCACGCCCGCTTCGCGCCAGCTCTACCGCGAACGGCTGCAGGAGTATTTTCGCGCGCACGAGAGTGCCCTCGACCAGGACAGCCGTCGCCGGCTGCAGGGCAATCCGCTGCGCATACTGGACAGCAAGAACCCGGAGATGCGCGCGCTGATCGATGGCGCGCCATTGCTGACCGACCATCTCGATGACGAATCGCGCCGGCATTTTGCCACCCTTTGCGGCGCGCTCGAGGCCATGGGGATCGAATACCAGGTCAATCCGCGGCTGGTGCGCGGTTTGGATTATTATTCGCGCACCGTGTTCGAGTGGATCACCGATGCGCTCGGCTCGCAGGACGCGGTCTGTTCGGGTGGCCGTTACGATGGCCTGATCACGCAGCTTGGCGGCGAGGCGACACCGGCGATCGGATTTGCGGCCGGCATCGAGCGGATCGTGGCGTTGATGGTCCAGTCAGGCGGAGTGCCGGCGCCACAGGGCGCGGACGTCTACCTGGTGGCCAGTGGCGAGCGCGCCGAGCGCACCGCGCTGCGACTGGCCGAGCAGCTGCGCGATGCGCTGCCGGGGCGTGCGGTGCTGCTCAATCTGGGCGGGGGCAATTTCAAGACACAATTTCGTCGGGCCGACCGCAGCGGTGCCCGACTGGCGTTGATTCTCGGAGACGAGGAACTCGACCGCGGCGTGGTTGCCGTGAAACCTTTGCGCGCCGAGGGCAGTCAGAGCGACTGTCCGCTGGCAGAGTTGCCCGGGCGCATCGCCTCGCTGCTGCTGTAGATCCAAGGGAGAGGGGACTGGTGGACGAGTATCTGAACGAGAAGGAGCAATGGCAGCGGCTGCTCGGCAACCTGCGTGAGCAGGCTCCGTGGATGCTGGCCGGCGTGGCTGTGGTACTCGCAGCGTTCGGAGGCTGGCACCTGTGGCAGGCGCGGGCCGACCGCCGGGCGCTCGAGGCTGCGTCACTCTATCAGCAGGCGCTGTCCGCCTTCACGCGCAACGACCTTGCAGGCGGCATCAAGATCGCCGATCGCGTGGTGCAGGAATTTAGCGGCAGCGCGTACAGCGACCAGGTGAATCTGGCGGCGGCGCGCGTGCAGGCCGAGACGCAGCAGCTGGATCAGGCGGCGGCGCGCCTGACGCAGGTACTGCACAGCACGCGTGACCCGGCGCTGGCGCTGGTGGCGCGGCTGCGCCTGGCACGCGTGCAACTGGCGCAGAAGCAGCCGGACGAGGCCATCAAGACGCTCGATGCGGTGCCCGCCGGCGCCTTCACCGCCCGCTATGCCGAGGCGCGCGGGGATGCGCTGCTCGCCAAGGGTGACCGGGAAGGTGCGCTGAAGCAGTATCGCGAGGCTCGTGCCAGCGGCGCCGATACGGTCGATCCCGATCTGCTGGACCTCAAGATCAACGAGCTGGCGCACTCGTGAGGACATTCGCCAGGCAGCTCAGCGTCGCTCTGTGCATGGCCGCGGCGCTGGTCGGTTGCAGCAAGGACAAATCCGACAAGCCCGCTGAGCTGGTGCCGCTCAAGAACCTGATCGACATCAAGACGGTCTGGCATAGCAAACTCGGCGGCGAAAAACCGATCCTGCGCCTCGGCCTCAGCGCCGCGGTCGACGAGGACCAAGTGTTCGCGGCCAGCTACAAGGGTCACGTCGATGCCTTCGCTCTCGGCAGCGGCAAGGAACTGTGGCAGCGTTCGCTCAAGGCTCCGCTG
>JBAUYT010000254.1:0-11201 GCA_049584935.1 Steroidobacteraceae bacterium
GTCGGACAATAGCGCAATTAATCGATGCGGAGCAAGCCGGCATGAGCGTTCTGGATGCCACCGAACTGGATTTCGGCCTCAGTGAGACGCTGATCGAGGTGCGCTCGCAGGTGCGGCGGTTTGCGCGCCAGCAGATCGCGCCGCTGGCCGATGAGATCGACCGCAGCAACCAGTTTCCACGCCCGCTCTGGCCGCAGCTCGGTGCGCTGGGACTGCTCGGCATGACGGTGCCGGAGCGCTGGGGTGGCAGCAATCTCGGCTATCTCGCCCATATCATCGCCATGGAAGAGATTTCGCGCGCCAGCGGCGCGGTCGGGCTCTCGTATGGCGCCCACTCCAATCTCTGCGTCAATCAGCTCACGCGCCACGGTAGCGATGCACAGCGGGACCAGTACCTGCCCAAACTGGTGTCCGGCGAGCACGTCGGCGCGCTGGCGATGTCGGAGCCAGGAGCGGGCTCGGACGTTACCGCCATGGAGCTGCGCGCACTGCGCGACGGCGAGCACTACCGGCTCACCGGCCGCAAGATGTGGATCACCAACGGCCCCGATGCCGACGTACTCGTGGTCTACGCCAAGACCGACCCCGAGGCTCGCGAGAAGGGCATCACCGCGTTCATCGTCGAGAAGGGCCTGCCCGGGTTCTCGACCGCGCAGAAGCTGGACAAGCTGGGGATGCGCGGCTCCAACACCTGCGAGCTGGTGTTCGAGGATTGCCGCGTGCCCGCCAGCAACGTGCTCGGTGGCGTCAACCAGGGTACGCGCGTGCTCATGAGCGGATTGGACTTCGAGCGTGCAGTGCTGGCCGGCGGCCCGCTCGGACTGATGGCAGCGGCACTCGATCTGACGCTGCCCTATGTGCACGAGCGCAAGCAGTTCCGTCACGCCATCGGCACCTTCCAGCTCATGCAGGCCAAGATCGCCGAGATGTACGTCAGCCTGAATGCAGCGCGCGCCTATGTCTACGCAGTGGGCCGGGCCTGCGACGCCGACCGCTGCACCCGCCAGGATGCGGCCGCGGCCATTCTGTTTGCGGCCGAGCGCGGCACGCAGGTGGCATTGGAGGCCATCCAGGCACTGGGTGGCAACGGCTACATCAACGACTATCCGGCTGGGCGGCTGCTGCGAGATGCCAAGTTGTACGAGATCGGCGCCGGCACCCAGGAAATCCGCCGCATGCTGATCGGCCGGGAGCTGTTCCGGATTACCGCATGAGCCTGACGTTCGAGCCCATTACCGTCGAGCCTACCTATCGCAAGGTCGCCAGCGCGCTGGTCGAGCACATCGTCGCCGGCCGGCTGCAGGCAGGTGATCACCTGCCGCCCGAGCTCGAGCTGGCGCGCCAGTTTGGTGTCAATCGTTCCACGGTGCGCGAGGCATTGCGGGAGCTCGATAGCGCGGGCCTGCTTGGCCGCCGCCGTGGATCCAAGCGCATGATGGTGCTGCGTCCCGGCACAGGCCATGTCGGTGCGGGGGTCCGTCGAGCGCTGGTGCTGCACGACGTCACTTACCAGGACGTGTGGGAGGCGCTCATGATCCTGGAGCCGCCGCTGGCGGCCGATGCCGCCACGCGCCGCAGCGGCGACGATGTGCCACGGCTGGAAGCCGCCGCGCAAAGCGTGATCGACGCGGAGGATTCGGGCCAGACCGTGTTGCACGTGGTGCAGTTCTTTCGCGTGCTGGCCGAAGCCAGCGGTAATCCGGCGCTGGTACTGGCACAGGAGCCGCTACTGCAGCTGCTCGAGCCCTCGCTGACCGCGATGATCGGACAGGTGCAGCAGGCGCGCGCGCGCATCGTCGGCGCCCAGCGCCGGTTGATACAGGCGGTGGGGGCGCGCGAGCGCGACTCGGCCCAGAGCTGGATGGCCAAACACATCCGGGACTTCAGGCGCGGGTTCGAGCTGGCCGGCATCAATCTGCGCCATACTGTGGCGCAGACCGGGCGCTCGTCGCCCGGAGGCTTATGACCTGCGGGCGCGGCGCTCGATGTTCACATACACCTGCTACGGCACCAACGATCTGGCTGCGGCCGCACGTTTCTACGACGCGGTCATGGGTGCATTGGGACATCGGCGTTGCGTGGTAGAGGACGAGGCGGCCTGGGAAGGCTGGCTGGGGTGGGGCACCTACGCCCAAGGCGGACTGGAAGAGATTGCACTGTGGGTCTGCAAGCCGTTCGATGGCCGCGCGGCCACACCGGGCAACGGCTCGATGCTGGCTCTGCAGGCGAAGTCATGGCAGCAGGTGGATGACTTTTTCGCCGCGGCGCTGGCACATGGCGGCAGCAGTGAAGGAGGGCCGCGGTTACGCCCTCACTACGGTGCCGATTTCTATGCCGCCTACGTGCGCGACCCGGATGGCAACAAGCTTGCGGCGGTCTGTCGCGGGTTTAGCAAGCGACCGTGAATCCGGCGCGCCATGCGTCGGCGAGCCGCGGCCTGGTGCGGGCCACGCTGGCGTTGCTTTCGATTGCGGCAGCAGTCCCGGCCCAGGCCGCCGACAGGGTTGCTCCGGACTCAGCGTCGGCGGCGATCCGGCCGCAGGCTGATCTGCCGGCATCGGTGCTCGAGCACTACGTGGGCTACTACGAGGTTGGCGGCGGACTGGTGCTCACGATCTCCCGCCAGGGTGAACAGCTCTACGCGCAGCTGACCGGCCAGCAGGCAGCGGCCATCTATCCCGAGACGGTGGCATCGTTCTATTACAAAGTCATCGACGCGCGGGTCGATTTCATCCCTGATCCGCCGACGCAGATCAACGCGCTGGTACTGCATCAAGGTGGCAACGATCTGGTGGCACCGCGAATCGATGCAATCCAGGCGCAGAGGCTGCAGGCCGCGGTCAGTGGCCGCGCGCAGGGGCAGGCCGCGGCACCGGCATCTGCGCAGGCGGCTGCGCAGCTGCTGGCGGGATTGGCAGCGGGCGCACCGGATTACGGCAGCATGACGCCCGAATTGGCGAGCGCCATGCGCCAGCAGTTGCCCCAGTTGCAGGAATTGCTGGCCCGGCTCGGGCCGGTGCAATCGATCCGTTTTGTGGGTGTCGCCAACCAGGGATGGGACCTGTACCTCGTCACGCATGAGCGCGGCACTTCCGAGCTGCGAATCCGGCTCAACTCCAGCGGCGCCGTCGCCGGCGCACTGCTATCTTCCGGGCCATGAGCACACCTGCCGATCAGTCTCCCACCCAGCGGCGGCGCAGATTCCGGCTGCCGCTGAAGGTCATCGCCGTGTCCTGGAAGGACCTGCTGGAAACCATGGGCCCGGCGGTAGTGCTGTGCGCGGCGGCGGTGCTGATCGCCGTGCACTTCGTGCGCCCGGCGCCGCCAAGCTCGCTGACGATCAGTGCCGGACCCGCTGGCAGCTCGTTTCACAGCGTGGCCGATCAGTACCAGAGGATCCTGAAGCGCAACGGCATCGACCTGAAGGTCCTGGAATCGGCCGGCTCCATCGAAAATCTCAACCGCCTCACCGACGCAACCTCGGGCGTGGACGTGGCGCTGGTGCAATCCGGCATATCGGGTAGCGGCGATACCAGCGACCTGGTATCGCTCGGCAGCATGTTCTACCAGCCGGTCATCGTCTTCTACCGCGGGCATGAGCCGCTGCACCGGCTGTCGCAGCTCGACGGCCACCGCATTGCCATCGGTGCCGAGGGTAGCGGCACGCGCTACCTGGCGCTCGCCATGCTCAAGGGCAACGACATCGATACCAAGAACGGCAAAACCCGCCTGCTCGACCTCGAAGGCGAGAGCGCGCGCTCGGCGCTGTTGAACGGCAGCGTCGATGCCATCTTCCTCTCGAGCGACTCGGCCTCGCCGAGCACGATCCGCGAGATGTTGCATAGCCCCGGCATCCGGCTGTTTACCTTCGAGCAGGCCGATGCCTACGTGCGACGTTTCCCCTACCTGAGCAAGCTGCAGTTGCCGCCCGGTGCGTTCGATCTGGGAGAAAATCTGCCGCCAACGCCGATCAACATGCTGGCTCCCACGGTCGAACTGCTGTCGCACTCGGATCTGCACCCGGCGCTGACCGACCTGTTGATCGAGGCGGGCATCGAGACCCACGGCCGTGCCACGCTGCTGCAGAACGCAGGCCAGTTCCCGACCACGTCCATTCACAGCTTTCCGATCGGCACCGAGGCCTCGCGCTACTACAAGTCAGGGCGCAGTTTCGCCTACCGCTACCTGCCGTTCTGGCTCGCCAGTCTGATGACCCGCGCGCTCGTGGTCATCGTGCCGATCTTCGTAGTCGCCATTCCGGCCCTGCGCTACGTGCCGCAGCTCTACAACTGGCGTGTTCGCAGTCGCATCTACCGCCGCTACGGTGAACTCATGGCAATCGAGCGCGAGGCGCTCTCGGATCCGTCGTCGGACCGGCGCGCCGTCCTGCTCGAGCGTGTGGACGAGATCGAGCGCGCCAGCATCTCGGTCAAGGTGCCGGGCTCGCATGGCGAGGCGCTCTACAGGCTACGTGAGCTGTTGCACTTCGTGCGCGGACGACTCTCCAATCCATCTGCCAGTGCCACGCCGCCACCGGGCCTGACCGACGGCGACGACGCTTAGGGGAGTGCGGGTAGCGGACGCACCGCGCCCGCAGCCAGCATCTTCGAGTCCAGTGATTGGCTGATCGGCGCCGGCGTGCCTGCGTGATCCAGCGCACCGGCGCGGAACCGCGGCGTCATGGCCGGCAGATCGCCCGCCAGGTTGAACTGCCGCCGGCTGAAATCCCAGCTTACCCGGCGGCCGAGATCGAGCCGCAGGTCTTCGTGCGCGGCCATGCGAAGGTTGATGATTTCGCGCCGTCCGGCCAGGTCCGCGGCATTCGCAGTGGCAGCGGGCAGCAATGCGGGCAGTGAGTGCTGGTCGATGCGCAGGCCGTAGCTGCGTGCCGGAGCCGACGGACCGATCGGCTGCGAGAAGTAGAGCATCACCTCGGGTCCGTTGACACCGGGTGCTGCGGTTAGGGAATCGCCGGCCGCGCAGGTGGGGATCCAGACCGCAGGGCCGCTCAGCAGCGCCAGCAGCCGCCAAACCTCACCCTTCCGCAATCTCCTCCTCACTACACAGACCTCCCGGCCTGAGCACGAGGGTCAGTATGAGGCGGTGCCGGGGCCTGCCGCGCCAATGGCGCAAAAGCGTGACCCAGGGATCGCTTTTGAACGATTCCCGCTGATTATGGCAACAGGCACACCGCGTACCCGCCGCCTGTGATTGCGGTCGGCTAGGCGTCGAGACGAGCGGGTGCCATGAGGTTGTGGCCTCGCCAAAGGTACAGCGCCAGCAGCGGCGCGGCTGCACCGGCGGCGAGCCCGGCACGGCCGCGACTGTCAACCACTCGGTTGCCGCCTGCAACCACTTGGTTGACAGTACCGCGAGTCTCGCTTGTGCCGCACTGTCAACCAGTTGGTTGCCGCCTGCAACCACTTGGTTGCAGGCCGCGACTCAGTTGGGGTGATAGTCGCGCTCGACATGGTGCACCAGCTGCTCGGGATAGAAGTACACGGTACGCAGCGAGCCGTCGGCGTAGCGCGCGGCTTCGTCATTGAAGTGCGGCGACTTGGGGTCACCGCTTTCGCCCCCCATCGTGATCGCACGTGCCGAGATGCGCTCACCAAATTCAACGATGGCAACGAAACTGTTGCCGTTGGTACCGTAGTACTTGTTGGTGCCCTCGTAGCGCCGCGCTCCGAACGCGGCCAGCGACCCCCAGCGCGCGGAAGTGAATTCCACCGGAATGCTCGGGGCAGCGTCGTCGAACTTCTGCACCAGGTCACCGGTGAGGCGCTGAGCGCGATTGATCTCGCCCCATGGCACGCGCCAGGTGCCAAAGTCGTGCAACAGTCGGTCGGATACGGATGCAAGCACCGACAGCTTCTGCTCGGCACTGGTGTGATCGAGCATCGAAGTATAAACGGAGAGATTCTCCGCATCCGCGCCGGTCTTGGCGACATTCCAGAGCTCATCCCCCCAGAGGGCCGCGAGCGTAGTCGCAACGGAATGCACGCCCCAGCGATCATCCCAGTGACGCAGCACGTCGATCTGGTCGCCGAGGCGGGTCTTGAGCGGCTGCCCTGGGTCGAGGCCATCGTAGGCCGCAACGAGGGCGGGAATCAGATCGGCAAAGGCCGGCAGGTAGGAATCGAACGCGGCGGCGTTGAGTGAGTCCTGGGTAAAGTCCCTGTGGCCCTTCAGCAGCATCGTCGCATGCACGCCGCGCGGGTTCTCCCCGGCCGTGTCCATGTAGCGCGGGAAGTTCTCGCGCCGCGGACTGTCCTCGCCCGCGGCCGAGTAGGGCCAGTCGTTGGTGTTCATGATCCAGCCACCAGCCGGGTTGAGCACCTGCGGCAGTTCGCTGAGTGCGTGCAGCCCCTTCCAGTCGGTAGCCGGGTTTGCCCCATCAACCACATGCGTGTAATCGAACTGGTCGTCGCGGCGTGGCACGAACTGCGGGTGCAGATAGGCGATATTGCCGTCCGCATCGGCATAGATGGTGTTGTTGGAGGAGTTGGCTTTGAACTCCATGACCTTCATGTACGAGGCGTAGTCGTGTGCCTTGGTCAGCAGGAATGACTGCTGCAGGGCCTCTATCGGTTTTTGCATGAGCGCAATTGCGATCCATTTGCCGTCACGCTGCGCGACGATCGGGCCGTGATGCGTCGCGTACACCGTGAAGCTGTGCACCGCGCTGGCGCCCGAGGCACTGCGATACGGCACGTCGATCTTCGAGACGCTCACCGGCTTGAGCTTGTTGCCGTACCGGTAGTAGGGGCGGCCATTCTGATTGACGATCGTTTCGGCGAAGAAGTCGACATTGTCGACCCCGCTTGAGGTATGCATCCAGCCGAGTCGCGGGTTGAAACCCTGGTAGATGAAGAACTGGCCCCAGGTGACCGCCCCGTAGGCATCCAGACCCTCGTCGCTGCTGACCTGTAGCTCCGAGCGGAAAAAGAAGGACGTGTGCGGATTGATCAGCAGCAGTGCGTGGTGAGCCAGCGTGTTGGCGGGCGCCAGTGCAATGCCGTTGGAGCCGCGCGGTTCAGGATCGGCCAGTGGTGCCGCGACCGCGGCTATGGGAGTATTTCCGCCATAGAGATCCTGCAGACCGCGCAGCTGAACGCGCTCGATGTCGCCGCCGATGCTGCCCTCGCTGAAGCTCAAGGCCATCCACGGCTCGAAGCGGTGAATGACCCGCGGGGTCACCTGGGAATGGCTCTGCAGAAAGAAGTTGAGGCCGTCCGCCCAGGCCACCATGAGCGCCTGCAGCCAGGCAGGGCACCGGGTGTACTGCTGCTTGAGTTCCTCGGGACGGATGAACAGCTTTTGCCGCAGGTCCTGGTAGACGGCCGACTCGCCCTCGGCTTCGGCCAGTCGTCCAAGCGAGGTCAAATAATTCATCTCAACTCGATTGAAGTCATCCTCGGCCTGCGCATAGATCATGCCGAACACCGCATCGGCATCGGTCTTGCCATGAATGTGCGCAATGCCCCAATCGTCGCGCTGGATGCGAGTGTCGGCCGCTTCCTGCTGCCAGCGGGCCTGCTCGGCGCCGGGAGAACTCGCGTCCGAGCTCTTGGCGGTAGCCGCGATTGCGGCGGATTGCGCGGCCAGCAGGCCGGCCGCCAGCAACGCGAGGGTGCTGAAGTGTTTCGATGCGCTCATGTGCTCCCCCGCCCTGATCTACTGGTTTACCTACCGGCTATCGTAGCAGCGCGGCGCAACGGAGGCGCTGGGTGCCGCCAAGTGGGAATAAAATGAAGCTCCGGTCGGTCTACCAGAGCGTGTGCGGTCCTTTCCATGGATGAAAAGCGTCGCCGCTTCGAGGCCGAAGTTCTGCCGCATCTCGATGCGGCCTACGGCTTTGCGCGCTGGCTGGCGCCGGGGCCGGACGAGGCCGACGACGTGCTGCAGGAAGCGGCGCTGCGCGCGTTTCGTGCTTTTGATGGCCTGCGAGTAACCGACGTGAAGTCGTGGCTGCTCGCTATTGTGCGCAACTGCCACTTCACCGCACTCAGGCAGCGCCAGCGGCGGGGGCAGGTGCCGTTGCCGGAGGAGCACGAGGCCGCGCATGGCGACGCGCTGATCGACCAGGCGCCGACGCCGGAAGCCGTCTCGATCCAGATGGATGAGGCCCGCTCGCTCGACGAGTTGATGCAGGCGCTGCCGGCAGAGTATCGCGAGGTGCTGATTCTGCGCGAAATCGAGGACCTGAGCTATCGTGAGATCGCCGAGGTCATCGGCACTCCCATCGGTACGGTGATGTCGCGGCTGGCACGTGCGCGCGCGGCGCTCAAGGGTAAATGGCTGCAAGCGCTGGAGGATGCGCCGCGTGCTGTGCGCTGAAACACTCAGGGTCCAGGCCTATTGCGACGGCGAAATCGATGCCGTGTCGGCGGCCGAGATCGAGCGCCACCTGGAACGCTGTCCGGAGTGCCGCGATCTGCGGCTGCATCTGCAGCAGATTCGAACTGCACTGCGGCGAGATCTGAGCCGCTACCCGGTGTCCGCGCAGCTGGCCAGGCGCATCCAGCGCAGTCTCGAGCGCGAAGCGCGCAACGCGCCGCCGGCACAGCACTCCGCGCGCTGGCCGCGGGCCGCGTGGGCCCTTGGCGCCGGCAATCGCCGCAGCTTCTGGCGGGGCGCGCTGAGTGGGGCTGGCGTATCGGCGCTGGCGGTGGTGCTGGCGCTGTTCCTCTGGCTGCCGTTTCGGCCCGATGCCTTGACCGAGGATCTGATGAGCGCACATCTGCGCTCATTGATGTCCGAGCACCTGATCGACGTGCAGTCTTCGGACCATCACACGGTCAAACCGTGGTTCGCCGGGCATACGGACGTGTCTCCCGCGGTGGCGGATTTCAGCGCGCAGGGCTACGCGCTGGTCGGCGGCCGTGCCGACTACCTGGTGCATCAGCGTGCCGCCGTGCTGGTATATCGCCATGGCGCCCATGTGATAGACGTGTTCGCCTGGGCGGCGGCGAGGCCCGCCGGCAGTCCAGCTCATTGGCGCCAGCGCTCCGGCCGCGAGTCCCGCGACGGCTACCAGCTGCTGTTCTGGCAGCAGGGGGACATCGAGTACTGCGCGGTCTCCGATACCGGCCAGGACGAGCTGCAAGCCCTGGCGGCGCTGATCCAGGCCATCAAGTGATCGGAACCATCAAGTAGAATTGCGGCCCCACTGCGCAAAGGCGTCCGCGGCTCTTGAAGACCTTCCTGCTTGCCTTCGGCGCGCTGTTCTCCATCGTCAACCCACTGTCGGGCGCGTTCATCTTCTTTGGCGCAACGCGCGAGCTGGAGCACCGGGTGCGCGCACAGGTATCGCGATGGGTATCCATTTACGCCTTTTCCATAGTGACAGCCTCGCTGTACGTAGGCGCTTACGTGTTGAGCTTCTTCGGCATCACTATCCCCGTGCTGCGCGTGGCCGGTGGCATCGTGGTGTCGCTGTCGGGCTGGGCGATGCTGTCGGCGCCTGATGCCACCGAACAGCGTCGCAGCGAGACCCCTGCGCCGCGCTCAATCGATATATCGCCGAGCCGGTTGGCGTTCTACCCGCTCACCATGCCTTTGACGACCGGGCCGGGGACCATCTCGGTTGCCATTTCGCTCGGCGCCAGCCGGCCGAGTGGCTTTCACGCCTCGTCGGTGGAGTTCTTCGTCGAAACCCTGACTGCCGTGGCGCTGCTGGCACTGCTGATCTACGTCAGCTACCGCCACTCGGCGCGACTGGCGGAGCTAATCGGGCCCACAGGCACGACGATCGTCGTGCGGCTGTCGGCGTTTCTACTGTTCTGCATCGGCATCCAGGTGTTCTGGAATGGCGCGGCAGAGTTGCTCGGGACGCTGCCGCTGGGTGCCGCTGGCGTCAACAATTAGGGCTGGCTCGCGCTTCGAGCCTCATGGGTGCGCTTGGCGCTGAGGTCGGTGCCGCACACCCCGGCGGCGGGACTGGCGCATCGCGGCGCCGTGGTTTATCTTGGACTTAGCCAAGGCACGTAGAGGCGTTGCTAGAAAGAAGGTGCCATGCGCTTGGATGCGGTAGGGTCTCAACCCATCACTTCTAACACGGTGCCGCGTGGCACGGTCCTGTTCGCGGACCTGCGCGGTTTCACTGCCATGTCGGAAAAGCTAAAGCCGTTCCACCTGGCCGCGCTCCTAGATGAATACTTTAATATCCTGACGCAAGTCACTGAGAATCATAGCGGTCGGGTCTACCACACGGCGGGTGATTCAATCATGGCGGGTTTCGGACTCAGCGAGCGGGTGCACGACGGCAGCGAGCAGGCCCTGGCGGCCGGCCGATCGATGCTGCGTCGTTTTGCGGTTCTCACCGATCGCTGGCGTCATGAATCACAAGTGGATACCGGGCTCGGCGTCGGTTTGCATCTGGGCGAGGTGGCCCTGGCAACCTTTGGGCCCCCGAACCGTCGCATCCAGACCCTGGTCGGGGACACTGCCAATGTGGCAGCCCGGCTCTGCAGCCGCGCCCGCGCCGGCGAGGTGCTGTTCTCCGGTACCGTGGCCGACTCGTTGCGGGACCGCTCGCTGTGTGACGGTGCCTTCCTGCAGCTGCCGCGTTTCGAGATGCGCGGCCGCCGTGAGCCGCTCGATATCTGGTGCATTCCCGCCTCGCGCCGGGATCCTCTGCCGGGCTTCGAACTGGTAGCCGCTGAGCGCTACCAGTAGTCGCCGCCGCGGCTACCTGCCGACGTTAGCGAGCGCCGCCTTCCTTCCAAGGATCTCCTGCGCAGCCTGGTCTGCGATGCGGCGCGCATCGGCGGGGCGCACGCCCAGTGCGCGCAGCATGCCGGCGGCCATGTTGCCCGCCACCGCAGGGGCGGGCGTCCGGAGGTGCTCTTCGAGCACGTGACGCATGGCGATGATCACGCTGCCCATGACCAGCAGCAACCCGGCCTCCAGGTCCACCGCTCCGAAGTGGCGCGCGCGAATGCCGCGTGACAGATCCTCGCGCAGGTTGCGGTTGATCGGTGCCTCGGCCATGGTGGCACCGGAGTTGAGCCGCCAGAGCACCTTGGCGCTATCCGGGTGCTCGATCGCAAAGCGGACGAACACGCACAGGCCGCGGGCAACGCGCATCGCCGGATCCGTCACGCCGGCATTGGCAGCGACCGCCGCCAGTTCGGCCTGGCGACGCACCGCCGCGCCGATCTCCCGCGCGAACACTTCCTTGTCCGCAAAGTGATTGT
>JBAUYT010000255.1:0-11008 GCA_049584935.1 Steroidobacteraceae bacterium
GCACTGCGCTGCTGCTAGCTGCCGCACCCGGGCCGTCGCCCGCGGCAGCCGCATCGGTTCCAGTCGCAACGGTCGTCGGCTCGCGTGCGGAGAGCGCCTGGCTCGCAGCGAAGCTGCTGCGGGCAAACGACGGCACCCCATAGTGGAAATCGAATCCCTGTTCTGGGCCGGACGGCGGCGCTGCGGCGCTGCTGACAATCCAGGTTGATGCCGGGCCGGCCGCGGACGGGCGCGTATCGGCGAGCGCCGCTTCGATGGCGCGGAAGACACTGTCATACACGCTGCGACTGTCGCGGAAACGCAGCTCGAGCTTGGCGGGATGGGCATTGACGTCCACCAGCCGGGGATCGAGCGTCAGATTCAGCACGTAACTGGGATGCCGGCCCGAATACAGCACGTCGCGAAATCCCTGCCGCACGGCGCTCGCCAGCAGGCGGTCGCGCACCGCGCGACCGTTGACGAACCAGAATTGCATGTCGGGCTGTGAGCGCGCGGCGGTCGGCAATCCGACCCACCCTGAGAGCGCCAAGCCGCCCGACTGGCGCGCGATGCGCAGCGCGCGGGCACGAAACTCGGCGCCCAGCAGGCGGTCCAGGCGTTGCTCGACCCCTGGCGCATCGGTTGCGTGAGGCAACAGCAGCAACTCGCGGCCATTGTGCCGCAGTCTCACCGCCACCTGGGGATGGCCGAGCGCCAAGCGCTCGACCTGCCGCAGGATGTGACCGAACTCGGTGCTCGGGCTACGCACGAACTTGCGGCGCGCCGGCACGTTATAAAACAGGTCGCGTACCTCGATGCTGGTGCCTTGGGGGTGGGCAGCGGGCTTGAGCGGCGCCGCGTTGCCGCCTTCGACGCTGAGCTCGCAGGCCTGATCGAGCCCGGTGGCCCGCGACACCAGGCGCAGCCGGGCAACCGAAGCGATCGAGGGCAACGCCTCGCCGCGGAAGCCGAAGCTGGCGATGGCCTCGAGGTCGTCGAGCGTTGCAATCTTGCTGGTGGCGTGACGGGCGAGCGCCAGCAGCAGCTCCTGCGGCGCCAGCCCGCAGCCATCGTCGCGGATGCGGATCAGCCCGAGCCCGGCGCCTTCGATGTCGATCTCGATTCGCTCCGCCCCGGCATCGAGCGCGTTCTCGTACAGCTCCTTGACTACGGACGCTGGACGCTCGATGACCTCTCCGGCGGCGATCTGATCGACGAGATTGGGAGGAAGGACCCGGATCGGCATGCCGGCCCCGTAACAGCAAAGGGCGGCAGTGTACTCCGCCGGCTGCCGTCGTAGCGCGCGCCTAGGTGCCGTCGCGCGCCAGCGGTCCCTCCACCGGGTTGCTCTCCGTACGCGCGCGCGCGAACAGGCTGCCTTCTGGCGGGAACTTGCGGAAGTAACCGCTGATGCCGCCGCAGATCGCATCTGCCAGCCGCTGCTGTTGCGCCGGAGTGCGCAGCATGCGTTCCTCGACCGGATTGGAGATGTAGGCCGTCTCGATCAGCATCGAGGGGATATCAGGCGATTTGAGCACTACGAAGGCAGCCTGCTGCACTTCATGCTTGCGGACGGCTCCCACGCCGTCGAGCGCATTGAGCACGCGGTCGGCCGCCTCGGAGCTCTCGCCCATGCTGGCGCTTTGCGACAAATCGAGCAGTACCGGCCGGAGATCCGGCTGCTGTGCCGCCAGCGAGATACCGCCCTTGAGGTCGGCGGCGTTCTGCTCCTCAGCCAGTATCTTGGCGGCCTGACTCGAGGCGCCGCGCTCCGACAGGATATACACCGATGCGCCCGCCACCTCGCGATCGCGGATCGCGTCGGCGTGAATCGAGACGAACATGTCGGCGTGCGCCTTTTGAGCGCGCCGGCGCCGCTCGACCAGATCGACGAAGTAGTCCCCGTTGCGCGTCAGCACTGCGCGCATGCCGGGCTCGCGATCGATGCGCGCAGCCAACGCCCGTGCAATCGCCAGAGTCACATCTTTTTCGTGCGTGCCGGTCTGCCCGGTGGCGCCGGGGTCATCACCGCCATGGCCGGCATCGACCGCAATCACGACCGGCCGCTCGGCAGCACTCGGCGCGTGTACCGCACGGACGACCGCAGGAGCTGCGGCTGCGTTCGCCGGCGCGGTCCTGTTCACCGCAGGCCCTTCGCGGGCCGCGGGCGCGGCACCTGCTGCCGCGGGCAGCACCCGCGGGTATTCGCGCGCCGGGCCGGCCGCCAGCGCCATTGCCTGCAGGCCCAGGCGCAGCTGCCAGTCCGCGGAACGGATGCTCTGTTGCTGCAGCCGCATCGGCGCGTGCAGCTCCAGTACCAGGCGCAGCGCATGCTGCGGGGTGAAGCCGGAACGCATCGCCACCACCGGACCGCCGGCCGCGGCGTCCGGCAACCGTCCTTCGGTTCGAGTGTGTGGCAGATCGACTACCACCCGCTCCGGGTCGTGCAGACGGAACACATGCGCCCGGACGGGTGCGGAGAGCGACAGCGTCAGGGTGGCCGTCGCGCCCTCCGATTGCAGCTCGACGTGGCGCAAGAGAGCGGGCTCCGCCGCAGCCGCCGCTTTCCAGGTCACGAGCGCCAAGGCAGCGATCAGGATGATCGCACCGCGCCTGAGCTCCGATACGCCACGGTCCCCAATCCCCACGCGTGCGCTTCCTCTCCAGTGTGAGCGCCCGGAATGTAAGGGGACGGCATAATTATTTCAAGTCTTATTAGCGACATACGGATAGAAGCTCAGTAAGCGTGCGAGCCAGGTGGCGCCGATGCCGGATTTGGGCTCGCATTCCGCCTCGCGACCGGCGCCGCTGACGCGAAGCCGCAACCACAGATCAGGCTGGGGCAGCGCGGCGCTGCCACGCTCCGGCCATTCCACCAGCCACACCGTGCGTGCCACATGCTGATCGCGCAGTCCGAGCTGCTCGAGCTCAGTCGAGTCCGCGAGACGGTAGCAATCAAGATGCAGGGCGTACCCCCAGGTGATCGGGTAAGTCTCGACCAGCGCATAACTCGGGCTGCGAACCACCTCGCCGACACCCAGCGCGGCTAGCACGGCCGCGGCCAGCACGGTCTTGCCCGCCCCTAGCTCGCCGGAAAGGAACAGCAGCCGCGCGCCGTCGACCGGCTCCGGGCAGGCTGCCGCCAGCGCGCTGCCCAGTGCGGAAGTATCGGCAGCCGTCGGCAACCACCAGCGTTCGGACGGGCTAACGGCCAACCCAGTGCCCCAGCGCCTCCGCCACTTCCAGCGCCAGCACGCCACGGTGGCGCTCCCGCGCCAGCTCATCGCCGGCCAGCGCATGCGCCATCACGCCGGCACAGGCCGCGCGCCAGGGATCACGGCATTGCGCCAGGATGCCGGCAATCAAGCCGGTCAGCACGTCTCCCATGCCCGGCGCCGCCATGGCCGGGTTGCCGCGTTCGCAAAGACCGGGGGTGCGGCCGTCGGCACCCACCAGCGTGCCCGCTCCCTTGAGCACGATGACCGCACCTGCATGTCGCCGTTGCAGTGCTGCGAGGGCGGCCATTCGATCGGCCTGGACCGACGCGGCATCGGTGCCGAGCAGTCTCGCCGCTTCGCCCGGGTGCGGCGTCAGCACCGACCCGGGCGGAGCCGCACCCCCGCCGCGCGCCAACAGGTTGAGCGCATCGGCATCGAGCACCAGCGGCTTGCCGCTGCCAAGCACCTGCGCCAGGGCGAGTTCGCTCCAGACGCCCTGGCCCAGACCCGGTCCCGCGGCAACCACATCGGCGGCCTGCAACAGCGGCCGCAATTGCTCGGCCGATCCGGCGGCATGCACGATCAGTTCCGGGCGCCCGGCGATGATGGCGGTTAGATTCTCGGCTGCCGTCGCCACCGTCACCAGGCCTGCCCCGGCGCGCAGACAACTTTCTCCGGCCAGCCGCACGGCGCCCGGCATCCCTGGACCGCCGCCGACGATCAGTACACGGCCAAAATCTCCCTTGTTCGACTCACGCGGCCGCCGCGGTAGCGCCCGCGCGATCTCGGCTTCGCCGAGCCGCTGCAGCAACGGCTGAAAGTTATCGCTCTCGGTGGGCGGCGACACCTCCAGGTCATCGAACAAAAGCCGCCCGACGTGCTCGGGCCCGTCCCGCAGGAACAGCCCGGTTTTGAGGGCGACGAAGCTGATGGTGCAGGCGGCGCGGATTGCCGCTCCCATGACCTCGCCGCTGTCGGCGTTGAGTCCCGATGGCACATCGAGCGCGAACACCGGCCGGCCACAGCTGTTGACGGCATCGATAGCCTCAGCCATGCCCGCTCGCACCGCCTGCTTGAGACCGGTACCAAGCAATGCATCGACGATGACGTCGGCGACGTTGAGTTGCGATGGCTCGTAGTCGAGGATGCGGCCGCCGCTGGCTCGGAAATCGTCGGCTGCCCGCAGCGCATCGCCACGCAGCGTATCCGGACGGACCACAGCGGAAACCGCCACCGTGAGGCCCGCGGCCTGCGCGAACCGCGCCAGTACATAGCCGTCGCCGCCGTTGTTGCCGCCGCCGGTGACTATGCCGATGCGTAGCGCCGTCGGCCAGCGGCTACGCAGCGCCCGCAGCGCCGCTTCGGCCGCCCGTCGCATGAGGGTATAGCCATCGGTCCCCTGGGCGATTGCATACGCGTCCAGGGCCCGGACCTGAGCGGCGGAATACAGCAGACTCGGCGACGACATGGGGCAATTATACTGGGGCTACTCCTGAGCCTGTCCGGGTAACGCCATATGGACGCGCAGCACTCTGAAACAGCGGCAGCGCTGCGCTTCGCCATCGCGCAGGCCGCGCGGCAACTCGGCTTCGACGACATCGGCATTGCCGACATCGATCTGGCCGAGGACGAACGTCATCTGCAGCGTTGGCTGGCGCGCGGCTGGCACGGCCAGATGCACTACATGGCGCGCCACGGCCGGCGCCGCAGCCGCCCGGCCGAGCTGTTGCCCGGTACGCTGCGCGTGATCTCGGCCCGCATGAACTACTGGCCGGGGGAGGCACGCCCGGCAGCGGAAGTACTGGCGCACGAGGAGCTCGCGTACGTTTCACGCTACGCGCTCGGCCGGGACTATCACAAGCTCATGCGTCGCGCGCTGGGCCACCTGGCCAATAGGCTCGCAGCGCTTGCGGGCAAACACGGCTATCGCGTGTTCGTCGACAGCGCGCCGGTGCTGGAGAAAGCGCTGGCACGCAACGCGGGTGTCGGCTGGATCGGCAAGCACACCAATCTGATCGTGCGCGACGCCGGCTCATGGTTCTTCCTCGGTGAAATCTTCACCGACCTGCCGCTGCCAGCCGATCCGCCAGCGAGCGCCCATTGCGGCAGCTGCAGCGCCTGTATGCCGGCATGTCCCACAGGCGCCATCGTGGCGCCCTATCAGCTCGATGCACGGCGCTGCATCTCCTACCTGACCATCGAGCTCGACGGACCGATTCCGGAAGCGCTGCGAGCGGCCATCGGCAATCGCATCTATGGCTGCGACGACTGCCAGCTGGTGTGTCCCTGGAACAAGTTCGCGCGCGCGGCCGCGCATCCCGATTTCCGCGTGCGCCACGGGCTCGACGCCGCACGGCTATCGACGCTGTTCGCCTGGACCGAGACGCAGTTTGATGAGCGCATGCGCGGCTCGGCAATCTTCCGTATCGGCTACCACCGCTGGCTGCGTAACATCGCCGTGGCACTGGGAAATGCCGCCGGTACGGCGGAGGTGCTGGCAGCGCTCGAGGCGCGGCGCGCGGATCCATCCGCGTTGGTGCGCGAGCATGTCGCCTGGGCGCTGGCGGCGCAGCAGGCACGCGCGGCGCAGGCCGGGTCGATCGCGGCTATTGGGCCGTCCAGCGTTTGACCCAGGCCTCGACCTCCTGCTGCCACCTGACCATGTCCTGCGGCTTGAGCACCCAGTGCCCTTCGTCGGGAAAATACAGCAACTGGCTCGGGATCGAACGGCGCTGCAGGGCCGTAAAGCTGGCGATGCCCTGCTCGAGCGGCACGCGGAAGTCGAGCGCGCCGTGGATCACCAGCATGGGCGTGGACCAGTCGGCAACGTGGTCGACCGGGTTGAAGCGCTCGAAATTCTGCGGCTGCAGGTACGGCACGCCTTCGTGCTCCCACTCCTCGAACCAGAGTTCGTCACTGCTGTAGGCCATCATGCGGCTGTCGAACACGCCGTCGTGATTCACCAGGCACTTCCAGGGCGAGCCACCGGCGAGTTTCCAGTTACCCTCCATCCAGTTGATCATGTAGCCACCGTAGCTGCCGCCCAGCGCACAGGCACGCGAGCCATCGAGGAACGGAAAGCTCGCCAGCGCGTAGCTCCAGCCCTTCTCGAGATCCTCCAGCGGTCGGTCGCCCCAATGGCCGCGGATGGCGTCGGTGAAGGCCGCGCCGTAGCCGGTGGAGCCGTGAAAGTCGATCATGACCACGCCGAAACCGGCGCCGGCGAAGCTCTGAGCATTCCAGAGATAGTGGAACTCGTTGGCCAGCGAACTCTCGGGGCCACCGTGAATCAGCAGCACGGCTGGGTATTTCCTGTCCGGCACGTAGCCCACCGGCCAGACCACGTAACCATGCACGATCTCGTCGTTCCAGCCGTGGAAGCTGAAGGCCTGATATTCGCCGAGTGACAGGCCGGCGAGGCGCTCGAAATTGTGATGCGAGAACTGCACCACGCCACCGGTGTGCAGATCGATGCGGTACAGCTCCGCCGGGCCCCCGAGACTGTCGAGCGCGTAGACCACGCTGCCACGCCCGGCGTCGAACCCGCGCACCGTGCCCTGACCGGTCAGCTGCAACATGTGCCCGCTGCCTGGCTCGAAGGCGAACAGACGCCGCTGGCCGGTATCTTCTGCCACGACGTAGAGATAGTGCCCGTCGGGCGCCCATCGCAGCGTCAGCGCCGAACGGTCCCAGTTGGGCGCCAGCTCGCGCGTGACCCCGGTGCCGAGGTCGCGCAGCATAACCGCAAACCGGTCGGACTCGAATCCCGGACGCTTCTGGGCGCGGTACGCCAGCGTGCGCCCGTCGGGTGAGACCGCCGGCGTGGTGTCCCACGCGGGATTGTCGGCGGTCACGTCGCGCGGCGGCGCGGCGCCATCGAGCCCGACCCGATAGAGATCGAAATTAGTGCTCCAGGGCTCGTTGGACCCGGCGATGCGCGCAGTGAAGAACAGATCGCGGCCGTCGGGCGTGAAGCTCCACTCGCTGTCGTCGCCGAAAGGCCGCGACGGCGTGTCCGCATCCAGGCCGCGCGTGAGCCATACCGGCGTGCCCTCGGCCACGCCCTGCTCGCTCAGCGGGAATGCGAACAGCTGCGAGCGCATGCCGTCATCCCACGCGTCCCAGTGCCGCACGAACAGCCGCTCGTAGAGGCGCGGATCGTCACGGTGCGCCTGGCGCTCTTCCAGCCGATGGCGGGTGCAATCGAGCGTGTCGCAGTCGGGGAATACCCGCATCGATACGATCACCCGCCGCCCGTCCGGTGACAGCAGGAAACTGCCGACATCGAGTGGGCCATGGGTGGTCGCCTGCGCTTCGCCACCGCCCAGGTCCAGTCGCCAGACCTGGGTGTTGCCGGAGCGCGTCGAGAGAAAGAACAGCATGCGGCCGTCACTGCGCCAGCGCGGCGAGAAGCTCGAAACTCCGGGTGCGGTCAGCCGGCGGGCGATGCGCGGCGCGCTGCTCGGGTGGCTATCCGGCACCGGCGCGATCCACAGGCTGCTGAGGCTGCGGTCGGCGGCCAGGTCTGTCTCCAGCAGCTGATACACGACCCAGCGGCCATCGGGCGACAGGCGTGGACTCGATACCCGCTCGAGCAGCATCAGGTCGGTGGCATTGAAGGGCTTGCGTACCGCCGTGGTGCCAGCGCCGGCCTCCATGGGCGCCGGTACTGCCGGTAAAGTCAGCCACGCCAGCAGCAGGCCAGCCAGCAGGCGAGGATGCGCCGCGTGCGGTTTCACACGTCTGTAACCCGCAGGTTGTCGATCAGGCGCGCCCGCCCGAGGCGCGCTGCGGTCAGCGCGATCAGCCCGGCAGGATCGGCATCCGCGCGCGGGGCCGACAGATCACGCGCACACAGGATGGAGAAGTATTCCGGCTGCAGTCCGGCCTGTTCGAGCGCGTACCGGCCGCGTTGCTCGAGCAGTCCGTAGTCGCGTGCGCCGTCGCGCAGCGCCACGGCGGCGGCGCGCAATGCCTGGTAGATCGCGATCGAGCGCGCGCGCTCCGCCGCACTGAGGTAGCGGTTGCGGGAACTCAGCGCCAGTCCGTCGTCGGCACGCACAGTCGGCGCTCCCACGACCTCCACGGGCAGTGCCAGATCGAGCGTCATGCGCCGGATCACCATGTACTGCTGATAATCCTTTAGACCAAAGACCGCGAGATCGGGTTGTACGATGCCGAACAGCTTGGCTACCACGGTGGCCACGCCATCGAAGTGCCCGGGCCGGTAGGGACCACAGAGGATTTCGCTGAGACCCCGCACGGTGACTACCGTCGCCTGCGTACCGCCGTCGGGGTAGATTTCTTCTACCGGCGGGGCGAACAGCAGATCGCAGCGCGCAGCACGCAGCAGCTGCTCGTCCTCGGCCAACGTGCGCGGATAGGCTGCGAAGTCCTCGCTCGGCCCAAACTGGATTGGATTGACGAACACGCTCGCCACCACCCGCGCGGCGCGCGCACGCGCCAGCGTCAGCAGGCTGCCGTGCCCGGCGTGCAGATTGCCCATGGTCGGAACCAGCGCGATGCGTTCTCCGGCCGCGCGCCGGGCGTGCACGTACGCGCGCACGGTCTCGATCGTGGTGACGGTTTGCATGCGGCGCGCGTGCTCAGAAGCAGTGCTCGGGTGCCGGATACTCTCCCGACTTCACTGCCTGGACGTAGCGTGACAAGGCCTCCAGCGGCGAGGCGCTGCCCGCCATGAAGTTGCGCACGAACCGTGGCTTGCGCCCGGAGGTGATGTCCAGGATGTCGTACAGCACCAGGATCTGCCCGTCTGTGCGCGGTCCGGCACCAATGCCGATGACGGGCACCTTGAGCGCCTGCGTAATCGAGTGGCCGAGTTCAGACGGTATGCACTCCAGCAGAATCAGATCGGCACCGGCGGCCTCGAGCGCCAGCGCTTCCTCGAGCATGCGCTGCGCGGCTTCGCTCTCCCGTCCCTGCACACGGAAGCCGCCAGTCTTGTGCACCGACTGCGGTTTCAGCCCCAGGTGCGCGCACACCGCGATGTCATGCTGCGCCAGAAATTCCACGATCTCGGTCTGGCCCTTGCCGCTCTCGAGCTTGATCATGCGCGCGCCACCTTCCTGCATCAGGCGCACTGAATTGCTCAATGCCAGCTCGCGTGACGGGTAGCTCATGAACGGCAGATCGGCTATCAGGAACGGCCGGTGCAGACCCCGCGCCACCGCCGAGGAGTGGTACACCACCTGGTCCATGGTCACCGGCACGGTGGTGTCGTGACCCTGAATCACCATTCCGAGCGAGTCCCCGACCAGGGCGACGTCGACGCCCGCGGCATCCAGCAGCACCGCGAAGCTGGCGTCGTACACCGTCATGCAGGCGATTTTCTCGCCGCGCTGCTTCATCTGCCCCAGGGTGCTGAGATTGACCGGTGGCCGGTCGGAATCGCGCAGCTGCAGTTGCGTGTACATGGTGGTTCAGAATGAAGCAGTTACAGGATGCACGCAACCGCCGGCCTCAAAGGGCCGCGTGGCGCAGCGGGTTGTAGTAGAGCCGGCCGCGGCGCATACGTTGGATTGCGGCCAGCAGTTCGGCGAAGTCCGCTTCACTGCCGATCGGGTCAATCGCTGCGGCGTTGACGATCAGCAGCGGTGCGGCCTCGTACTCGTGAAAGAAGCGCGCGTAGGCGTCGTTGAGCCGCTCGAGATAGCGCCGATCGATGAACTGCTCGTAGGGGATCGCCCGCCGGCTGATGCGGCCCAGCAGCACGTCGACGGGTGCCTGCAGGTATATCACCAGATCGGGCTTCGGCGCTTCGATCGCGAGACGCGCGTACACCTGCTCGTACAGGCGATACTCCTCGTCTTCGAGCGTCGTGCGCGCGAACAGCCGGTCCTTTTCGATCAGGTAGTCGGCGATGCGCAGCGGCGCGAACAGGTCGTGCTGCTGCAGCGCTGCGAGCTGCTGCGTTCGCTGAAACAGGAAATGCAGTTGCGCCGCCAGCGCGCCTGCGCGCGGGTTGCGATAGAAGCGTTCCAGAAACGGATTGGCATCCGCGCGCTCGAGCACCAGCTCTGCGCCGAGCGTGTCGGCCAGCTTGGTGGCGAGCGTGGTCTTGCCGACGCCGATCGGCCCCTCGAGCACGATGAAGCGATGCGCTGCCGGCGGCGGTTGCTCTGCGGTCATGATGCAGCGGACGGAGTGTCGAGACGCCAGATTCCTGCGGAAGGCACCCGGCTTGCAAGCTCCGCAACCAGGCCGCGGCCCGGTACGGGCAGTTCCGGGGCCACCTCGGCCAGAGGATACAGAACGAAATTGCGCTCCACTATCCCCGGATGAGGCAGGCGCAGACGCTCGCCGTCCAGGCGCAGCTGCGCGAACAGCAGCAGGTCGAGATCGATCCGGCGCGGGCCCCAGCGCTCGCGCGGCGGCGAGCGCCCGAGCGATTCCTCCAGCTGGCGCAGCTGCGCAAAGAACTCCGCCACCGGCAGCTGCGTGAGCAGCGCGGCCACGGCGTTGACGAAATCCGGCTGCGCCGCCGGCCCCATGGGTTTGGAACCGTACAGCGATGAACGGCGCCATAGCCGCGATTCCGGCAGGCCTGCCAGCGCCGCCAGCGCGCGCTGCACCTGAGCCGCGGGATCATCGAGGTTGCTCCCGAGACCGACATAGGCCGGATACCAATGCATCAGCCGGAACCGCGGAATCGCCGCCGGCGGCGACGCGATCTCCTGGGCGCGGCGCCTTCCCCCTGCTCCGCCTGGGCCCCTGCGGCCTCGCCCACCGCGGCGTCGGCCGTACCGGCGACGGCGCTGGCGGCCTGGGCGCCCGCAGCGCGGCCGCGTACC
>JBAUYT010000256.1:0-30372 GCA_049584935.1 Steroidobacteraceae bacterium
CTCATCGGTGCCCTAGGACGCCTAGGTGGGTCCGTGGACCCATTGAGTTACTTGCGCTAGCATTTCAACTGTGAACCGCAAGCTGACGGACGAGCAGATCCTTGCTGCTGCGAGTGCGCTGCGTGGCAAGGGAGAGCCTGTAGGTTGGCGGCGGCTCCAGGCGCTGCTGAACGCCGAGCATGGCGTTGCCGGTAGAACCGATCGATTGAGGGCGGCATGCCGGGCGACAAAACCGATGGCCGGAGAGGCATCTCCGACGTGGCGCCTCCGCATGGCCGACGCTGAGCAGCAGACGCTCGAAGTGCGACGGCAACTGGATCTTGCGCTCGCTCGCGCCGCCCGCTCGGAGGAGCGAGAGACGGCGCACCAGGATCGCTGGGCGAGCGAGATTCACTCGTTGCGGGAAACTGTCGAGCAGCTCAAGTCAGAGAGAATACGTCGGCAGAATCTCGAAGAGCAGGTGCTGCGCCTGCAGCGGGAAGTGCAGAGTCTCTACCTTCGACTATCTCGCTACGAGCGCTGACGGCCATCAACAGCGGGTGCGATGCTTGCAACTAAGCCCCCGGGTTCTCCGGCGGCCCACTCGGCTTTCCCCTACGGTCGACAGCCGTGGCGCCGTTGCAGATAGTGTCACGGCCATGCAGCCCCTTACGTTCTGGCGTTACCCTCGCGCCCCACGCCGCAGAATTGAGCGATTAGAGCCCCAGCAGCACCGTGGCGAGGTCATCCGGACGGCTGAAGAAAGGCGAGTGATCCGAGTCCAGGGTCATACGTTCACGGCAGGGCAGGGCGGTCTGCATCTGGCGCTGCGCGGCATGAGTGATGGCGCGATCGGCGCTGCATTCGACGTAGACGCGTGGCACCGTGCCATATCGCTCGGCGCTGATTCGAATAGGAGTTGCCAGCGGTGCCAGCGGCTCCGGTTTCAGCAACGACATCGCCAGTGCGACGTCATCGTCACTGCAGCGGCCGTAAAAGGCCTCCCGCACGGCGTCCGGACGCAGCGTGACGGACAAATGATCGTCAGCAATGATCATGGCCGGTAGGACTTGGGACTGCGGATCACGCACGGCAGCGGAGTCCTGCAGCGACACGCCGTCCTCGAGCAGAAATGCGGTGACATACGCCAGAACGCGAATCCGCTCGGGAATCCTCTCTGCCACGGCAGACAGCACTATGCCTCCGCGACTATGACCTGCAAGCACGACCGGTTCCCCCGCGCCCTCGATCAATGTGGTGACCTGTGTCGTCCAGCGGTCGAGCGAGACGCGGTTCGGCGGCGTCGGATCGACACCCAGCCCGAGCAGGTCGGGTGCCAGTACGGTATGGCCCGCGCGCTGCAGTTTTGCGAGGATCCGATGCCAGCACCACCCGCCGTGCCAGGCGCCATGGATGAGTACGTAAGTCGTCACTGGTTGTCTCTCCTGAGGCCGAGACGAGCGTAGAGCATGCGAGCCGCCATCTACTATGGACGCCAGGATCTCCGGCTTGAATCGGCACCGGAGCCAATGGCCGGACCCGGTGACGTCAAACTCCGTGTGCTCTACAACGGCATTTGCGGCAGCGATCTGCACGAATACTACGACGGTCCCATCACGACGCGCACGACTCCGCACCCGCTCACAGGGGTCACCAATCCCGTCATCCTGGGCCACGAGTTGTGCGGTGAGGTCGTGGAGTTGGGCCAAGGAGTCGAGGACCTCTCACGCGGCGATCTGGTTGCCGTCGATCCCCTCGAAAGCTGCGGTCACTGCACTTGGTGCCTGTTAGGCCAATATCCGCACTGCCCGGTGGTGGCGCTGCATGGCTATAACCGCGGTGGAGGCGGGTTGGCCGAATACACGGTGGTTCGCCGCTCGATGGCGCATCGCCTGGATCCGTCCCTGACTCCAATGCAGGGCGCTTTGATCGAACCGCTGGCGGTGGCTTGGAACACAGCTAATCGCTGCCGGCTGGAGGCGGGCCAGGTTGCCGCCATTCACGGCGCGGGGCCAATCGGCATCGGCGTTTTTCTGACCCTGTTCCGGCGTGGTGTCGACAGCATCATCTTCGATCCATCGGCGCGACGTCGCGCAGTGCTGGAACGTCTCGGCGCGCGCCACGTGCTCGATCCATCGACCTGCGATCCGATTGCGGTCATTCGCGATCTGACGAAAGGCCAGGGGGCGCACGCCTCGGTCGATGCGGCTGGCGGTGCGGCGGCATTCCGCGCCATGCTGCTCGGTACGCGAGTCAACGGCACTGCCGTGGTCGTGGCCATCCACCACGCGCCGATTATCATTCCGCCGTTCGACATGCTGATGCCGGAGGTCTATCTGACCGGTGTGGCGATGTCGGCTCACGCTTTTCCCAGTGTAATCGCGGAGGCGGCGCTTGGGGCCTATCCGCTCGATGGCTGGGTCGAAACCATTCCGCTCGAGGCTGTCGTGGAGCGCGGATTGGAACGCCTGCGGCGCCAGGAAGGCCTGAAGATACTTGTCGAGATATCGACGTGAGTCCGGTGGTTGTCGGGCGCCTGTTGAAACCGGGGGGATAAAACATGGGACTGGTGGGATTTGGACAGCCGGATGACGGCATTATTCAGATGGCGTACGTGGTCCGCGATATGCGGGCAGCAATCGATTCCTGGGTCAGGAAATTGCATGTTGGCCCCTGGTTCGTGCTGAACCACTTCACCGGCATCGACCCGGAGTATCGGGGCGGCGAATCCAAGGCCGACGTCACCCTCGCGATGAGCTTCGCGGGGCACATGAACATTGAATTGATACAACCGAACAACCGAGAGCCGTCGGTGTATCGCGAGTGGATCGATCGATGTGGATATGGATTCCACCACTGGGGGCGTGCCACCTGGCGATTCGACGAGGAGGTGAAGCGCTACCGCGCTGCCGGACACGAGCTGGCTTTCCTGGCTAGCGTGCCGACCGGGGGGCGCGTCGCCTATATGGATACCACGTCCGAAATGCCCGGCTACGTAGAGCTGATCGAGCTCGGCGGCGGCTTCGAGCCAGCTTTCAGCAAGTTTTACCGCGCCAGCATCGGCTGGGACGGGCATGATCCCGTACGGTCGTTCATCTGACGACACAAACTTCGAGCAGGAAAGGACCGTCGGCGGCAAAGGCGGCGCGCAGCGCAGCGTCGAGCTCGTCGGGGTGATCCACTCTCGACGAACGGAGACCGTGTCCGCTCGCCAGCGCGCGAAAATCCAGTTGCGGCAGTGCAGTTCCCGGCAGAGTCTGAATGTCGAAGTGCCTGCCGAATTCTTCCAGCGCGCGGTAGGCGCCGTTGTTGACGATCACGAATGTAATCGGCATGCGTAGCTGCGCTGCGGTCCATAACCCCTGAATGGCATACATCGCCGAGCCGTCTCCAAGCAATGCGATGACCCTTCTACCGGGTTTTGCCAACGCAACACCCACCGCCGCTGGCAAACCATGACCGAGGCCACCACTGGCGCACGTGAAAAAGCCGTCCGCATGCTGGATCGGCAGATGGTCATGCAGGGCGCTGCGGCTGCTGGGGGCTTCTTCTACCAGAATACTGTCGCCTGGCCTGAACGCATCGATCTGCTGCAGCAGATAGCCGTCCGAGAGGCGTTCTGCCGGAATTACCGGCGCTCGCGGCGGAATGCGGGGCGGCTTGCGTTGTTTGCCGACTGACTCGCCGCTGCCCGGGGCCGCCAGCAATGCTGCGACGCCGTGCTTGAGATGCGTGACGATCGAAGTTCCTACCGGGCAGCGCACCGCCGCCGCCGGGTCATCGGTGAGTTGAATGAGATGTGCGCCGCTTGGGATATGTGGGCCAGTGCCCTCGACGTGGTACGTGAACACGGGGGCCCCGAGTACCAGAATGAAGTCGGCACCGTCGAGGTGCTTGACGATGGCAGCGCGATCAGCCGGTAGAAATCCGGCGAACAATCGATGGCGCTCCGGAAACCCCGCGCGCGACGCCATCGGCGCGGCCCAGACGGCCGCGTCATAACGCTCGGCAAGCGCGATGGTCTCGCTCCAGGCATTATCGCGCGCGACCGAAGCCCCGACGATAATGATCGGCTGTGCCGCCTGTGAGAGTGCGCTGGCAGCGGCCTGCAGCAGTTGAGGATCTCCCGTTACCAGTGAGCTCACCACGCGCGCGCCCATTGGTTCGCACGATCGGTCCCAATCATCCACCGGAATCGATACAAAGGTGGGCCCGCGAGGCGGTTGCATCGCCACGTAGTAGGCGCGGGCGACCGCGGCCGGTACGTCCGCGGCGCGCGCCGGCTCGACGCTCCATTTGATGTAGGGCTTGGGCAGCTGCGGTGCCTGCTCGGAATAGAGGAAGGGCTCGAACGGCAGTATCGAGCGTGCCTGCTGGCCGGCAGTAATCACGAGCGGAGTCTGATTGCGAAACGCAGTAAATATACTGCCGTGCGCGTGGCCCACGCCGATTGCAGAGTGCAGGTTGACCAGCGCCGCATCACCCCGGGCCTGGCCGAAGCCGTCGGCCATCGCGACCACGATCGATTCCTGCAAACCAAGGACGTAGCGGAAATCCGGCGGGAAGTCCCGGAACATTGGCAATTCGGTCGAACCCGGGTTGCCGAACACTGTCGTCAGGCCCAGATCTCGCAACAGCGACAGAACCGCTTGCCGTACCGTGAGCATGGTGTTGTGCGCTGGACGGCTCAGAGCCGGATTACGACTTTGCCGAAATGCGCGCCCTGTTCCAAATGCCTGTACGCAACGGGCGCGTCATCGAACGGGAACACGCGGTCGATTACAGGTTCGAGCTGGTGGGCAGCGATAGCCGCATTCATGCGCTCGAATTGGCTGCGCGAGCCAACGTACACGCCGTGGATTGAGGCTTGCTTCGCAAGCAGGCCGTAGGGAGTGGGGGGCTCCCCGCGTCCGGTAAGCACGCCGATGAGTTGGATCCGTCCGCCAGGAGCCGCGGCATTGATCGAGCGACCGAGAGTTCCCGCGCCACCGACCTCGATCACGTGATCGACGCCGCGACCCTGCGTCAGGCGCAGCACTTCGGTATCCCAGTCCGGCGTCGTGCGGTAGTTGATGCCGTTGCCGGCGCCGAGCTGGCGTGCCCGCTCGAGCTTCGCGTCGCTCGAGGACAGGACCAGCACACGGGCGCCTGCAAGTCGCGCAAATTGCAGCGCGAACATCGACACGCCGCCGGTGCCTATGACGAGCACGGCTTCGCCAGGTGTCACTCTCCCGTTTTCAACGAGTCCGTGCCAGGCGGTGACGGCAGCGCAGGGTAAGGCTGCTGCTGCTTCGGATGACAGGTGCGACGGTACCGCAACGGCATTTCGCTGGTTTAGCGTCACCAAGTCGGCGAGCATGCCGCCGGCCGGTGGCGCACCCAGGGCCACCATTGGGCCGTCCGGGGGGCGACCGTCGATCCAGTCCCGGAAGAAGGTGCTGCACACGCGATCACCGACTTTAAACCGCGTCACGTCCGCACCGATCGCGACGACCTGGCCACATCCATCGGACAGGGGCACCGTATTGGCGGTAACGGGACCACCAAAATAGAGGCCGCGCGCGACCATCAGGTCCCGATAGTTGATGGACGCTGCCTCTACCTTGACAAGTATCTCATGAGGCTGCGGAGTGGGATCCGGCCGCGTAGCACGTTGCAGCCCGTCGAATGAGGTGCTGCCGGCGACGATTTCATAGACACGCATCGTGTGACGACCTCGGCTGGGTTTCAGTATAGGAATTCACGCGGACGTTGCCACATTGATTTCGATCTTGACGCCGTTCGGATCGTGCAGGAAGAACTGCGTCAGGCGTGCACCGGGTACCTGGTTTTCTGCAAAGCTGAGGCCGCGGGATATCAGCCGGGCCTTGACCGCGGCGCAGTCGACTGCATCGAATGCCAGATGATCGACCGGTCCGGTGCCCGGCGAACGTTCAGAGACCGGGATACCCATGTGCGATGAATGTGCCCGATAGGTTTCCCATTCGGCCACGTGAATGCAGGGAGTGTTAGCCAGATAAAGCCAGTAACCTGGAAAGGCCAGCGGGGGGCGAGGGCCGACGTGCAGCCCCAGACCGTCGCAATAGAAGCCCCGCGTCCGCTCCAGATCGTCCGTCAGGACCAGGTAATGCTCGAGGCGTATTAGGGGCATGCTTTTATGATCTCAGTTGGCCGGCGCCGTATGATTGCGACGGGCCAGCGAATTAGGTGCCGTCTCCGTCAGCAATAGCGCCAGCAGGGTACCGGCGATGGCGCAAGCCGCTGCCAGCAGCATCGGCATCCGCAAACCGTAGCGGTCTGCGGCCCAGCCGGCAATGGCCGGCGCGCTGACGCCTCCCAATACTTCGCCAACGCCGACAACCAGGCCCACCGCGCCGGCGACATGGCTCGCCGGAATGGTTTCCGCCGGGATAGTGCTCATGAAAAGCGGAAACGTACCGCTGGCCGACCACCCCAGGAACACCAGCAGAGCTAGGAGGTAGGGGGGGCCATTGAAGTACAGCACCGCCAGCGGAACCAGCAAGCCGATGAGATTGAAAGAGATCACGATCGGCCGGCGGCCAATACGATCCGACAGCCCAGGGACGACGAAGCTGAAGAATGCCGCGGATAGGCCGAGCACGCTCATCATTACGCTCATCTGACCCGACGTGTACGCCCTGATCTTGACGTAATACAACGGCAGGAACGCCCAGCCCAATACCATCCAGGCCACCATGAAGATTGCCATGAGGATGCAGAGCCAGATATTGCGGTGGCGGAGCATCTCCAGCGGGTGTACCGCTCTCTGGCCGCCGGAAGCAGCATCCGATTGAACCGCGGGTTCCCTGACGGTGCGCGCAATGAGCCCCGCCATGATCAGACCGGGGATGCCGGCGACGAAGAACGCCGTTCGCCAGTGCCAGGCGCCAGCGATCGCTACCAGTACCAGCGGTGCCGCAAACGAGCCCAGCAGATTGCTGCCGAAGTTCTGCATCACCCCCATGTTGAACCCGCGGCGCGTGTCTGCAGATGCGAACGCCACCAGGGATTGCGATACCGGAAGGATGGGGCCTTCCGCCAGCCCCATCAGCAGTCTCGATGCCAATAGGGCGGCGAACGATGCCGCCAATCCCGATAGGAAGGAGCACAGCGAGAACGCGGCCACGGCCGTCAGCAGCAGCGTCTTGCGGTGCGCGCTGCGATCACTCCAGAGTCCGCCCAGGAAGCCACCAATCGCCCATGTAAATGACAGTGCCGACGCCACCAGTCCAACCTGCTGGTTCGACAATCCCAGGTCCGGCGCGATGAAGGGCATCATGAAATTCGCCGCGTTGCGGTCGAAAAACACAAACCCAAAGGTGATACCGAGGACCCATATCAATCGCGTCTCGTATTTCATACCGAACGTTTTCGCCATGGCTCCTTCGCTCATCAAGCACGCGACTCTACTAGACGCAGTGACCGGGGCAAGTGCGCTCGCTGACTAGCAGCGCTTCGCTTTTGATCGAGTCACACGGCTGCGCCGCAGCCGGGCTTCACTTTTAGTCGAGACCAATGCCGTGATCCACGCCGATGATTGGCGCAATGAGTATGGATCAACTGAATCCGGTGGGGCGGTCCACGTCAGCGCGCGGTTTGGTAGACGCAATCACGCTCCTGGCGCGCGAAGCTTCGATTGAATTGAACGTCCACGATGCAGCGTATTTGCAGGCGAATAACGCGTTGTTAGGGCAGGGTAGGCGCGTCTATGTCAGCTTTATGCCCTGGCAGACCTGGCAGCAGACCATCGACACCTCTGTCATCGTGCGGCAGTTGGGACTTGAACCGGTGCCCCACTTGCCGGTGCGCTTGCTGACGGACCAAGCGACGCTCGAGAGCACGCTTAAGTCCCTGGTCGGGCGGGCGCGCGTGCAGGAGGTACTGCTGATCGCAGGGGACTACGGTTCTGCCGCCGGACCGTATGGCAGCGTGGCTGACGTGCTTCGCACGGGTGCGCTCGAGGCGACCGGTATCCGTCGCGTATCGATTGCCGGGCATCCTGAAGGCCATCCGAAGGTGGCACTGGAGGAAGTGCGGCGGGCGGAGCGCGAGAAGGTGCACCTGCTACTGCGGGCTGGGCTCGAACCCAGGTTCGTCACTCAGTTCTTCTTCGAACCTCAGCCCTTCCTCGCGTGGCTGCGCGGTCTGCGCGCGCTGGGTGTTACTGCGCCTGCGATAGCAGGCCTTGCGGGACCCGCCCGCCTGTCGACATTATTCAAGTTTGCGCTCCGATGCGGCGCCGGGCCTTCGATCCGCGCGCTCGGCGCTCGGCCGTCCTCCTTCATCAAGCTGCTCGGAGATCACGGGCCCGAGAGCGTGGTGCGCGCGCTCACGGAGGCCCGTATGGCCGGTGATTCGGACTTCTCGTCAATTCACCTGTTTTGTTTCGGTGGCTTCCTGCGCAGCTGCGAATGGTTGAACGCTGTCGCCCGCGGTCGAATCCGTCTTACGGAGCCGGGTGGTTTTATCGCCGACTGAGCATCCGGGCCGTCAGGCCTGCCGCGTTCTCCAGCCATCGTGGTAGCCCTCGCGCGCGTCGCGCGCGTAGGGGACCGCTGCTACCTTGACTTGCACATCGAGCTGCTTGTGCCGTTCGACCGGCGGCTTCGAGGTGCCGCCATTTTCTTCGCCCCAGGTCAGCGTAACCACCTCGCCAGCCTGAATGTCGGGCTCGACCACGCCCAGCGACAGCGCCGTGCGCTCGTTATAACTGTAGCCCGCGAACATCGAGTAGCCCACCACCTTGCCCTTGCGGGTGATCCTGTCGTACGACGACGACGCGTAATTGGCCAGCGGCAAATCGAAGTATTTGTAATGCTCTGCGCCGGGCACGAGCATCGAGGCAAAGATCTTCGCAAGGTCATTGCCGTTCCACTCGAACGTCACTTTGCGCCGGTGCGGCTCCTTGACCTTCTTCTCGAGTGCTTCGCGGCCGATGAAATCGTGATCGAACTTCACGAAGGGGCCATAGCCGAGTTCGTACGGAGTCAGGTAATAGGCCTCGATGTCCTCGGCAACAAAGCTGCCACCGATCGACCCGGTTGCCTCGTAGCCGTTTGCAGGCAGCCATTCGCGATACTTCTTCATCTTCTCGCCGGTATAAACCGCCGGTAGAGGCGAGGGAATCCAGCCAGATTCGAGCGTATTGCTCGCATATGCACGCGACCCCACCGGCGTCATGCCGAATTCGCGGCCCGCCTCCAATATGGTGTCGCGAATTTCGTCGCGCTGCTCGTAGGGGCCCCAGATCTCGAGTCCCGGAGCGCCCGCCATGCCGTGACGCAGCGCGCGCACCTTGCGACCCCCTACGTTTATGGCATCCATGGTGAAGAACTTCACGTCGGGTATCGGACCGCCGTTGACCTTCTCAAGCACTTTCGCCGCATTGGGGCCCTGGATCTGGTAGCGGTAGTGGCGCCTGATGACGGCGTTGCCGCGCGGATGTGATGGTGAACGATCGTCTCGAATCAGATCCACCTTGAAGCCGCCGGTCTTGCCGTGAAACTCGATCCAATTGACCGTCGGCGCGCGACCTACGAACAGCAGCTCGTCGGCTTCCAGGTAAAAAAGGATGCCGTCACCGATGACGTAACCATCGTAGCTGCAGGGCACAAACTGCTTGGCCTTGTTGGGCGTGAAATTCGCAAAGCTATTGATGGTCAGATAGTTGAGCATCTTCAGGGCGTCGGGTCCCTTCACCGTCATCTCGGCCATATGGTGCGACTGGTCGAACAATACCGCCGACTCCCGCCAGGCGCGTTGCTCATCCCGCCAGTTGCTGAATTCACTTGGAACTACCGGGTAAACGTAGGCGCCGATCTGCGACGTTCGCAGCAGCTTGACCGGATTGCCGGCGCTGCGCAGCACTTGTTCAAGGTTGGTTTGAACCATTTGGGAGTACGCCTCGCTGCGGCGCGAATGCGCGCCCACTCCATTACAATCCGCGGCTGCCTGGCGGTCTCGACTGATAGTGAAGCGGCTCCTCGATTAAACGTGCAGCTGGGGATTGCTAGATGATTCGCGCCAGGGCGACTATCAGCTCCCGCACCCAGGCATGGGCAGGATCGGACTCGTTGCGCTTGTGCCAGAGCAGGATTTCAAAGTGATCCGCGACCTGAAATGGCAGGGGAAACGTCTTCATTGGCGCCGTATCGGCAAACAGCTGCACGACGCGCTCCGGCACCGTGGCAACATAAGTGGTTCCCGGCAGCACCAGCGGCAGATGCAGCAGGCTCGGCACGGTCATGTGCACCGTGATGTCGGCATCGAACAACCGTCTAACCAGCTCCTCGGCCGATGCTGTATATCCGCTGGGTCGACCGAAGACATGCGGCAACGCATAGAACTGCTCGGCCGTCAAAGTGTCTCCGACCGTGGGGTGATTGCGATCGACCGCGCAGACCCAGTGAACCGGTCGCAAACGGACACTGTGCAGGGTATCCGGATAGGCGCGTTCGTCGTACAGGCGCAGGTTGTCCAAGCACAGGCACAGGTCGGCCTCACCGTACTCGAGGCGCGCCAATGCTGTCTGCGTAATGAGCTCGATGTGGAAGCGGATTCCAGGAGCCTCGGCCGCCACGCGGCGCAGTATCGCCGGCAGCAGACCCGGTACGGCCTCCTCGGAGACGATCATCGTAAAGTCCCGCTGCGTGGTTGCCGGCGAAAAAGTTGGCTGGGTGCCAAGGGCAGCCTGAATCAACAGCAGCGCTTCCCGCACAGGTTCTACCAGCGACAAACCACGCGGAGTGAGTTCGAGGTCGCGGCCGACGCGATCGAGCAACGGATCGTTGAAATAGTCGCGCAGCTTGTGGAGCGCGGCGCTCATGGCCGGCTGCGACACGAACACCTTCTCTGCTGCCCGCGTCACGTTCCTTTCGCGAAGCAGCACATCCAATGCAATCAGCAGGTTGAGGTCGAAACGGTGGAACTGCATGCGACCGCGCGGGGCAGGGGCCGATGTCTTATGGTAGCAGAGCAGAGGGGGGGCCTGATGACGGCTGTCCAGGCGGGCGAGATGTTGTGGCGTCCAGGCACTCAGTGGCTCGAACGGCCCCATCTGACTGCTTTATCTGCGCTGGCTGGCAGCGAGCGGGCGGCCATCGAATCCTACGCCGACCTGTGGCAATGGTCGGTCGATGACCTGGAGGGATTCTGGGTTCGGTCTGGGGCTATCAGGTCATGGCGTCCAGCCCATACGAGCCCGTGCTGGGTAGCAGACGGATGCCCGGGGCGCAGTGGTTTCTGGGGGCCTGCCTCAACTATGCCGAGCACGCCTTGCGACACGAGCGCCAGGACGAGGACGCGCTGCTATATCTGAGCGAGCGTGTGGCGCCACGGCGACTTTTCAGGCTCAACGACCGCGGTGATTGCTTCGTGCTCGGCCGCTCAGATGCCGGCCTGAGTGACCGTCAACTGGCCGCGGCGGTGGCGGATCGCGCCGGTATTCACGGGGCGTCATGCCAAAGCGGGCACGGAATACGCGGCCAAAATGCGTCGGGCTGTTGAAGCCGTAGTCGAAGGCGATCGCCGTGATGGTGCGGTTGCGCTGTGCACTGCATACCAGCGCGCGCGCGCACTCGTCGAGCCGGCGCCGCACGATGTAACGCGCCACGGTTTCGTCGCGGTCCGAGAACAGATGATGCAGGTAGCGCGGCGTCATCTTGCAAGCCCCGGCCACCCGTGTGGGAGTCAGCTCCGGATCGTGCAGATTGGACTCGATATAGTTGATGATGCGGATGCGGTGGGCGGTCGCAAGCGACAGGCGATCCGGTTGCACCCGGCCGATATCAGCGTAGGCGGCGCCCAACAAGTCGAGAATCGCCACTGTGATTCTGCCGGCCGTGGCATCATCCAGGGACTCGGTGCACTCGATCCAAAAATGGCGCAGGAAGCGCGACAGCAATCCACAGACGCCGTTGGCGGACTGCATTGGAATGGCCACCAGACTGTCGGGGCAGGCAATATGACGTCGCAAGGTCGAATCCGGAATTCCGACCACGAGCATGCGATTGGCGCTCGGGAAATCGATTTCGTATTGACGAGTACTGTCACAAAGCGAAAAGTCACCGGGCTTGAGCCGCGCTTCGCGCCCGTTCTGGTGATTGATGCTCTCTCCTTCCATTTGCAGCTGAAGAAAGAACATCGATTGACGCGTGCGGGCAACATGCGCGCGCGAATGCCGTACGATCTGCGCGTCCGAGTAAACGTCGGCGACGGTGATGTCGCCGAGGCGCGTACGCGAGATCGAGCCGTTGAAGTTGTGGACATCCGCCGGATCGGAGACCAGAGGATTGAAGCTGTCGGTCGCGTAGTCGTTCCAATGCGCCAGCTTGCGGCGGCTATCGAGACCAACGGTCGAGAATGAGTCTATGCGCGCCATCGCGACGTCCCTCCCCAGCAATGGACCCGGGTTCTCGCCCCGGTGTGACGTCTTTATATAGAACAAACAAATTCGGCCACCAATTCTTTCAGCTTATAGCAGCTATTTGCCCGAGGTCGGCTTAATGCTGCGACGCAGCAACCACTGAGGAGCGTCAAATTATGAATGATCCCCGAGACTTGATGGCGAAGAGCCCGATGACGAGGCTGCAGATTTTGGTCGTCGCGATCACCGTAGGGCTGACGGGCCTCGATGGATTCGATGTGCTGTCCAGTAGCTTCGCCTCGCCTGGAATCGCGCGGGAGTGGGGCATCGATCGGGCCGCGCTCGGCGTCGTGCTGTCGATGGATCTGTTGGGTATGGCGCTGGGATCCGTGTTCCTGGGCGGTATCGCCGACTATATCGGCCGCCGCAAGACCTTGCTCGGTTGTCTCGCGCTCATGACATTTGGCATGATGATGGTGGTCTGGGTACATGGCTTGCGGGCATTGTGCGTTTGGCGCATCGTCACAGGGCTCGGCATCGGCGGCATGCTGGCAACCAACAACGCTGTCGCAACCGAATTCGCCAACACTCGGCGGCGCGACCTGGCAGTCTCGATGATGGCCATCGGCTATCCGCTCGGTGCCATCATCGGAGGCTCGATTGCTGCCCAGCTACTCAAGAGCGGCAATTGGCGGGTGGTGTTCGAATTCGGAGCCATCTGCACGGCGGTATTCTTGCCGCTGGTGTACTGGTGTGTGCCTGAATCGGTTAGCTGGCTGTGTCAAAAGCAGCCGCAGGACGCACTCTCGCGCCTCAATCGCAGCCTGACGCGCCTCGGATATGGTTACGGTTGCGTTGCGCAATTGCCCCCGCAAAGCCGGTCGCAGAGGCGCACCAGCGCCCTGGATATCTTCGAACCCGGACGCGCGGTCGTCACGGTGCTACTTACGGCTACCTATTTCTTCCACATCACGACTTTCTATTTCATGCTCAAGTGGGTGCCGAAAATCGTAGTCGACGTGGGATTTGCACCTTCTGCAGCAGCGGGAGTGCTGGTCTGGGCCAACGTTGGGGGGGCGGCGGGTGGCGCGGCTCTCGGCCTGATGACGGAGACATTGAGTCTACGTGCCATGACCATCGCGACGCTGTTTGGTTCGGCGGTTCTGGTGGCGCTGTTCGGCCAGGGTCATGTGGATCTAACTCACCTTTCCGTGATCTGTGCGCTGGTAGGATTCTGCACTAACGCTGGTGTCGTGGGTATATACGCGGTGCTCGCACGCGCTTATCCGACGCAACAACGCGCGACTGGTACGGGCTTCGCGGTCGGCGTCGGGCGGGGCGGGGCGATGCTGGCGCCCATAATCGCCGGACTGCTGTTTCGCGCGGGTCTCGGCTTGCCATGGGTTGCCGCCATCATGGCCACGGGTTCCATGATCGCGGTGATTTGCATGGCGGCGCTGCCACGGCGCGCTTCGCAGGGGTCGTCGGTGGTGGCGCCGGCGAGGGCGGGCTGAGCGGCGCCCCAGCGCAGAGTCGGTTTGCGACTCAGCGACTAAGGACCGCCGCGTGCCCATTGGCGGCGGGCACGCTGGTCTGCGCCAGGCGGGAAATGACCGCGGGCACCTCCGAGGCAGCCCCAGGTCTCGCGAACAGAAAGCCCTGAGCTTGGTCGCAGTCAATCCGGTGCAGCGTTTGCAGTTGCTCGGCGGTCTCCACTCCCTCGGCAACGGTACGCATGTTGAAGGCGCGTGCGAGCGACACGATCATCGATACCAAAGTCAGCCCCTTGTCGACATCGGTGACATTCTGAACGAAGGAGCGATCGATCTTAAGCGTGTCGACCGGAAGACCGGAAAGCAGCCGCAAAGAAGAGTAGCCGGTGCCGAAATCGTCGATCGCAACACCGATCCCGGCATCGCGGAGCTCGGCAAGCTTCCGCATTGACAGCTCGATGTCTTGCATCAGCATGCTTTCCGTGATCTCTATGTCCACGCCGGCAGGGCGTCGGCGGGACAGATCGTTGCTGCGCAGCACACAATCGACGAAATCCCTGCGTCGCAGTTGCAGCGGCGAGACATTCACGGCGACTCGAATGGCAGTCAGGCCCAATGCGGTCCATTTTTTTAGATCGCGCGCGGCTTGCAGCAGTACCCATTCGCCGACGTCGACAATGGCGCCCGAACGCTCCAGCTATGGAACGAACAACGACGGCGGTACCAGGCCCTCGTGCGCGTCCTGCCAGCGCAGCAACGCCTCGAAGCCGACCACGCGGCCGGTCTCGATGCTGACTTTCGGTTGGTAGTGCAACAGGAATTCGTCGCGCTCCAGCGCCCCCGCAAGTCGGGCCTCAAGCGCCAGACTTCGGGTGGTGGAGCGTTGCGTGACGTGCTGGAACAGCAGGTACTTCTCGTTGCCCTCGCGAGCGGCCTTGAGTGCGGCCTCGGCGTTCTGGACCAACGCATCGGCCGAATCGCCGTCGGTCGGATAGAGAGCAATGCCTGAGCGGACGGCGGGGCGCAGCTCCTGGCCGTCGATGACGAACGGCTCATTGAAAAGTCGCCCGATCGCGCTCTGCGGCAGTTGCCCCGTGTCGTCGGCGCCGCCGTCATTTCCCAGCACGAGCGCGAACGTGCCGCCACCGAAATGTGCCAGGCACTCCGGATCGGTAAAAGATTGCTTGAGACGTACGGCGACGTTCTCGATCAGGCGGTCGCCGATGTAGCGACCAAACGAATCGTTTATGGCGCTCAGTTTCTGCAGGTCGAAAACCACCACCAGTCCGAGCTGCCTGCCGGAGCCGGCGAGCTGCGACAGACGTTGGCAGAACAGTGGTTGCTTGGCGAGACCCGTGAGGCTGTCGAAATATGACAGGAAGTGAACGGCTTCGTCCTTGTCGTAGTATTGCAGACCAAAGCCCAGATTGGCGGCCAGTTCCAACAGCACAGGCAGCTCCGCCTCGTCGAATACGTTGCGCTGCCGGCTGCAGAGGGTGAAGACGCCGATGCTGGTGCTGTCCACATGTAGCGGCAGCGCCCGCCACGGCCCCGTAGCCGTGGGCACTGAGCACCTCCTGGTGAGCCAAAGACTGCCCTTCGGCGACTAGGTCGTTGCAAACTGTCGGCTTGCCGGTCTGCAATGCGGTACCGGCAATCCCGATCGAAGCCAGCGCGTGCAATGCCTCGCTGTGCGCACCCGCCCAGGCGTGCTGCCGCAGGAAATGCGTGCCCGGATCGATCAGACTGATCATCACCCGGTCATAACCACCCTGCTTGACGGCTATCCGGCAGACCTCATCCAGCAACTCACCTCGGTTTCCCAGTCTCAAGACCGCGGAGCTGGTGCTGCTTAGCATGCGATAGGTACGGGTCAGGCGGCGCAGACCCAGGTCCTGCTCACGGCGACCGGTAATATCACGATCGGCACCGCGGTAGCCGGTCGTGAGTCCGGCTTCGTCCTGGATCGCGACCACGTTCCGTTCGAGCCATCGCACCTGCCCGTCCGCGCCACGCCAGCGTGCCACTGCACCGGTCAACTGCGGCTGACCCGCAGGCGGCAGCAGGGCCGCCGCGGTATGCTGATCCTCTTCATGCAGCAGCGTCCGGTAGTCCCGGCCCAGCAGCGCCAGCGGCTCGAATCCCAGAATATTGGCGACGGCATTGCTGCAGAATCTGAAACGTCCGTCGATATCCATCTCCCAGATCCAGTCCTGGGAGGTTTCGATGGTCGCCCGCAATTGCTGCTCGCTGCTTCGCAGTTGGAGCTCAGAGCGCCGTCGTGCGGCCTTGAGTGCCGTCTCGCGCATGGCCCGTTCGACCGCGGCCACCAGGCGCGAAAGATTGGACTTGAGCACATAGTCGGTGGCACCGCGCCGCAGTGCATCGATGGCGCGTTCCTCGCCGATCGTTCCCGATACGAACAGGAACGGGGTCTCGGGTGCTTCCTCGCTGGCGATGGACAATGCGCGCAGGCCGTCGAATTGCGGCAGCGAAAAATCGGACACGATGATGTCGGGCTTGACGTCGCGCAACGCGGCGCGAAAGGCAGGCTCTGTCTGAACGCGATGCATACGCACGTCCAGTCCCCCGCGCGTCAGATGCCAGCGCAGCAATTCGGCGTCAGTGTCAATGTCCTCGACCAAGACCAGTCTAAGTCCGGTTTCCACTCGTGGAACTCCTCGCCTGCAGCGCCCTGGGGTTGGCCACCCGTTACCGCCTCATCCTCCCTGATTTATTTGGAAGCGCCTGCTCCTGGTATATTTGCACGCTCAAATTTTGCGCCCGGAGCCTGCCCCTGGTGGCCATTTAGATGGCACCCCGGTCTCCGGTGATGTGAACTGGCGCACATTCGGCAACGGTCGGCAGCGCAAAATGGAAACGTGCGCCTGCATCGGGCGTGCCCTCCGCCCAGACGCGACCGCCGTGGCGCGTGAGGATGCGGTGCACGATTGCAAGTCCGACTCCTGTGCCCGTGAATTCGTCCGCGCCGTGCAGCCGCTGAAACACGGCGAACAGCTTGTGGGCGTAGCGCATGTCGAAGCCCGAGCCGTTATCCTGTACTTGGTAACGGACCTCGTTGTCAGCTACGTGGCCGCTGACAGTTACCTGCGGTGTGGCGCGTTTGGCGCTGTACTTGAGCGCGTTGCCGATGAGGTTGCACCAGACTTGTCGCATGATGGTGGCGTCTGCCTCGCAGTATGGAAGGTCGCCTATCTCGATCAGTGGCGTCGGTCCGTGGTAGGCCGCGCGGACTTCGGAGGCAACGTCTCTGGCCATTACGGCCATGTCGATGCGCACGCGATTGAGCGGATGCCGGCCGGATTGCGAGAACGCCAGCAGACCAACGATCAAGTGGTCCAGCTTGCGACAGCCGTCGTGAATGATGTGCACGACCTCGTGACCGTCTTCGCCAAGTTTCGGCCCGTAGTCATCCAGCAGTATCTGTGCAAAGCCTTCGATGGCACGCAGCGGCGATCGAAGGTCGTGTGATACGGAGTAGGAGAAGGATTCCAGCGTCTGATAGGCCGCGGCCAGTTCTTCCGTGCGTCGTCGCTCGCGTTCGTGCAGCTCGGCGTTCTCGCGCTGTAGACGGTGCACGGCAAGTGCGCGCGAGATCACCGGCAGCATCGTATTGAGCTTGAACGGCTTGAGGATGTAATCGAGTGCACCGCCCTGCATCGCCTGCACGGAGGTGTCGATAGTGCCATGGCCCGTCATGACGATCGCTCCCAGCGAGGCATCGATCTGTCGTGCCGCATTGATGAGTTCGATGCCGTCCATATCCGGCATCATCAGATCGGTCAGCAGCAGGTCGACTTCGCCCGGCTTGAGCTCGGCCAAGGCATGTTCGGCCGAGCTGAATCCGCGGGTGGCATAACCTTCGAGCTCGAGCGTGTCGCAGAGCGCACGCAGCTGCGGCAGCTCGTAATCGACGATCAGGAGGCGCGCCGGCCTGGCCGTGCTCACGCAATCGCCTCCGGGCGATTGGGGATTGCGCCGCACGGCGGCATCGCCCGGATGGTAATGTGCAGCGCCACACCGACGGTGGATTTTGATTCCGCCATGCCTCCGACTCTGTAACTGCCGTGCGAGGGGTGCAGGCCGCTAGGCTGCATAGCTCGGCGCACGATTTCCGTGCTCAGAGTCTCAGTGACGTATGGCTATTGGGGGCAAGCGCCGCAACCCGCAAAAACGACGGCTGCGGTGCTGCGATAGCGCTCTTATGTCATAAGGCGGCTGAAAATTATCCTGGGCAGCGAAGCGCGGGCGCGCGGCGGCCCAGGTCGCAATGACGATGGCGCCAAAGTATGATCCCGGCCTGAATCTGGAGAAGGATGCGCGCTCGACGTTTAGTGCTCACGGCTGCGCTGCTGGTCAGCTTTCCCGTCGCGACGCACGCGCAACCATCGGCGGCCCTGGTGGTACCGTTTTGGTCGGACGGCGCTTCCAAGTTTCGCTGGATCGCACTCCCGGAGCAGGCGGTTGAGAACGATCCCTGGCATTTTCCGGCGGCACCGTGTTCATCAAGCACTTCGAGCTACCGACCGACGCGCGTGACCTGGCCAGCAGACCGCGGCTCGAGACGCGACTGCTGGTGCGCGACGACCGCGGCAAATTCCATGGGATCACCTGCAAATGGCAGCATAGACGCCCGGGAGGTCTAGATCGACGATGTAACGGTGGACTCGCTCAGCGTGGAACGATGGTGATGCCCCAGGGACTATCGCCCGCCGTGACGCGTTTGATCTCCTTCTCGGATTTGAGGTCGACGACGGAGACGTCATTGGACGGACCGTTGGCCGTATACAGATACTTGCCGTCAGGTGACAGCACCATACCCCAGGGCCGAGTTCCCACTTTGATGGTATTCAACAGCGCGTATGAGTGGCCATCCAGCACGGACACCGTGGCGGCCCGGCCATTACTGACATAGATCCTTTTACCGTCCGGACTGACCTTGACGCTCATGGGCCGTGAGCCTTCCGGCAGGGTGACGGTCTTCAGAAGTTTGTAATTCGCCGTATCTATGACATTTAGCTGACCGGTCGATTCCGATGGAATAAAACCGATGGCCGCATTCGGCATGAATGCCATGCTGCGTGGCCGTGGCGGAACGGTGAAATGGCCGACTACTCTGTAAGTGGAGGTATCCACGGCAAACACTTCGCCGTCGGCTTCGCAGGTCACGTAGAAAGTCTTGCCGTCGGGCGCGGTCGCGACGCCTTCAGGCTCCTGCGCAATGGGAATGATGTGCTCGATCTTGCCGGTAGTCACATTGACGACGCTGGCAGTTTTGACATCCTCATTGGAAATATAAAGCTGCGTGCCGGATTTGCTCAGTGAGAATTCTTCGGGATCCGAACCTACCAGTAGCTTGCCCGTCAGCTTTTTCTGCGCCACATCGATGATGCCGATGCCGTCGGCGGCTTTATCAGCGTGCGATGCCTCGTCATCGTCATCGTCCTTTCCGCGCTTGAACACCGGGTTGCCGCCGGCGTCGATTTTGGGCGTTGTGACAGGCGTGCCGCTCAATGCGACGTACACGAGTTTGCCGTTGATGCTTGCGTGAATACCACGCGGGCGCTTGCCGACGGCGATGGTGTCGACGGGCTTGAGGTCGCGGGCATCGATGACAGTGACGTTTTCAGAGCGCTCGTTGGAAACGTAAAGCAGGAAATTCTCGCCGCTCCGCGACCACGCCATGCCAGGCAACGAAACTGCCAACGTTGCCGCCAGGCTAAAGCCGGCGGATCTTAGTCGCCCGATCATTTGAATCCGACCTTCACTCATAACCCCAGACTCCGATGCAAGCGGAAAAGTTCCCGACGAGCTGCAGTATAGACGTGTGCCACGAGCGGATCACGCGTGCTGGCATGACTGGCGGCGCTATTCCCGGAAAATGAAGGCTTGAAGCCCGACAAGTCGTTTCTGCTTGCGCCGATTCCGCGGCAAAGCCGCCCGTTGCGAAAGCCAGCGATTACTGCTCTCGATCAATTCGCTGATCTGCATTCGGAACACTCTGACAAATTTGTGGAAATCCTCGTCGGTGACGCTTACGTACGAGGTACGGTCCGGCCAGTTCTCGAGCGCGGCGGCATCCGCGCGGCGATTGAACTCGGCGGTGCCGAGCAGCCGTCGTACTGATCGGATCGAATAGGCCAGAATGGGCAGGGAGCTGCCGGTGAATAGAACGGTGCTATTGAGCAGTGCTACCTTGTCCCGCCCGATACGCTCGATGACCTTGCCCTCACAGCCAAGAGTGACGACTTCCGTCATGGGCCGATCCGGGAAGAACTCAGCGGACAATGCCGAAAAGCTGCAACCCTTACGCTGTTGCATGGATAGAACCGCCGGTCGCCCCGTGACATCGCGATAGGCTGGATCCTCGACCCATTTGTTGGTGAGCTCAGCAAGGTTTTGTGAGTCTGCAAGCACCGCAGTCGCGCTCTCGATCCGTCCCGAATCCTCCAACGCGGCACTGGTGGCGAGTTCCGCCAGGCGTTCGCGCGGCAGCCCGTGACTTTTCAGTGTTGCCATGCAGACACCGATCAACTCTCGGGCGAGCAGTTCCGGCAGCTGCTGCTCGGGTGTCGGTTGCGGGAATCCTTGGCTCGTCCGGTTGTCGCTGCTGCTCTTCATGGACGCCTCCTGCGCTTTGTCATCGTTCGGTCGCCACGGCCGTGAGGCCGATCCTGACCCGCTGGCGGGAACGCCGCCGTCTTCTTTCGCTGGCCTCGGCGGCCAGTTCCTGCTCTATGGCCGCCAGAAAATTGCCCGCGCGCCGGGAAATCAGATCCCGGACGAACGGCGCTCTGGCGACGTCGACCTCGATTTCGGGCATCGATTCACAGAATCGTGGAGCTTGCGGCTGATCCAGATTGTGAACCATGGTCTGCAGCAGCTCGCGAGCGCGATGGCCCATGTCCGCCACATTGCCGGCGTTGACGCCCTGAGCCCGATAGCTGCGCCCCCTGACGCGGACGCGGTGCTCCGCCAGCATCTGCACCAGTCCTGCGCGTCGCAAATCCCCGAGTACGACGCCGGGGGCGGTACCGGGCACGTAGGTTGTGGCCAGGGTGTGGAAGCTTGGTTCCTGATCCCGCTCTGACAGGTCCCGTGGTTTGCCGCTGCTATCGAGATACTTCGGGTCCGAGTGCCACGCCTCGAGTAGCCGGCCGGCACGGTGCCCCTTCTGTTCGCGCGCGGCTGCGATTCGCGGCGGCTCTGACAGAATCCTGCGGACGAAATTGCGATGCACTCCCGTCGCGAGCGCGACACGCACGTCGGACGGCTCCGTCTCTCCCCCGCGCTTGGCCAGCCATTTACGCGCGGCATGTACGTACACGCTGCGCAACAGGCTTTCAGCCTCCGGGCTGGTTATACCAAGCTCGAGAAACAGTTCGACGAAGGGTTCCACCGCCGCCATGGCGGCGCGGGCCACAGTGGTCTTATCAGGCTGGGCCATGCAGGCTTCCCCGGCTGACGCCGGATCATTTTGCCCCGGTATCTTTACCTGCCATAATTATAGCATATACTATTGCCATATTTCTAGCAGGGCAGTGATCTGACATGGCGCGCAGCCGTCTACGCAGAACCGGTCTTGTGGTAGTGCCTCCGGTGCGTACCAGGAGTGGCCGCCGTGGCGGGCCAGTCGCATGCCGGCTCGGCTCGCAGGCGGTGCGCCAAGTGGAGGCGCCGCCGACGCGCGTAAGCACCTTCTGCTACTACGTGGACAGGCAAGGCGTGCAGCACTTCAATTTCATTCAGCAGATATGGCTGCAACCGCAGGTCGAAATGGCGGTGACCGCAGTCATGACTCTGGCGCTCGAGACATTGGCTGTAAACCTGCTGACACAGGTCACTCGGGAGCGGGATTTCCTGGCGCCGGTCGGAATCACGTCCAGGCGCGTCATGCAGCTCGCGGGTCGGTTCTGCGAGCAGTGTCTACTGACCGCGCGCCAGGATGGCTGGAGGATTCCGCGTGCGACGGTTAAGTCATGGCTCGCAGCTCGCCTGCGTGCCGCACGGCGGTAGCGAACCGGAGCCGATTGCGTCAGGACGCCTCTGCAGGCAGGAACAGCGCCAGCGAGACCAGTACAGCGGCCTCGAGCAGTTCGATCATCGCACCGGCAGTGTCCCCGGTCGTGTCGCCGATCCATCGCAGCACAAATGCGCGCAGCAGTACGAAGCCGATGCTCGTCGTAGCCACAGCTACCACACCCATGCTGCCCAGACTAAGGGCCGCACACAACGCGACGCCCGCCATGATGATCGCCGCGCCGCGCGGCAATGACGCAGCATGTGCCGAGGCGATGCCGTCGGAGCGGACGTAGCGCGTGCAGGCGAACAGCGCCGGAATGGCGCTTCGGGCGAGGAAGGGCGGTAGTAGCAACGCCAGGCGGTGGGCCGGCGGAAGAGCATCTACGACCGCCAGTTTCAGCAGCAGCAGGACAGCGATCGCAGTAACCGCGGCCGGCCCTACAATCCCGCCAGCCGAATCACCAGCGACTCGAGTTCGCCGAGCGCGCCTGGCGGCTTGGTGAGGGAGTTCTGCCGCGCTCGGGCGTGGGCTTCGGCTTCGAGGTCCGGTTCTTCATGATTTCAACCCTTTACTGGCAAAGGCAGTCCGGCAACGGTGAGGGTCACTCGGTCACAGAGCGATGCCAGCCGCTGGTGAAGCTGGCCGGCCTTATCGAGGAAGCGTCGCGTCAGCTCGCCCAGCGGCGATATACCGAGGCCGCACTCGTTGCTGACCAGGATGATGGTTCCGGGCGCCTGGGGTAGCGCCGCCAGTAGCGCTTCCCTGCGCCTTGAGCCGGGACTCATCGCCCTCGCAAAGCAGGTTCGTAAGCCACAGCGTAATGCACTCGACGAGGATGCAACGGCGTGCTGCTGCCAGTCGAAGCAGGCAGTCAGCCAGCGCCACAGGCTCTTCGACCGTTTGCCAATGGGAGGGCCGACGTCGTCGGTGTTGCTCGATGCGATTATGCATTTGGGCATCGCTGAGTGCACGTGCGGTTGCCAGGAACACGACCTCGAGGCCGCTTTCCCGGGCGCGCGCCTCAGCCAGACGGCTCTTGCCCGAACGCACTCCGCCGAGAATCAACTCCTTCATGCCTGCAGGTCCAGCACCCCGAGCAGCCGTTCGAGGTCGATGTGAGCCTCTGCCGCGTCGGCGATGCGGTCGATAGAATTCTCACGAAGTCGCGCATGATCGAGCGGCTTCGGGTCGGGCAGGCCCATCCACCGCAGCAGCGCACGACAGGCCGTTGATTCGTCAAACAGGCCGTGCAGGTAGGTGCCAAGTATCTGAGAGTCGTCACTGAGCGCGCCGTCACGGCGACCGTCATCCAGTATTACCGACGGCCGGCTCATGGCAGGGCCGTCGCTGATGCCGGCATGAATTTCGTAGCCGCTGATCGACGACTGGTCGATCTGCAGCCTGCCATGGACATTGCGCAACTGCTTCTGCGTCTGCAGGGTGGTGTCAAACTCGAGCCAGCCGAGTCCAGCGCTGGTGCCCGGAGCGCCCTCGACGCCGACGGAATCGCTGATGCGGCAGCCGAGCATTTGCAAGCCGCCACAGATTCCGATCAGCTTTCCCCCGTAGCGCAGATGGCGCCGCAGATGGGCATCCCAGCCTTCCGCACGCAACCATGCGAGATCCGCCCGCACGCTCTTCGATCCTGGCAGGATCACGACATCGGCGACACCGGGACGCTCGCCGGGCCCGACGAATCGTAGGTCGACCTGCGGATGCGCGCGTAGCGCGTCGAAATCCGTGTGGTTGCTGATTCGCGGCAGAACGGGGACCAGCACGCGCAGGGCGTGCTCTTCGGTGTTCTGGATTTCCGCCCGAATGGCATCTTCGGCATCGAGCGCTAAACCCTGGAGATAGGGCAGCACACCGAAGACCGGCTTGCCTGTGTACTGTTCGAGCCAACGAAGTCCCGGCTCGAGCAGCGACAGGTCGCCGCGGAAGCGGTTGATCACAAATCCGACGATGCGGGCACGCTCGCTGTCGCTGAGCAGCGCCATTGTGCCGACGACATGAGCAAAGACGCCGCCGCGATCGATATCTGCAATCAGCAGCACCGGACAGTCGACCGCCTCGGCGAACCCCATGTTGGCGATGTCTCCGCGGCGCAAATTGATCTCCGCCGGCGATCCGGCACCCTCGACCAGTAGTACGTCGTATCGACTGCTCAGCCGGTGGTAGGCCGCCATGACCGCATCGCGCGCGACCCGCTTGTAGTCGTGGTACTCCGCGGCGTCCATGTTGCCTATCGCGTGGCCATTGACGATAACCTGTGCTCCCGAATCGCTGTTCGGTTTGAGCAGCACCGGATTCATATCGGAGCTCGGTGCCACACCAGCGGCCTGCGCCTGCAGTGCCTGGGCGCGGCCGATCTCGCCGCCATCGCAGGCTACGGCGCTGTTGAGCGCCATGTTTTGTGGCTTGAACGGCGCTACACGGACATTGCGGCGCCTCAGCACGCGGCACAACGCAGCGGTCAGCGTGCTCTTGCCAGCGTCTGAAGTGGTGCCCTGGATCATGAGACAGTGACGGTTCATGGCTGCAATGCTGCGCGGCTCAGCGACCAGGCCAGCACCAGGCCGGCCAATAGCAACACGCCACGATCGACCAGCAAGCGCGCGCGTGCGATATCCGACGCCTGTGGCTGAGCGCCTCGTCCCAAGGGAATGCGCATCTTCCGGTGGCCATGATAGAAGGCCGATCCACCTAGTTCGAGGTCCAGGCTGCCGGCACCCGCCGCCATGACCGGTCCGGCGTTGGGACTTTCCCAGCGAGGGTCCTGCTTGCGCCAGCAGTGCAGGGCGTTGGCGCAATGGCCAAGCAGCGCATAGCTCATCGCGGTCAGACGCGCGGGTATGAAATTCATGAGATCGTCGGTGCGCGCGGCGGCCCAGCCAAAATGGCGATAGCGCGGCGTACGGTAGCCCCACATGGCGTTGAGCGTGTTGACCAGCCGGTAAAGCAGTGCTCCGGGTGCTCCGGCAATCATGAACCAGAGCAGCGCGCCAAACACTGCGTCGTTGCCATTCTCGAGCACGGATTCCACGGCGGCTCGCGCCACCTCGACCGACCGCATCGCTCCCGTGTCCCGGCTGACGATGCACCCGACTCTGCGGCGCGCGGCCTCGAGATCGCCTGCGTTAAGTGCCTCCGTGACCGGCCGTGCGTGCTGCCGAAGGCTTTGCGAGCCGAGCGCGAGATACAACACCACAACTTGCAACGCAGTGGCTGCTGCTGGCGGCAGGCGTTCAGCGGCTTCGATGAGAGCAGGCGGAGCGGCTCGCCCGGTGATGACCACGTGCTGATGCGATGGACGCGAGCACACACCCTGCAGTACCTCATCGAGCGCCAGATAGCCGTGCTTGAGCGCTATATTGAGTTCATCCAGCACCAGCAAATCGATCTGCGGGTCACGCAGCAGGCGCAGTGACCGATTCCAGGCCGACGCCGCGGCGCGGAGGTCGCGCTCCCGGTCCTGAGTCTCCCAGGTGAATCCTTCGCCCATGACGTGATAACAAACCTCCGGAAAGCGGCGAAAGAAGGCCTCCTCGCCGGTGTTGAAGGTGCCCTTGATGAACTGGACGACGCCCACATGCATGCCGTGACCGAGTGCTCGTGCCAGCATGCCGAAAGCCGACGAGCTCTTGCCCTTGCCGCTGCCGGTTAAAACCAGCAGCACGCCGCGATCCTGCGTGGCTGCCGTAATCCGCGCGTCGACGCGCGCCTTGCGGCGCTGCATGCGCAGCCGATGTCCGTCGGCCGGCTTTGGCTCGTCGGCGGTCATGACGTCAGGTGGCGCGCCGGTTGGTTACCGCGGGCGCCTGATTCAGTCGCGCGGTGACTTGCTGCGCCAGGGCCGCGAGGCCGATATAAGCAGCCGGTACCACCAGGAAATAGGGATACCAGCGAGCTACCCCATTCATCCAGCCGCCGTTGGTGAGCAGGAAGCACAGGGTAACGGATACCAGCACGGTCGCGGCGAGCCAGGCAACGCGCTGCCAATGGCTCGGTTGCCAGTGGCGCGCAGCCGCGCACCCACCCAGCCAGAGCACTGCATAAGCCGGCGGCACAAACGCATAGGCCGCCGACAGGCAATAACTGCTCATACCCATGTGCGCCGCGGTGACATAGTCGATGACGACTGCCTCCAGCAGCAGCAGTGCGAAGGCCCGCAGGCGGTAGCCGTAGAATCCGCTCAGAAGGAATACGGCCCAGGATGCGTCGGGTGGGTATTGGAAGTGAAACAGCCGGGCGACCAGCATGATCGCGGCCAGGACCAGCAGGCCGGTGAGACGCTTGTTCGATCGCATCGGATTCATGACGACTCCAGAGGTCAGGGTTTGACGGGGTGATAGCGAACGGTGACGTAGAAGGCGCGACCCGGCTGGTTGTAGTACTCCGCGGTTTCGTAATGCTTGTCTAGCAAGTTGCTCAACCGCAGTTGCAGCAACCAGTTGCGGCCAAGCTGGCGACCGCCGCGCAAATCGATGGTGCTGTAGCCGCCCAGCGATTGCGTATTGGCCAGGTCATCGAAGCGTCTGCCGGACTCGAACCAGGTGGCTCCGGCACTGAAGCGCCCGAGCTGCCGGTCGATGTCCCACCGAGCAGTCTGCTCGGCGCGTCGCGGCAGCAGCGCATCGTCATCGCCGGGCGTGCGGTCGCGAGGATCGAGCAGGGTCAGCGCCAGCTGGCTGCGCCAGCCCTGCCAGCTGCCTGCAACGGTGCCTTCCAGGCCGCGAATGAGCGAACGGCCGACATTGGCCGGAGCGCCGGTGACGGCGTCGTAGGTGATCAGGTCGTCGACATGTGTTTCGAATCCGCTCAGCATCCACGACAGAGTCGACCAGTGTCCGCTGACGTCGACCTCGATGCTCCTTGAGCTCACGGGCCTGAGATCAGGATTGCCGTAGCCCGGGTAGTACAGATCGTTGAATGTCGGCGCTTCGAATGCCGTGCCGTAGGACGCCGTAAGCTTCAATGCCTGGCTGAACGTGTAGCCGGCTGCGACGCTGCCAGTGTAGTGCTGCCCGAATTGCTGATCGTGATCCAACCGCAGGCTCGCCTGGATTTCGGCGGGTCCGAATCCTCCCTGGTACTGCGCGAACTCGCCCGTGTCTGCACGTGACGTGACCGGGTAGGGGATGCTGCTGATCAATCGATCCTGGACGTAGTCGATTCCGGCGATCAACTGCTGCTGCGGAGCAAAGTGCAGCTCGTTCTGCCAGCTGATGCTGTTGCGGCGGCTGTCGAAATTGTCGACGTAGACACCATCGAGATAGTCGTTGGAGTCGTCCTCGCTCTGTCCTCCCGTAATGGTCGAATGCCAGATGCCGAACGTCGGCAAGGACACGGTACCACCGAGCACCTGCTGTACCACGCGCGAGTTGTCGACGACATCACCATCGTATTGAGTGTCGCCATAGACGCGCAGCCAGTCCGCGGATAGTTCGAGCCCGTTGTCGAAGCGATAGCCGCCCCGCACGGAACCGGACGCGTTCCAGTAGCCGTCGTCTCCCGGAGGGGGATTGACGAAACAGCCGACGTAGAGCGGGGCGCCGAAGCCGCGGCAGGCGGGAAAGCCGTTGGTATGCAATCCGGCCAAGCTGAGGCTGTACCAGGCGTGCTCATCGCCGCCCGAGAGGCCGGCCTGTCCCTGCCAGGTGGAATATGTTCCGTCGCTGATGCTCAATGAGGGTGTGAGGCTGCCGTCGCCGCGGCGCGTAAAGATCTGGATCACGCCGCCGATGGCGTCCGAGCCATAGAGGCTTGAGCGAGGACCACGAACGATTTCGATGCGGTCGATCTGGTCGATGGGTAACTGTTCGAACGCCGTCGTACCGGTGGATACCGAACCGACCCGGATGCCATCGATGAGCACGAGTGTTTCATCCGATTCGGTACCACGCACGAATACCGAGCTGGCTTTGCCCAGGCCGCCGGTGTTGGCGGTCGATACGCCGGCCAGACCCGTCAGCAGTTCTTCCACCGAGGCGGGCTGCAGCCGCTCGATATCGTCGCGCGTGATGACGGTGACGGACGCCAGCGTCTGTCCGGCCGGCTCGGCCATGCGCGTTGCCGTGACGACCACGGGGTCGAGATCCAGACCGAATTCCGATTCCTGGGACAATGCAGGTCCGGCGCCGGCGAATGCGAGCGCGACCAGTAAGGTACGTCTCAAGAGTCCTCTCCCTGTCCGCGCGCCCCGCGCGAATCATTGACGTCAGCTAACGGGCAGGGAGGAGGAGAGCGGAGCCCGGTGCGGAGCTTGGCAGGACGACCCGGCACCTGGTCCGGCATCGCCCACCGCGAGCCCGTGATCCCACTTCAGGCCGGTCTACGGGCTCGCGTGCGGAATTTCTTCCTGGAATCAGCACCTTCCCGCGCTCGTGAGCGCAGTGGTATGTCGCTGTTCCTTCAGACACGCTTACCGTTGCGGGGGCAGCGCCGGCATATACCGGCTTCCCGTTTAATCCCTTTTGGACCTGGATCCGTCAGGACACCTGAAGCGGCGGAGACTCTACTAGCAGTTTGCAGCCACGCGCAAGTGCGCCGAATTGGCGGCTCTCTATTGCGCGCAGCGCTGCGGGCGGTCCGATTGGTCCGCTGAAGGGTGCGGCGCCATTTGTCCGAGCGACGGTGGCGCCGTCGCCAGCAGCAGCGCCTGCATGTGACCGGGCATGTCATGCATGATCGGCAGCAGCTTGTCGGCCGATATAGGACGCGCCAGCAGGTAGCCCTGAAGAAACATGGGTGTATGCCGGGAGAGTGCAACCAGTTGCTCAGCACACTCGATGCCCTCCGCCGTCACCTCGAGATCCAGGCTGTGGCACAGGCCGACGATGGCGCGCGCAATGGCGGCCGACCTTGGGCTGGTATGGATGCTCGCCACCAGCGTGCGATCCAGCTTCACGCGCGTGAGCGGCAGCCGCTCGAGCGAAGCCAGGGACGAGTAGCCGGTACCGAAGTCGTCGAGGGCGATCGCAATGCCATTGGCGCGCAGGCAGCGCAGCACCTCGATGGTTGCCGCCCCGGTCTGCAGTACATTCTCCGTCAGCTCTATCTCTATGCATTGCGGCGGCAGCCGGTGCCGCTGCAGCAGTTCCATGACACGATCGACGAAGCGGCTGTCGAGCAACTCGCGCGACGACAGGTTGACTGCGACGCGCGCTTCGGGCCACGGGCCGTGGTGCCAGTGCGCTGCCATCTCGATCGCTGTGCGCAAAGTCCAGTCGCTGATCTCCATGATCAGCCCGGACTCCTCGGCGACAGTCAGGAATTCCGACGGTGAGGCTCTGCGGCCATCGGGGAGACGCCAGCGCAGCAATGCTTCTACCAGCCGGGTTTCGAAGCTCGAAGCATCGACCTCTGGCTGGAATACCAGCTCGAATTCGCCGCGTTCCATGGCTCGCCGCAGCCCCTGCTCGGTGCTGAACTTCACCGAAGCTTCCTCCAGCAGTTCGGGGCTGAAGACGGTCAGCTGGCTGCGACCGAGCGCCTTTGCTCGGAACAGCGCCGCATCGGCCGCCCGCAGCAGGGCTTCGGCATCGACGCCATGTTCGGGATAGATACTGGCGCCGACGCTGATACCGATTACGAGATCGCGGCCGTTCACGGTAATCGGTTTTTGAAAGGCTCGAACTAGTTCCCAACCAACGTTGCGCACGGCCGCCTCGTCCGCCGCGCCATCGCAGACGACGGTGAATTCATCGCCTCCCAGTCTCGCGGCGAAACCGCCTGCACCCGCCGCGGTGCGCAGCTGTTCGGCAATGGCTTCGAGCACGCTATCGCCGAAGGCGTGCCCCATGCTGTCGTTGATGTTCTTGAAGTTATCCAGATCGAGAAAGAACACGCCCATGCAGGAGCGCTCCGATTCGGCACGCTGTATTGCCCGCTTGAGGTGCATGAACAACTGTCGTCGATTTGGCAGCTGAGTCAGTGGATCGTGCTCGGCCAGGTGTTGCAGCTCGCGGGTGCGTTGAGCGACCTTGGCTTCGAGCTGATCCTGGTAAGTGCGCGCCAGAGTCTGCGCGGCGGCGAGCTGCTCCGCCATCTGGTTGAATGACACAGCCAGGTCGTCGAGTTCCTGGATCCCGCCGCGGGCGATCTGCACGCCGACGTCGCCGGCGGCGATGCGCCGTGTGGCCGAGCGCATGCGCCGCACGGGCCCGACGATGCTACGGACAGTCCAGATGGAAATCAGCAGAGTCAGAACCAGGACCGAACCGCTGAGCCAGCCGATCAGGTTGGCGTGCTCGTTCGGGCGCTCCGAGGTCGAGCGGCTCTCGATGGTCTGCTCACTGACTGGAACAGTCGGAACGCGCAGCATGTCACCGATCGACGGCGCGGGCGCGAACGGCGTGCTGTCGTTGGAGCCCGCTGTCAGTGCCGAAGACACCGACACGGCGGCCCGGGCGGCCGGCTTCGGGGCGGGCCGCGGAATGGGTTTGAGCGCACGCACGAAGCCGATCAGGCTC
>JBAUYT010000257.1:0-3160 GCA_049584935.1 Steroidobacteraceae bacterium
GCTCACGGCGGCCGCGCCGCTCATGGCCGCGACGGCGCCGGCAAGCGCGCCGCGCGCCAGTCCGGTGCAGCCCTCGGCGCAGCAGGATCCAGAGCTCAGGGCAGTGGTCCAGCAGGCGATCCAGCAGGCGCGTTGCTTCACCGATCAGTTCGATTCGGCGGTGTGGTTCAAGCTCATGGAGCCGAGACTGCGCCGATACGTCAAGGACCAATCCGATCGAATCGAGATCCTGCAGACCGTCTATTGTGAGACCCACCGGCCCGGCGTCTCATTGCTGCCGCCAGGCCTCGTCATGGCGGTGCTCGACATCGAGAGCGGCTTTGATCCCTGGGCGGTGTCGAACGCCGGCGCCGTGGGTCTGATGCAGGTCATGCCGTTCTGGCCGGAGCAGCTCGGCATGCGGCGCTACGAGCTCACCCACGTCGCAGCCAACATCAGCATGGGCTGTGCCATCCTGCGCTACTACCTGGATGCGGAGAAGCGCGACGTGCGGCGGGCGCTCGAGCGTTACAACGGCGCCATTGGCCGACGCGAGTATCCGGATCGGGTCATCGTGCGCTGGACCACCTACTGGAACGGCGCCGACGATCTCGGACGCCAGTCGCTCAACCGGTCCTGAACCTGTCGGGCAGCTCCGCCGCGTCGAGCTCGATGGATTCGGCAACGACCTCGGCGACCTTGGCCGCCGTGGGCCCGATCCATAGCCAGGCGATGAATCTGCTCACCGCCTCGTGCGTGCCGCAGGCGAGTACTTCGACCCGGCCGTCCGGCAGATTACGCGCGTGGCCGGTTATACCAGCGGCACGCGCGCGCTCGGCTGCGCTGGCGCGGTAGTAGACACCCTGCACCCGGCCGGATACCAGGCAACGCCGCACGACCTTCATGGGCGCATGATTCCCCTGGCGATTACGCGCGTCAATCGCGGCGCAGCGGGCGCAGCGGTTACACTGGGCGATGGCGCAGATACTGGTGGTCTATTACTCGCGCGAGGGCAGCACCGCGGAACTCGCGCGGCAGGCCTGTCGGGGCATCGAGTCGGTGGCGGGCGCGCGCTCCGTGCTGCGCACGGTACCTGCAGTCAGCGCCAGCAGCGAGGCGGCACCGCAGCCCGTACCCGCGCAGGGACCTCCATACGCAACGCTCGAGGACCTGCGCAACGCCGACGGCTTGCTGCTCGGCAGCCCCACCCGCTTCGGCAACATGGCTGCGCCGCTCAAGTATTTCATCGACGGCACCTCGGCGCTGTGGCTCGACGGTTCGCTCGAAGGCAAGCCGGCCGCCGTCTTTACGGCCAGTCAGACCCTGCACGGTGGCCAGGAGAGCACCTTGCTGTCGATGATGCTGCCGCTGCTGCATCTGGGCATGTACCTGGTGGGGCTGCCATACAGCGAGCGCGCACTGCACAGCACCCGCAGCGGCGGTACGCCCTACGGCGCTTCACATGTGGCCGGAGTGCAGCGGGAGCTCACCGACGACGAGCGCTCTCTGGCGCAGGCGCTGGGTCGCCGGGTGGCACAGCTCGGCCTGCGGCTCGCGACTCGAGCACCGCGCGAATGAACGGCACCGTGACACGCCGCTGCGCCGCCAGTGCCGCCTCGTCCAGTGTGTCGAGCAACTGGTAGAGCGTCGGCAGATCCCGCTGAAAGCGCCGCTGCAGATACAATGCGGTCTCTTCCGGCAGCTCCAGCCCACGCGCCTTCGCGCGCAGTCGCAACGCTTCGCGCTGCTCGGCTTCGTCCAGCGGCTGCAGCGCCAGCAGAGCGACGGCGGCAAAGCGCGAAGCCAGGTCCGGCAGCGAGAACTTCAACCGCTGCGGCGGCTCGGCCGCAGCCACCACCAGCGCCGCGCCGCGCTCCTGCGACTCGCGGAACAGGCCGAAGAGCGCTTGCTCCCAGCCGCGATCGCCGATGATTGCGTCAAGTTCATCCAGTGCCAGCACCCGCCGCTGCTGCCAGCCCGCCAGCGCCTCGACTCCCAGCGACTGCAACTGCCTCATGGGCAGGTAGGCCGCGGGCAACTGCTGCCGCTCGGCCGCCGCGCACAGCGCCTGCAGCAGATGGCTCTTGCCGATACCCGCCGGGCCGCAGATCCAGGCGGCCTCGCATAGCTGGCCGAGCGATATGGCGCGCAAGGTCTGCACGGCCTGCAGGTTCGCGCCGGGCACGAAGCTGTCGAACACAGCGCGTTCGCGTAATCGCATCGCCAGCGGCAGCTGCTGCATCTGGGTTCCTGTCACCCTCAGGCGTGCGCCACTTCGAGCGCGCGCTGGGTGAATTCGCGCACGTACAAAAAGCCGCTCAGCAGCAGGGTCAGGCACATGGGCGGAATCAATGCCTCGACCCAGCCCGCCGTCGGAAAGCCAAATGCCTGATTCGAAACCAGCGCCAGCACGTACAGCAGCTGCAGCAGCGTGTTGATCTTGCTGCTGATCATCGGGCGGCCGTTGAGTGGCCCCCAGCCGATGCGGTAGACGAGCGCGCCCAGACCGATCATGACATCCCGCGCCACCGCCAGCACCGTGAGCCACTGCGGTATGAGCCCATACCAGGTTGCGACCAGGAACACTGCCACCAGCAGCAGCTTGTCGCCGAGCGGATCGAGAATCTTGCCCAGCTGCGAGGTCCAGTGGTAGCGCTTGGCCAGAAACCCGTCGAGACCATCACTGGCGGCGGCGATGAAGAACAGCAGCAGCGTCCGTTGGTAGTTCGTCTGCTCGAGCGAAACGACGATTGGCCAGATCAACACGATGCGCAACAGGCAGATCAGGTTGGGTAGGTGACGCATGGGCCGCGCTCAGGGACTGCCCTGATAGCGCAATTGCAGCGTGCCGTCAGTGCCGTTGCCGTTGCCGCGCAGGTGCTCGGCCGCAAGTGCACGCGTCAGAGCCGGCAGGCCGCCGTGCGACCTGAAGTGCAGTGAAAGCTGATCGGCATCGACCGCCCGGACTGTCAGATCACTCACCCCCGGGATGCCACCGATCGAACCCATGACGGCGGCGAAGCCCGCGAGATCGTTCACGCCTGCTACCCGGCAATCGATTTCGGTGGCCGACGCACCCTCGAGTTCACGCGCCGCGCGCGCCAGCGCATCGGCGGCGCCGTCGATCGCGGCCGTGCCGCTGCCGCTCCAGTGTCCCTCGGCGGTCGGCGTGAGCAGCGAC
>JBAUYT010000258.1:0-5987 GCA_049584935.1 Steroidobacteraceae bacterium
GTGTAGCTGCGCGGAAAGGTGACGCGAAAGGTAGTGCCCGCACCGGGAGCGGTGTCGACTTCGAGGCTGGCATCCAGTAGCTCGCACAGCCGTTTGACGATCGACAGGCCGATACCCTCGCCCGAGAGCATCTGCGGGGGCTTATGATCGGACTGGGACGGTAGGGTCGGCGCCGGCGTCAATGCGGCTTTGTCCGCCGCTTCGCTCACCGCTGTCTCGACCTCGCGTGCCTCATCCGTGGCTAATTTGAGTGCGTGCTCGAGCGGCGCGGCCGGGCCGCGCGTGAATCCGGGGCCCGTGTCCTGCACGCTCAGGGTCCAGTGATCGTTTTGTGTCGGCTGCCACAGCACGCGCACGCCGCCCTGCGCCGTGGCCTTGAACGCATTCAGCAGCAGGTTCTGCGCAATGCGCAACACCTTGGCCTCATCGCCCTGTACCGGCAGTGACTCCGGCCCCTGTGCCAGCAGGAACAGGTTGCCATCGGCGGCTGCGCCGCGCATGGTGTCGCACAGATTGCGCAGCACCTGCGCGGCATCGAACGCCACCAGGTTGCGCTGTTCGTGGCCGGCCTCGAGGCGCGCCACGTCGATCAGATCCGTCAGCAGCGTGTGCAGCGAGGCCACGCCCCGGTGCAGCACCTCGGCAAAGCGCTGCCGCAGCGGCTCGGCGAGATTGCGGTTCAGCAGCGCGCTGGTGTTGCTGATGATGCCGACGCTGCCGCGCAGATCGTGTGCGGCCTGGCGCCAGCCTTCGGCACGCTCCCGCTCCATCTGCTGCAGCTGCACCAATGCCTGCTCGAGATCGCGCAGCCGGGAGGCGGCGTCGGTCTGCTGCAGGCGCTGGTAGCGCTCGGCGCTCTCGATGACGCCATCGCCGCAATGGCGCGCGAGCAGGCGATACGCTGCCGGCATGGCGCGCGCATCGAGACCCGCCCGGCCGGCCTGGAAGCGCTCGAACTCGCGCTGCAGGCACACCTGCAGGTGCGTCCATTCACGCATGGCCTGTCGTTGATCGTAGCCCTGCTGCCAGCGTTGCAGGCCGTGTTCGGCGGCGCTGGCGCGTTCCGCCAGGCGCGTGTCCTCGTCGCCGCCCTCGCCGTAGCGGCGCAGCCGCTCTTCGAGCGCGCCGAGCACGGCCGGAACATGGTCGTTGAATACGGCGCGCGACAGGTCGGAGAACGAAGCGAATTGCGGATCGGCGCCCACGGCACGGTGCCATTCCTGCAGGATCGCTTCGCGCCGTTCCAAGAGATGCCCTGCCAGATCCGCCAGCGCCGACTGCACTGCCTGCTCGCCGCTCATGTCGTCTGTCATCAGGCCGGTGATGCCGGGGCTGCGGGCGCGCCCGCCACCTGGTTGGCGCCGCGCGTGAAAGCCCAGTCCATCCAGCGCGTGATCAGTCCGCCGCCGAGGCTGGCGCCGGTGAACTCGGCCAGATCGTAGGACGCGCCGTGCAGAATCGCATCGGCCGCACGCTGCCCGCTGCGAATCGCGGGGCCGATGCCCTCGCACAGATCACGCGTGGCGAGACCGGCTGCATCGCCGGTCAGAAAAGCATTGCCGATGCGGCCGTTGCCGACCGGTCCGCGCAGGTAGTAGCTGTAGCCGGTGGGCTCCTCGGGCAGCGACAGCCCGAATTGGCGGCCAAGCCGCGCCGCCAGGTGCTGCCAGTGCAGCCGGATATCCTCACCGCGCTGCTTGATCCGCGTGGCCATGCCGCCGACGCCAACGTTGAGCCAGCCGCGGGCCTTGGGCACATACCAGCTGTACCCGGGCAAGCCATGCTCGAAGAAGTACAGGTGGCAGTCCGGATCCTTCCAGTCGAACGGAAACTCGAGTTCCAGGGTGACGGTCTGCAACTCGCGCACGCGCGGCAATGTCTCTCGGAACAGCGCGCGGTAGACCGGGCAGGAGGTGCCACCGGCACCGATCAGATAGCGGCAGCGGAAGCTCTCGTCGAGCACGTAATCCTCGCCCTGCCGCCGGATGCTCTTGACGGTGTGTTCGACCACGGCAGCGCCGGATCGCTCGAGCAGCCACGCGTCGAACTCGAAACGCCGGATCGAGTGCTGTACGCACGGAACCGGCAACCGCAAGCCCTTCATGTGCCAGTGCAGGCGACGGAAACTTAAGAAACGGTGCGGATAGGTTGCCGGGTCCATGCCGAGATCGGCCACGACCTGCGGCGTGATCCAGCCGGCGCAGAGCTTCAGACGCGGAAAGCAGGCCTTATCGAGCAGCAGCACGTCGGCACCGGCTGCCTTGAGCCGCGTGGCTGCGGAGGATCCGGCGGGACCTCCCCCGACGATGATGATTTCGGCGCTGCGCATGCTCGCGGCCGGCGGCTTCAACGCGGGTACATGAATTCCCGCGTCAGCGGGGTGCGGTTGTTCTCTTCAGCCGTAAACAACACCTGGAACAGCTGCAGCGTGCCCGTCTCGAACGCTGCGATCGAGCCCGCCAGGTAGAGCCGCCACATCCGAACGAAATACTCGTCGAACAGCTTGCGAACCCTGTCGACGGCGCCATCGTACAGCGCCATCCAGGCGCGCAACGTCAGCGCGTAGTGCAGGCGGATATTCTCGACGTCCAGCACCGACAGGCCACTGGGCTCGAAGATCCGCATCATCTGGCTCAATGCGGGCGGATAAGCGCCCGGGAAGATGCGGCGCTCGATCCACGGATGCAGTGGTGCCGCGTAATTGCGTCCGATCGAGTGGATCAGCCCGCGGCCCGCGGTGCCGATGGCGGCCCGCGCCACGCGGCCGAGCTGCTCGTAGTTCTCCACGCCCACGTGCTCGAGCATGCCAACCGAGACGAACACGTCGTAACGGCCGCTGATGTTGCGGTAATCGTCCTCGACGAACTCGACCTGGCCGGTGATGCCCTGCTCACGGGCGCGCTCGCGCGCGAACGCGATCTGTTCCTTCGAGATGTTGTAGGCGCGCACGCGCGCGCCATAACGACTGGCCATGTGCAGCGCCAGGCTTCCCCAACCGCAGCCGGCTTCGACCACGTTGTCGCCTGCCTTGAGCTGCAGCTTGCGACAGACGTGATCCATCTTGGCCACCTGCGCCTCGTCCAGGGTGGCATCGCTGGTCGGATAGTAGGCGCAGGTGTACGCCATGGTGCGTCCGAGCCAGAGCGAATAAAACTCGTTGCCGAGGTCGTAGTGACGATGAATGTTGCTGCGCGAGCCGGTCAGCGTATTGCGCCTCGGCCGGTGCCGCCACTGGTCCATCAGGCGCGCCAGCGCACCGCGCCGGCTGCGCGCGGCGCTGCGATAGATGACCCCGACCACGTCGATCAGGTCGCCTTCGACCTGCACCTTCCCCAGGCTGTAGGCATCTCCAAAATTGACCTTCGGATCCGACAGCACGCCGAGCAAGGTGGTGCGGTCGGCAATGCGCACGCGCGCCGTGGGCGCGCCGCCGGGCGCTGCGATACGCTCGCCGGTCCAGTCGAGTTGGAATTCGAGCGGCGGATTGCCGAGCGCCTGCAGCACGCGGCGCATCAGTCGCGCATCCAGCGAGCGGGCGGGCTGCCCGCGGCCCTCGGCTGCGAGCTCATCCGCATCCAGCCCCTCGGGATCAGAGGCTGTGTCCATCCACGTCCTCCTTAAGAATCAGCCGAGCTGTGCCCGCAGCCGCCGCATCCGGCGATACTGCAGCTGCAGCCCGTATTCGAGCTCCTTGAGCTGCATCTGGAGCGCGGAGCGCTCCCAGCGCTGAATCATGGCGCGTTTGGTGTCGGTGATCCACTGTTCGCGCAACCGCGTCCAGTTGGCCACGGCCAGGCAGAAAGCCTCGTATTCCTCGGCGATGCGCTGGCGCATCGCCTCGATGTGGGCCCGCCCCGGCTGCTGGCCGTCGAGCTGCTGGCGGGCGCGCCGGAACTGGGTGTCGAGCATGGCGCGCTGGATCTTGAACCAGGGCACCGTTTTCAGGTTCCGTGCCAGGCCGAGCCAGCTCATGGTGCTGATGAACCACTTGGAGGGGTCCCACTGCCACCAGCGCACGCCGTTGCGGTAGTCGTGCGCAAACATGTGGTGGAAATTGTGATAACCCTCGCCGTAGGTCAGCAGCGAGACCACGCCGTTGTCGCGCGCGGTGTTGTCGTCGGTGTAGGGCTGCACGCCCCACATGTGCGCCAGGGAATTGATGAGGAAAGTGAAGTGATGGCTGGCGACCAGCCGCAGGATGCCCGCCAGCAGGAACATGCCCCAGACATCGCCATATATGAATCCGAGCGCGATCGGTAAGCCGAAGTTCATGAACAGTGCCAGCGGCAGGTAAAAGCGGTGCTGCCAGCGCACCAGCGGATCGCGCTCCAGGTCCCTCACCAGGGAGAAGTCGGCCTCGCTGCTCGGATAGTCCTTGAGCATCCAGCCGATGTGTGAGAACCAGAAGCCGCGCTTGGCGCAGTAGGGATCCAGGTATAGATCGTCGATCTGGCGGTGATGGACGCGGTGGTTGGCCGCCCAAACGAGCACACTGTTCTGCAGCGCCATGGCGCCGAACAGCAGGTAGGGGATCTTCAGCAGTGGGTGCGCATCGTAAGCGCCATGGGCGAACAGCCGGTGATAGCCGCAGGTGATCGACATGCCATTGGCGCCGAGCAGCAGCGTAAACCAGATCCACGCCGAGACGTGGTAACCATGGGCGATCCCATACCAGGGGACCGCCACCAGCGCCACGGCAAAGGTAAGCACAAACATTGCGGTCGTCGCCCAGTTGCGCGGCACCGCATGCCAGCCGGCTCTCATATAAGATTCCCCAATCAAGTTGCTAACACGTGCCAGATCAATCGCTTACGACGAAGACCTGATACGTTACTTTATGAGCGCACCTGCCATGGCAGCCGCTACCCGCGGCGCCCGCAAGCCACTGATGCGCATCGCTTGCGACGGCTAACGAGCATACGCGATTTCTCAGGGCGTGGGTGCGACGGATGTAGCGCTGTCAGCCGGCGGGAGGTCAGAAGTCTCGGCCAGCATGCCGTTGATCCCCTGGACCACCCGCGCCGGCGCCGCCGAGCCATTGTCCATGAATATGACCTTGCCCTGGGCGTGATCGGACACGTACTTGAGCGCATCCGTGTATTCGAGAAACAGCAGAAACTTGTTGTCCACCCCGGCCTCCCTGAGGCTCTGCGCGGCCTCCTTCATGCCGGTGGCAATGTTCTGGCGGAACAGCGCCAGGCCCTCGCCGCGCATGGCCGCTGCCTTCTTGTCCGCCTCTGCGCCGATGGTCTTGTAGGCCGCTTCGGCCTCCGCATCCTTGGTGCGCTTGACCAGCAGCGCCGCGCCCTCGTTCGAGGCGGCCGCCAGCAGGTTCTTCGAAGACACCACGCGCGCCATCGAGTCCATGACCTCCTTGTCGAAGGTCATGTCGGTGATCTGGATGTCCCGCACCACGTAGCCCCAGTTGAGCACCACTTCATCCAGGTTCTTCTTGGTGTGCTCGACGATCTCGGCGCGCATGCCGAGGATGTCGGATTGCCGGGTGGTCGCGACGAACTGGCGGATCGAGCCATCGATGGTCCGCTGCAGCGCCAGCTGGAATTCCGGTGGCGTGGCGAAGCTGAACACGGCCTTCTTGATGGCATCCTCATCGGCCGCCGCCACGGCGTAGAGCACCATGGTGGCAAACTTGACGTTGGCCTGATCCAGCGTGATGGCCTGAAACTCGAGCTGCAGCGCGCGGTTCTGCAGCGACAGCCGGTAGGCGACGCTCTCCCACGGCAGCTTGAAGTTGAGCCCCTCCCGCAGGATGCGGTGGTACTTGCCGAACACCGTGATGACGGCCACCGTCGACTGCGGCACGGTGCGGAACAGGGCTCTCGCCACCATGATCAGGATGACGACGAGGATCAGCAGCGTGAACAGCGGTCCGGCATTCATGTGCGTGAGTATACTGCCTGGAAAAAGGGGGTCCCGTGCAACGCGTACAACTGCTGATCGGCGGTCGAGACGTCGACGCCCACAAC
>JBAUYT010000259.1:0-2414 GCA_049584935.1 Steroidobacteraceae bacterium
ACTCCGAGTATTCCGCCGCCGATATACATCTCACTCTCCGTTAATGGATCCACCGAGTCATCTGATCACGAAGAGGGACTCCGGTCTGGACGCTGGCGCACTCAGTCCATGTCGATTTGCGGCTATAGTGCCTCACTGCCGGTGCGATGCGCTTCGTCGTGCAAATCACGCCAATAGCCCCGTCTGCAGAGTTTGATCAATGAATCCCTTGGGATGATCTTCGCTCAATTTGCGCAATTGCGAAGTCAAGCATGCCCCTCGATTGCTGCGCATCCTCAGCTCGCTATCTCGCATCCGATGCTGAGCCGGCTGGCGAGCGCACCCGTCATCTAACACTCATAGCGAAAGTCGCCTGAGGGTTCTGCGGTCAATGGGCGCCACCGCACCGACGACAGCTCATGGTTAGATCAACCTCGCGTGGCACACTCAAATCGAAGGAAGGCAATCATGTCCCGCAGCAACGAGCCCTCCGCAGCGTCGGCCTCCGGTTCCGGAGCACAAGCGCGCGCGTACAGCCTGCACCCAAAGGATCTGCGCGACCCTGGCGGTGAACGAGCCCAGAGCAACGAATCGAGCGGCAAAGCCCGCTCTCCGCTCTCTGCCGACGACATCGATGAGCAGATCCGCGCATACTTCGCACAGGATCTGGCATAGGAAGCCCCGCTCGCCCGGCCGAGGCTGCAGGCCGCGCTGAACATGCAAACGCGCCAAGGAGACCTGCGCTTTGACCGAGCGCAGATCTCCTCCCTGTGCTCAGACTCGCCGGATCACGCGCGGCCGCGACTTACGCCGCCTTGGCAGTAACACCGCTCTTCGCGGCGTGCTCCTTGGCGGCCGCGGTTGCAAGGTCCGTTGCGTGCGCAAGATGACCCTGAGCCACCAGCGCGTGATGCGCAGCAAGCTCTGGCTTGGCAGCCTCAAGAGCCTTCGCGGCCTCCTTGTGATGAAGGGCCGCCGTTTCGTGATGAGTCGCGGCTTTTGCGTGAAGCTCGGCCGCCTTGGATTGAGTCGACATGTACTTTCTCCTTGATAGACTGAGTATGCGGCTCGCCGCAGCGGAATCGGATCTGATCGCCATTGCATTTGTGGCGTCCCCGAAAGAGCGTTCCGTGACGGATCGGGCTCACGCAAAACATCCTAGGCTTACGGAGATCTAAGCTCGGTGCGCCCTCGCACAGACATATGCCGCGAAAAGTTCAAGACGACATCTGTGTGTGTACCGCCGCATCAGTTGCTGTGGATAAGCCTCGTTTCGTGCAATTCGAGGAAATCAGTCCCAATGGTCCGTCGAAGAAAATCAATAGGATACGGCGCAGCAAATAGCCCAGTCGGAACTCTTAACATCGGCTGTACGGGGGGAGGCCAAGATGCAGCACCGCCGCCGAGGCCATCATCGACTGCGGCGATGTGCTTAAGCTCCTGAACCGCGCTGCTCATATCCTGCGTAGTGAACAGCGCCTCCCGTGGGTCGATCAGCCGCAGTAATTGGGACGCGGATCGTGCCCATTTGTGGCCGCGGTGCCGTCGACGCCGAAGCCGGTGCTAACAATTACGGTCTTCAAATCAGATGGCGACGTGTATCGCTCGTCATACCGGACGGTCACCTCGCCGGAGGCCAGCGACACCTGAACGTCTGTGACCCCGTTGGCTTCGTTCAGCGCACGGGAGAGTTTAATCGGGCAGCCGCCGCATTGCATTCCGGTGACGAACATCGTCGCAGTTTGCATCGTGATCTCCTGCTAACCACTAATACATGGGACGTTGCCTGCTCATGCCGGCACTTCCGCTGCACAAAGTTTAACGCAGGCGTCGCCGCGCCATTGAGCCGATACGGCTGCAGAGGTGCGGCCCCCTCTATCTACTACCAAGAGGCGGTTAATTCCGCCGTACGGCCCGCTGTATTTGGTGGGTCCCCAGCGCTGGCGGGTGGACCCGTATTGCTATTAGGCTGCACAGGCGCCTGAAGACTTGCTGCGAGCCAGTGGCTGACCAGCATGAAGAACATAAAGATGATATAGAGGACTAGGCTTGTGAGGATCGGGGAGCGGGTCATCGCCCCGCTGCCGTGCCCCGTTGCCTGCGATGGCAACTCTGAACCTGCGCGATTCGGCAAGAGCGTGATCAGTCGAGCAGCAATCGTCGCAGAATCTGTAATCGCCTGTGCCCGATTAGGTAGGGCAGCGATCAGCGAGGCTAACTTGCGTGTCGCGGTATCCCCCGGCAACCGCGCTAACGTCGCGGACACCTCCCAAGGATCGACGTTCAGCCGCGCGAGCGCCGAGAGGACCGTCAGCACCATTCCATTGTTGTCCTCACCAATTGGTGCCAATAGAAAGGGCTCAAACTCGGAGCCTAAGAGAAATAACGAACTAGAACGCTTCATTTTGATCACCAGATGCGGTGGCCTCTATCGG
>JBAUYT010000260.1:0-5067 GCA_049584935.1 Steroidobacteraceae bacterium
GTTGTCGCCTCCTCATTGGGTGTAGACCCAACTGCGTCGGCTCCGCCTCGCCTGAGGCAAAATCCGCCGCGGTCGCGGCCACGTGAAATGTTCATGGAGGCTCCTCAGTCCTTCTTGCCGTCGCTGACCTGGATGGTGATATGACTGTTGCGCTTGACGATGCGGCTGCCGCGGCCCTTGGCGCGTGCGGCAAAGCGCTTCAGCACCGGCGCCGCGTCGACTTCGATGCGGTGCACCTTGAGCTCGTCGATGTCGGCGCCGAGATTGTTCTCGGCGTTGGCGATGGCCGACTCGAGCACCTTGAGCACCAGTTCGGCGCCCTTCTTCGGCATGAACTTCAGCGTCGCCAGCGCGTTGCCGACCGCCTTGCCGCGCACCGTGTCGGCCACCAGGCGGCATTTTTGCGGCGAGATGCGCGCATGGCGCAGACGTGCGGTTACCTGCATGGCATTACTCCGCGGAGGTCACTTTACGATCGCCCGAATGCGATTTGAACAGCCGCGTGGGCGAGAACTCGCCAAGCTTGTGGCCCACCATGTTCTCGGTGACCAGCACCGGGATGTGCTGCCTGCCGTTGTGGATCGCAATGGTGAGCCCGACCATGTCCGGAATCACCATCGAACGCCGCGACCAGGTCTTGATCGGGCGGCGATCGTTCTTCTGCACGGCCACCTGCACCTTCTTGGCCAGGTGCAGATCGACGAACGGTCCTTTTTTCAACGAACGCGGCACGCTTATTTCCTCCGCTGCACGATCATGTTGCTCGTGCGCTTGTTACGGCGGGTCTTCTTGCCCTTGGTCTGCCAGCCCCACGGCGACACCGGATGCGGGTTGCCCTGGCCGGACTTGCCCTCGCCGCCGCCGTGCGGGTGATCGACCGGGTTCATCGCCAGGCCGCGCACCGTCGGGCGTATGCCGAGCCAGCGCTTGGCCCCGGCCTTGCCGTACTGGCGCAGGTTGTGCTCGTCATTGGCGAGCTCACCAATGGTCGCGCGGCAATCGATGTGCACCTTGCGCGTCTCGCCGGAGCGCAGCCGCAGGTAGGCGTGCACGCCCTCGCGCGAGGTGAACGATGCCGAGCTGCCAGCGCTACGCGCCAGCTGGCCGCCGCGGCCGGGCTTGAGCTCGATGTTGTGCACGATCGAGCCGACCGGGATGTGACGCAGCGCCATTGAAGTTCCCGCCTTGATCGGTGCCTCGCTGCCCGAGCGCACCTCGTCACCCACCTTCAGACCCTTGGGGGCCAGGATGTAGCGGCGTTCGCCGTCCTTGTAGAGCACCAAAGCAATGTGCGCGGTACGGTTCGGGTCGTACTCGACACGCTCGACCGCGCCGACGATGCCGTCCTTGTCACGACGGAAATCGATCAGGCGATACTTCTGCCGCGAACCGCCGCCGATGTGACGGGTGGTGATGCGGCCAAAATGGTTGCGGGCACCGGTGCGATCCTGGGCTACGGTCAGCGGCTCGTACGGGCCGCCCTTGTAGAGGTGGCTCTTGCTGATACGCACCTGGAAGCGCGTACCGGGAGACGTGGGCTTGAATTTGATCAGGGCCATGATGTGTGAATTCCTGGATGCCTAGCGCTTGCCCTGGGCTTCGTAGTCGATGCTCTGGCCGGAGGCTAAACGCACGTAGGCCTTCTTCCAGTCCTGGGTGCGGCCGAAACGCTGCCCGAAGCGGCGCTGCTTGCCGGGCTCGTTGACGACCTGCACGCCCTCGACCTTGACCTCGAACATGAGTTCGACCGCACGGCGCACGTCGGTGCGGGTGGCGTCGCGGCGCACGCGGAATGCGTACTGGTTGCGCTCCTGCAGCGCCATGGAGGTCTTCTCGGTGACGTGCGGCGCCAGCAGCACGTTCATGAGCCCTTCTCTTCCCAGCGGCTTGCGGGTAGCGGTCATTGCAGGCGCTCCTCGAGCAATTTGACGGCGCCGACGGTGGCGAGGACCTTGTCATGACGCACCAGACTGGCCGGATTGACGGCTGCCACCGGCAACAGCTCCACGTGCGGCAGATTGCGCGCCGCCAGCATGAGCTTCTCATCCGCCGCCTCGACGATGATCAGCACGTTGTCGAGCGATAGCGCCTTGAGCTGTGCCGCCAGCAACTTGGTCTTAGGCTGGTCGATTGCCAGCGATGGCGTCACCACCAGACGGTCCTGACGCACCAGTTCGGACAGCATCGCGCGCAGTGCACCGCGATACATCTTGCGATTGACCTTCTGCGAGAAATCGCGCGGCTGCGCGGCGAAGGTGCGGCCACCGCCGACCCAGATTGGGCTGCGGATCGAGCCCGCACGCGCCGAGCCGGTGCCCTTCTGTGCGTGCGGCTTCTTGCCGCCACCGCGCACCTGCGCCCGCGTCTTCTGCGCCTTGGTGCCGGCACGACCGGCGGCCATGTAGGCATTGACGACCTGGAACACCAGCGCCTGGTTGTATTCCTTGCCGAAGTTTTCGTCCGACACTGCGAGCTCGGGCCCGCCATTGGCAACTTTGAGCTTCATGGCACTTACTTCTTGGCGGGTTTGGGCTTGGGTGCCGCTGCGGCCTTGGGCGCTGCGGCGGCCTTGGGCGCCGCGGCAGCCTTGGTCGGGACGACCACCTTGCGGCCCGCGCGGCGGGCGGCCTTGACCGAAGGCCGTACCACGACCTGGCCGCCTTCGGCGCCGGGTACGGCGCCGCGGATCAGCAGCAGGTTGCGCGGTGCATCGACACCCACGATCCGCAGGTTTTCGACGGTGCGGCGAACCACGCCCATGTGGCCGGACATGCGCTTGCCTGGAAATACCCGCCCCGGCGTCTGGCGCTGGCCGATCGAACCCGGAGTGCGGTGCGACAGGGACACGCCGTGCGTGGCATGGTGGCCGGCGAAGTTGTGGCGCTTCATGACGCCGGCATAGCCCTTGCCGATCGTGACACCCGTGACGTCGACGATCTGGCCCTCGGCAAACCGATCAACCTTGAGCTCGCTGCCAGGTTTCAGGTCGGCGCCGTCGTTGCCGTGGATGCGAAATTCGACCAGCCCGCGACCCGGCTCGACCTTGGCTTTGGCGAAGTGCCCAGCCGCGGCTTTGGCCAGAAGCTGGGGCCGGCGGGCACCGTAAGTCACTTGCACTGCAGCATAGCCGTCGGCTTCGACGGATTTCACCTGCGTGACGCGATTGGGCAGCACCTCGACCACGGTGACGGGGACTGACTCACCCGCCTCCGTGAAGATGCGCGTCATACCGCATTTGCGGCCGACCAGTCCGATAGCCATGCACTCATCCTCTCAATGGGCGCGCACCGCGACTGGCGCGCGCCAGACCAACTTTTCGGGGACGAACGACCACTGGAGGGACAGCGCCACGACGGACGCTGCTGCTCGAGTGGTCTTGGGACCCGGAAATCCCCCTGGAATTCCTGCAGGCCCCAACCTCGCCCGATAGCCCGCTGTTGGCGGGAAAATCCGCTCAGGGCACAGGAGCCTGAGCGAAAAGGGCGCGCAGTATATCGGCCGCGCGCCGCTTCAGCAATACCGGCCTAGTTCAGCCGGATCTGCACATCGACGCCCGCCGGCAGCTCCAGACGCATCAGCGCGTCCACGGTCTTGTCGGTCGGGTTGAGGATGTCCATCAGGCGCTTGTGGGTGCGCAACTCGTACTGGTCGCGCGCGTCCTTGTCGGCGTGCGGCGAAATCAGCAGCGTGAAGCGTTCCATCTTGGTCGGCAGCGGCACCGGGCCGCGTACGGTGGCGCCGGTGCGGCGTGCGGTCTCGACGATTTCACGCGCCGAATTGTCGATCAGGCGATGATCGAATGCCTTGAGCCTGATGCGAATGTTCTGATTAGCCATAATTGTCTACTGAGCCTACTTGAGGATCTTTGAAACGACACCGGAGCCGACGGTGCGTCCGCCCTCGCGGATCGCAAAGCGCAGCCCCTCCTCCATCGCGATGGGGGCGATCAACTCCACTGTCATCTGGATGTTGTCCCCCGGCATCACCATCTCGGTGTTCCCCGGCAACTCGATCATCCCGGTCACATCCGTGGTGCGAAAGTAAAACTGCGGCCGATACCCCTTGAAGAACGGCGTGTGCCGCCCGCCCTCCTCCTTGGTCAGCACGTACACCTCGCACTCAAACTGCGTGTGCGGGGTGATGCTCCCTGGCTTCGCCAGCACCTGCCCGCGCTCCACCTCTTCCCGCTTCGTTCCCCGCAGCAGCACCCCGACGTTGTCCCCCGCCTGCCCCTCATCGAGCAGCTTGCGGAACATCTCCACCCCCGTGCAGATCGTCTTCACCGTGGCCTTCAGCCCGATGATCTCCACCTCATCGTTCACCTTGACAATGCCGCGCTCGATCCGCCCGGTCACCACCGTGCCTCGCCCCGAGATCGAAAACACATCCTCCACCGGCATCAGAAAGGGCTTGTCCACATCCCGCTTCGGCAGCGGGATGAACTTGTCCATCTCCTCCACCAGCTTCACCACCGCCGGCACCCCGATCTCGCTCTTGTCCCCTTCGAGCGCTTTGAGCGCACTGCCGATCACGATCGGAGTCTTGTCGCCCGGAAACTTGTAGGTGGTCAGCAGCTCCCGCACCTCCATCTCCACCAGCTCCAGCAGCTCCTTGTCATCCACCATATCGGCCTTGTTCATGAACACCACCATGTAGGGCACCCCCACCTGGCGGGCCAGCAAAATGTGCTCGCGCGTCTGCGGCATCGGACCATCCGCGGCCGACACCACCAGAATCGCCCCGTCCATCTGCGCCGCCCCCGTGATCATGTTCTTCACATAGTCCGCATGCCCCGGACAGTCCACGTGCGCGTAGTGCCGCGCCTTGCTCTGGTACTCTACGTGTGCGGTCGAAATCGTGATCCCCCGCGCCTTCTCCTCCGGGGCCTTGTCAATCTGATCGTAGGCCACAAAGGTCCCCCCGTTCGTCTCGGCCATCACCTTCGTCAGCGCCGCCGTCAGAGTCGTCTTGCCGTGATCTACATGCCCAATCGTCCCCACGTTCACGTGCGGCTTGGTGCGTTCGAACTTTTCCTTGGACATTGTCGTTAACCTCTAAATATCTCTC
>JBAUYT010000261.1:0-5306 GCA_049584935.1 Steroidobacteraceae bacterium
CGCCACGCCTAGCCATGCGATCGCAACAAGAGCACCTGCCGCGACAAAGAATGCTATGCGCTTGATTTTCATTCCCCCTCTCCATTGTAGTCTATATCTGCATTCTACTTTCGCAGCGCGCAGGGAAGTGCGCTGGGCGCAGTGCTAACGGCAGTCACCTTGATCGCGGACCGAGTGGCAGCAAAGGTATGACAGCTTTCCGGAAAGCATTTTGAAACCTTGAGTGACTGTAGTTGGGCTGGCGGTGGTGAATGCCCGCTTTGTGCCTACCGCTTTAGCGCACCGAGCGGCAGAGACACGGCTTTCGCCATATGGATGCTCGCGCCAGACCGAGCACCAGCCCGAAATTCAGGCCGCGGATCGACCGGCCTGTACGCAGCCCGGTTGGCCGATCGGCTAGACGGCCGCGAGCTGCCGTTCGCGCACGCGGTGGAATTCCTCCCAGCCCTGGTAGCCGAGAAACTGCTTGTCGTCGAAGAACAGGACCGCGCCCTGCATGATGAACAGGTACTCGGTGTCTTCTAGCGCCTTCGTCGCGTGGTGCACCATGCCGTTAGCTTCGTACAGGTAGTCGCCCGGTCCGATCGTCGTACCGCGCACCTCCAGCTTGCCCTTCAGGACGAAAGTGTGCGCATCGCCGATATGCTTGTGCGCCGGGACGACCGCACCCTTGAGGCAGCGGAACAGCAGCGCGACCCGACCGCTCTCGGGGCCGGTCCAGAGGACCTTCATGAACGAGCGCTCGGGATCGAAACTTTGTGCCACCCAGTCCATCCGGTTGGTCCGCACCAGCGATTCCATCGCTTCCGAGTTCACGGGGGAAATATCCTGCGGTAATGCCATGGCGACTCCTTTTAGGAAAGGCGCACTAACATTGTACTACGTGCCTATCCGTGCCATCTTTTGAGTGTTTCCGCAGTCGCAATTCAAGCTCGGAACTCCAAGTCCAATCCGGCTTGTCAGCTCTCCGGCAGCGATTTCGAACCCTCCACGGTCGGCCCCTAACTGACGGATTGGCCTGTACTACCCCTCCTGACTCATAGACCCACGTGAATGCAGGCTACCGGGATTCCAGTTGCCGAACTGGCGCTTAAATTCTGGAGTGCCGAGGGCGTGTGTGCCATTGCAAGGCTCTCTATGAGGTCAAGTTTGCAGCCACAGATGTTAGGCAAACAGTTCGCGACACTGGCAGGAGTCCAGGACTGGGCTTCCTCCGGTTTGTCGTCGGTCATTGCGATTCACGCGGCCGTCAAGACCCGGTTCCTCGATCATCTTGGCAATGAGCCGCGTACGATCGATGATCTCGCCGCGGCGGCGGCCCTGAATCCTGAACGGTTGGGTCGGCTGATCGGCTTCCTCGCGTCTCAGGAATTGCTGACAACAATGACCGGGTTTCACATACGGCCGGATCGCGCTTCCTGCAATCGGATCACCCGGGCCTGATGCACGCCGGGATCATGGTCTCTGCGAAGACGATCGAGCACGGGCAGTCGCTGGACGAGGCGCTGCGGCGCGGAGGCTCCTCGTTCGAGGCCCATTTCAGCACGGGCGTATTCGACTATATCAGCCGGAATGCCGACTTCGGCGAGGCCTTCGGCAAGTTCACTGGCGGCCCTTTACCCCGAGCTGCCGGTCGTGAATGGCCGCTCTCGGGCAGTCCACTTCAAGGTCCTATATCTACCCCCGCTTCGCTCACCTTCTTAATGTGGAAGCGGAAGCACCGCTGCGCTGCAGTGGCTCTTGCCATCGCAGGCACGAACGCCGAAGAGAACATTGTCCTTGGAGATGGGAATAGTGACTGTGTGGTCCATACCCGTTACCGTCTCGCCGTATGACGCCGCCTTGCCACCATACTGCCAGTCCGCGGCAGTCGTCTCGCGCCAAACGACCTGATACCACGTATCAGCAGGCGCGCCATCTGGAGCTTCCCAGACTATGACTGAGCTGTTGTCCAGGTCGCGCGTCATCATGCGTACGTTGTTTGGGCTGCCCGGCGCCCTGGCCAGGGTAGCGAGCGTGGCCGCGTTCAGCCCGGCAACCTGGGCTATGTAGCTGAAGTCATCGAACTCGATGAGATCGCCGTATTCGATGCCCTTCTCGGTGCGGACGGTCTGATGTTGGTGGTTGTAGTCTTCGCGCCACTCAGTGAAGCGCACGGCCGCAAAGCCCGCTTCATTGAACGAGCGGTGATCGCCGCCGCGTAGATAGCGATCGAGACGCAATTCCATCACCGGTTTCAGTCGCGTGGAAATGGGGGATATTGGAAAGTACGTGCGCGACACATCCAACACTTCGCGCGCGAGTTCGCGTGAAGGCGAATCGCTTTCTGCGCCAATCGAGAGAAGGCGGCGCGCCATATCGGTCGACGCGGTCGCCGGCACGTTCTCCGAGAAGACTCGCACGAAGTCTTTGCTCTGCAACTTTTCGCCGGGAGTCGTATTGCCGCCGACGATATCGTTGTTCAATACACCTTCAAGGTCCCAGCCCTCCTTTCTGGCAAGCTGGGCGAGATGCCTGCTGCCGAACAGACCTTGCTCCTCACCGGGAACGGTGACGAATATGAGAGTCGCCGGAAACCTGAGCTTGCTTAGGACCCGCGCGCTCTCCATGCTGACCGCGGTGCCGCTGGCGTCGTCGTTGGCGCCCGGCGCATCGAGGCGGGGGTCCATCACGTCGGTCGCGCGCGAGTCATAATGGCCGGTGACAAGGTACATGCGTTTGGCCTGCGCGGGGTCGGTGCCCTTCAAGATCGCATAGATTGACGTGAGCTTCGTGGGCTTCGTAATGCGGGGTTGGCCGCCAGCGAACCCAACTTCGGGTGGCTCCTGAATGAAGGTGTCTTCCTTTACCTCCAGGCATCCGCCGCATTCTCTCGAGTATGTCTCGTATTGCGATTTGAGCCATTCCTCTGCGGCGGTGATTCCTGTGCCCTCCGGCAGGTCGGCCTCCATGCTCGAGAGAGTGTTGCGAGTCCTGAAGGCCACCAGTTTCTGGATGTCCTCGTGGATCTTCTCGGCCGACACGGCCCGCAATGCTGCGCTGATTTGTCGATCCGCAGGGGCTGCTTTCAGCGGAGAGCCGGTGGCCTTGAAGTCCACCTGCTGAGCATCGGCGAAACCCGCGCCCCCGGCCAATACAATGGCCATCACTGCGAATCGTCCATTTGCCGTCATCGCACACTCTCTATTGTTGAGTTAGGAACCTTCATCACTGTAATCGGACACTTGCCCATCGCGGGTTGTACGATCATCTGGGTCCATGAAGGGGCAAGAAGCCTTCTACCCTCGAGGGTGCTTGAGCGCAAAGACGCCCTAATCCATTCCAACAGTGGCCGCTGCTTGGGATTTCTCACCCGCCAGGGCACATCGGCCATTCCTTGCGCCCAACACGCGCGCGACAGGCAGCTTTCTGGCTGACCAATAGGGACTCGGATGCGACTTCTGGGCACTCAGTCGGCGGCGTTCGCCAACTCGACGGGCTTGCCGTGGGGCGTACGCTGGTATGCCTCGGCCCAGGCCTCTTTTCTGGCAAGCAGCGCGGCGGTATCCGAGAGTCCTTTTTCGATCACCAGGCGCTCGAGAGTCGTGAGCCAGCAGTGGTAGTAGTGCGAGCCATCGCTCGGCTCACCGCGAGCCGCGCTCGCCTTGAGTTCCTCGGCGAGCGCCGCTGCCCACTCCTTCCAGCTGAAGTGGCTCCGCCGTGACAAGGAGACGGCAAGAGCGAAAGCAGAGGCCTGCCAAGGCTCGTCAAAGACCGGTCCGCCGGAATCGCGCGGCAGGGCCGCCAGCTCCGCCAGGCTTGGAGCCGCAGTCATGTCAGGCGGCTTCAAGGTGGTCGTCCCACAGATCGAGATAGACCGAGTCGGTGGCAGCGGCCTGCGGACCCCACAGCTCGCGCGCCGCGAAGCGCACCGAATACAGGTGCTGCGGTTTCTCGCCGAGCCCCTGGACCAAACTATCGTTGAAGACATGCACGCCGTGGTCGCGCACGATGGTGCCCTGTTTCCCGCGAGCATAGCGTGGTAGACGGGTGTGTCCCGCCGGATTGATGTTGCGCGCCCGCACACGCTGACCCTCCCGGAACTTCGCGGCCACCAGTAAGTCGCGGGTCGAGGGATCCCCGGCGGCGATCATCGAAGCGACCTCGTTGGCGCGCAGCATGTGGCGACCCTTGGTGTTGCCGCCCTCTGCGACCCCAGATTGCAGCTCGGTGCGGGTCACCATGCCACTCTTGATCAGCAGTTCCGACAGACTCGTTAGCCAGCGCTCGTAGTAGCTCATCCTCAAATACTCGGCTGGTGGAATTATCTCTCGCTGGTAGCGCCCCGTGCCTCCTGGCCAATCACCGTCGATCGCGTCATCCATTGCGAATACGCGACGCTCCCACGCAGCGTGGAACACGGGCTCATTCTTCTCGGGCCGCACCGGCCCCATGTCCTGCATACCTCCCATGTCATGCACGCCGTTCATGCCTGCGCTCCCTCAAGGGGTGCCGCGACTCTGGAGACCCCCACCATCGCATCGCGGGTCACGAGCGCTGCAAGCTCTGCTTCGCCGAGATTTTCCGTCCCGGCTGGGCGCTCCGGAAGCACCAGGTAGCGCACTTCTGCGGTGCTGTCCCAGACGCGTACCTCGACGTCGGCGGTAAGCTCCAGGCCGAACTCGCGCAACACGCCGCGTGGATCGATGACGGACCGTGAGCGATAGGCGGCGGACTTGTACCAGACCGGCGGCAAGCCCAGCACTGGCCAGGGATAACAGGAGCAGAGTGTGCAGACGACGAGGTTGTGAACCTGAGCGCTGTTTTCCACGACCACCATCTGCTCGCCCTCTTCGCCACCGTAGCCCAGTTCGGCGATGGCGGCCTTGGCGTTCTTCAGCAGGCGCTGCTTGTAGGCGCCGTCTACCCAGGCACGCGCGATAACCCGCGCGCCGTTGCGCGGCCCGATCTGGCGTTCGTAGGTGTCAACCAGCACATCCAGCGCTGCACGATCGACCAGGCCCTTGGCTACGAGCACCGATTCGAGTGCCTTGGCGCGCAGGGCTGGATCCGAAGGAACCGCCTGGTGGTCATGATCGTGATCGGGCTCTTCGGCTCGGACCTGGCCGGCCGTCACGGCAACTCCCGCCGCCGTCGTTAACGCTGCGGTAAGTAAGTCACGGCGGGTTGTAGTCATTCGACTCCCCTCGCACACCGGGTTGTCTGCCAGAGGATGCGCCCGGGGCATCGGGCTCGCAACTGCCGGCGTGTCGGGAATGACCGCTATCTGGCAGGGATTCTGCAGAATGGGCGGCCGCTGTTGACCC
>JBAUYT010000262.1:0-2188 GCA_049584935.1 Steroidobacteraceae bacterium
ACAGCTGTCCATGCCGCTCGATGGCCCAGCCGACATCGCCTACTCGGTAGGGGCGAACGACAATCGTTGGATTGTGCAATGTGCCCGCCACCTGCATGGTTGTCTGCACTTCCTGCATGGCACGGAGCAAACGGTTGCGCTGCGCAACCGAGAGCGCCTTCAGTAGATTGCCGACGCTCCTTTGCGACTTCCGATCCAGCTCCACGAATGCCTTGCGACCTTTCGGTGTGAGCGACAGATCGGTACGCCGGGCGTCTATGGCCGATGGTTTTGTGGCGAGTAGCCGCAACTTCACAAAGCCTTGGAGAATCCGGCTCAGGTAGCCGCGATCCAGGCCGAGGCTATCGATTAAATCCTTCGCCGTTAGATTCGGTCGCGTGCCGAGTTCGAACAGAACGCGCGCCTGGGCCAGCGTAAACGGGCTTGCGAGTAATCCCTCTTCTAAAACGCCCATCCGCTGCGTAAAGAACCGACTGAATTGCCGGACCGACGCCACCTGAGCTCTAGTTTCCGTGTCCACCAACCATCTCTATGCGGCTCCGAATCATCATGCCAAGAGTTAGTTGACGGAGTCAAGTATAGCGGGTGCGCCGCGTGACTGCGGTTTCGAGCACGGAATGACGCAGTGGCCGCCTCAGCTGACGCGCTTTGCGCGCTTGCGGCGCGGCTGCGCCGCCGACGCCGCAACCCCGCCGGCCGCCGGCCCGCGGTTCAATGTGACCGTCCCCGGTATGTGCTGTTTGCCCCAGCGCACAAACGCGAGCAGCACCTCGCCCAGGGCACTGCCCTTCGGGGTCAGCGTGTAGGCGTAGCGCACCGGACGCTGTTGGTAGGGAGTGCGCGTGACGATGCCGGCACTCACCATACGCTCGAGGCGATCGGCAAGAAGGTTGGTCGGAATGTGCTCCGGCGAGCCGGCGAGCTCACCGTAGGTGCGCTTGCCATGCAGCAGGTCGCGCACCACCAGCAGCGACCACTTGTCGCCCACCAGATCGAGCGAGTTGGCGATTGCACAGGCGGAACGCGCGAACGGCTTTGCGGTATTCATGTGTGTCCGGATCTCCACGCCTTGAACGCTAGTGACTTGCAGAGTGCAAGTCATTGTGCTACGTTGGGCACATACTTGCAAAATGCAAGTCACAGATAGGAGTACGCCATGGCAACGATAGTCCTTCCTAGCACTGACCAGTCGCAGGCTGGCGGGCACGGCAGTATTCGCCGCGCCGTCACGCTCGCACTGACCGTCTGGCTGCTGCTGGTCGTGTCACTCGGTGCTGCCGGCGCTTTCGTCGGCCCTCCTGGAACACCGCCCGTGCCCATTGCGATAGGTGTAGCGGCACCGCTGCTGCTGTTTTTTGCATGGCTGCGGCTCTCGCGCCAGTTCCGCGAGTTCGTGCTGGCGCTCGATCTTCGAGTCATCGCGGCAATGCAGGCCTGGCGCTGGGCCGGTATGGGCTTTCTGACGCTCTATACGTACAAAGTGCTCCCTGCTGTGTTCGCCCTGCCAGCCGGCCTCGGAGACATGGCCATCGGCGTCGCGGCCCCGTGGATAATTTTTGGCCTGCTGCGCCGGCCCGGCTTCGCGGCCAGTGGTGCATTCATCCGTTGGAATGTCCTCGGGATATTGGACCTGGTCACCGCCGTCAGCATCGGCACCGTGAGTACCCTGTTCGCGACCGGGGCGCCTGGCGAGATCAGCACCGCTCCGATGGCGATGCTGCCACTGCTGCTGATCCCGGCATTCCTGGTGCCGTTATTCCTCATGCTGCACACCGCAGCGTTGATGCAAAGCCGGCAACTTATCCGCAGCCGGAAATAGCGGTGTTGGAGCGTGGCGCGCTGCCCTTGGCGGGGGCAGCGCCTGATTTGATATGTGCAGGGTCAATTAGTGGCGCCGGCGTGCACTTTGGCTGTGCTTGCTCATCGATACTGCGTGCGAAATGATGGGTTCCATGGTTGACTCAAGACAATGTTAGACGTGCACGCCCCCCACCAGACGGTCCATACGTGGAAGGACTTTCTCATCCATATCGCGACCATCGTCATTGGTCTGCTGATCGCCGTGGGGCTGGAGCAAACTGTGGAGCACTTTCACCATCGGCATCAGGTAGCGGAAATGCGTAAGGCGCTTGATGTCGAGCGCCGTATCAATGCCAACGAGTTCGGAATCCTGACCGAGGACTTCCAT
>JBAUYT010000263.1:0-15358 GCA_049584935.1 Steroidobacteraceae bacterium
CGCCACGCCGCGGTCAGCCGCCGCCACCGCGCCGCGCCGCGCGCCCGAGCCGCCTGAGCGCCGATCCGGATACGCTCGATCTGCCGCAATATTCCCTGCTGCACAAGCTCGGCGAATCGAGCCGCGCCGCCGTCTACCTGGCGTACAGCGCCACGCTCGGACGCAACGTCGCACTCAAGATCAGCAAGCCGTCGACCGATGCCGCCAACGAATGCCAGGAATTCGCGCGCGAGTACGCCGCCATCAGCGCGCTGCGAAATCCGGCCGTGGTCGACATCTACGACTATGGTTTCCACGACGGCCGTGAGTTCATTGCCATGGAATACTTCCCCTGCGGCGACCTGAAGATGCGGCTGCAGCAGCCGATGACCGTCACCGAGAGCCTCGAGTATGCGCAGCGCATCTGCGCCGCGCTGGAAGTAGTGCACGGCGCCGGCCTGGTGCATCGCGACCTCAAGCCGCCGAATGTGATGCTGCGGGAGGACGGCTCGGTGGTGCTGATCGACTTCGGGCTGGCCAAGCATCTCGACAAGGCACATCTCAACACCATGGTCGGCGTGCTGCGCGGCTCGCCTTACTACATGAGCCCGGAGCAGGCGCAGGGATTGCCGCTCGACCCGCGCAGCGACATCTACAGTACCGGCGTGATCCTGTACGAGATGCTCACGGGCACGCGTCCTTTTCTCGGCACCACGGCCATCGAGGTCATGCAGCAGCACGTCAACGGCCGGCGGCCGGCACTGCCGCCGGCATGTGCCAGCCTCGAGCCACTGGTCGACCGCATGATGGCGCGCGATCGCACCCAGCGCTTCGGCAACGCCGCCGAGGTGCGCGCGGCGCTCAATGGCGCAATCTCGCTGCTGGCTGCGCCGGCGGCACCATCCGCAGCACCGGTAACACTGCAATGAACGACACCTCAATCTGCGCGCTGTCACCTGCGAACCAGGTGGAAATCGAAACGCTGCGCGACCAGCGCGACCTGTATCGATCACTGCTGCTGTCGGACCTGCCGGCGCTCGGTGCCGGACTGACCCTGGCGCTGGTGAGTGTCGAAGAGCTGCGCGCGGTGCTGCGCTCGTCGACCCGCGACCAGGCTTCGTTCCGCGGCAAGATCGAGCAGCTGCTGGCGGAGCTCGAGACGCTCGACGCGGCACTGCACGGGCTGCACCTGCCGACGATCAGCAGCCGGCTGGCGAGCGCGCAGGAGTCGTTGCATGCGATCGAAGCGCGCAGCGAGATCACGGGCAATGATCTGCTGCCAGCCATGGTGGTGCTCGGGGATCTGTGCAGCCACATCACCATCGCCGCGGACTGCGCCTCGGTTCACGTACCTCTGAGCGAGGAGGTGGTGGCACCGGCGGAGATCGAGACCAGCCAGCGGCGCGCACAGCCCAAACTCGCGATAGCGTTACAACAGCTCACCGACCGGTTGTCGGCCGAACATGGCAGGCACGTCACGCTGGTGACGTTGGGACTCGAGGATATTCCGGAGTCCTGGGTCAGTGTGCTGTTCGATCTGATCGGGCAGCTGGTGCGTAATGCGGTCGAATTTGGCATCGAATCGCCCGAGCGGCGCTCGGCTCTGAAGAAACCCGAGCAGGGCACCCTGGTGGTCGAGTTCGTCGACCGGCAGAGAGAAGGCTTCGAACTCAATGTACAGGACGATGGCGGCGGCCTCGATGCCAAAGGCATCACTGATATCGCCGTCAGAAAGGGCCTACTCGACGCCGAAGCCGCCGATGATCTGGACCCGCCGAAGCTCGCCAGCCTGATCTTTCAGCCCGGCGTCACTACGGCGCGCGATGCCGCGCGGCGCGGCCACGGCATGCGAATCGTGCGCGATCACGTGCAACGGCTCGGCGGCAAGATCCAGGCGGCCACCAAACAGGCGCACTACACGCGCTTCCGCATTTACCTGCCGGCACTGCCGGCCGAGGAAATTCCGGCGGCCATCTCTGCTTGACAGAAAAATGGCATGACGATGCAATGCGGCATCGCCTCGGGGATTCCGCATGCATCTAGTGGACACGACGCTGTTCTTCTCGCCGACCAGCGGCGGTGTCAAACGCTATCTGACTGCCAAGCACACGTGGCTCCGAGCGCACACGGCACACCGGCATTCCATCCTGGTTCCCGGAGAGCGCCGGCAGCTGGAGCCTGACGGCATCAGCACCATTCCGGGCATGCGGCTGCCGGGAACGTTCAACTACCGCCTGCCGCTGTCGCGGGCCACCTGGCGCTCGATGCTGGAGGCGCTGGAGCCCGACCTGATCGAAGTCGGAGACGCATTTCATCCGGCATTCTGCGCCGCCGCGGTGGCACGCCGCCGCAACATTCCACTGGTCGCCTTCTTTCATTCCAATCTGGTACAGCTGCTCGGGCGGCGCTTCGGTCACGGCATCGAGCAGGCAGTCACGCGCTACCTGCGCGCGGTGTACGACCGCTTCGATTTGGTGCTGGCGCCCAGCCGTGCGATGTGCAGCTATCTCAAGCGCCTCGGCATTCAGCGCACGGCGCTGCAGCCGCTCGGCGTCGACACCGAGATCTTCGCGCCCTGCCGCCGCACGCTCGACCTGCGGCGCCAGCTGCAACTACCGGACGATGCGCGCCTGCTGGTGTACGCGGGCCGCTTTTCCGAAGAGAAGAATCTGGAAGTTCTGCGCGGCGCGGTCGCATTGCTCGGCAAGCCCTATCACCTGCTGCTGGTCGGCGGCGGCCGCAGCGCGCGACCCAGCGACAACATCACCATACTGCCCTACCGCCGGGACAGTCTGGAGCTGGCGCAGTGGCTGGCATCGGCGGACGCGCTGGTGCACGCGGGCAGCAGCGAGACTTTCGGCCTGGTCATCCTCGAGGCCATGGCCTGTGGCCGGCCGGTCGTGGGTGTGCGCGCCGGCGCGGTGCCTGAGCTGGTCGACAGCCGGGTGGGCGAACTCGCCGAGCCTGACAACGCCACGCACATGGCCGAAGCCATCCGGCGTCTCTACTCCCGCAACCTGGACGCACTCGGTCGCGTCGCGCGACAGCGGGTGCTGAGTCGTTTTACCTGGACACATTCGCTGAATCTGCAGCTCGCCAGTTATGGCGGCGTGTTCGCCGGCAGTCGCAGTCTGCCGGCCGCCGCGACGGCACTGGAACTGGAGCTTTCAGCAGTCGAAGACCGATAGTCCGCCGCGCGCGTCGCCCACTGCAAGTCGCTCGCCGCCGCGAGCGTGCCGCAGCAGTGTGCATTCATCCTGCAGCAGGTGCGCATCCTGCGGCGTGTCGCTGGCCCCCACTCGCCAGAGCAGCAGCCGCCGGTCGAGCGCGGCGCTGACGAGCCACGTGCCGCTCGGCCGGAAGCTCAGCACGTTGATGCGCTCCGAGTGCGAACGCAGCTCCAGCGGCCGCGAGCCTTCGGGCCCCTTGCCGCTGAAATCCCAGACGACGACCGCGCCGCCGGCGGTGGTCGCGAGATAGCGGCCATTGGCGCTCCAGTCGGTGGCGATGACCTTGCTGCCATAGCCCTGCATCTGCGACTCGCTGCCGCTGGCGACGTTCCACAGATGCACGCTGCCGTCCTGCATGCCCGAGGCCAGCACGCGGCCGTCCGGATTCCAGCGTGCGGTCAGGCAGGCGCCGCGCAGCAGATAGTCGCGCGCCAATGGCTGCGGCTCGAGGCGGTGCAGACGCATGCCACCGTTGCCGGCAGCCGCGAGTTCGGCTGATTTCGGGCGCCAGGCGAGTGCCGCGATGACACCGGGATGCGGATCGAATTCGGTGCGCAAGGCGCCCGCGGCATCGAACAGCCGCAGCGTGCGGCCGGTCGCAACCGCCAGCAGCCGGCCATTGTCCGCAAACAGCAGCTGCTCGCTCCACGCCTTGCCGGAGAGGATGACCTGCGGTGTCAGCGAGCGGGCATCCCAGAGCCGAACCTCGCCGTCCTGGCCCGAGGAGGCAAACTGGTTGCCGGCCTTCTGCCAGGCCACGGCCAGCGCGCCGCCAGTGTGCTGGCCGATGCCGCGCACCGACAGTTGGCTGTCGACTGCCACCAGGGTGAGCGCGCCGTCGCCGCACGCGACCAGCAAGCTCCTGCCATCGGGCGACCAGGCCGCGTCGACCGGATAGTCGCCCAGATCGACGCGGCCACGCAGCTTGAGCTGGCCGATGGCGGCGTTCATGCAACGCAGGATTCGAGCCCGGCTTCCAGCTCGGCGCGGTCGAGCTGCCGTCCGATGAACACCAGGCGGCTGTGGCGCGCCGCATCGGCTGGCCACGGGCGCTCGAGCTGCCCATCGTAGACCATGTGCACGCCGTGAAAGACATAGCGGCGTGCCTCGCCCTCGAGGTTGAGTACGCCCTTCATGCGCAGGATGTCCCGGCCCCGGCTCTGCAGCAGGTAAGACAGCCAGTCGTTGACCTTGTCCGCCTTGAGCGGACGGGTGTCCTCGAGGCCGATGGAGGCGATCTCCGGATCGTGGTGATGCGAGCCGTAGCGGCGCTCGTCGACCAGCCGGGCTCCCTCCAGCGCCAGCCCGAACTCCTCGGGCGCGTGCTCGCAGAACAGCGCGCAATGGCTGAGAAGCGGCAGCGCCACGTGGTAGTGGGTGCCCACCGTCAGGCGCGTCAGCGTACCGAGCGGCAGCGTCGCATGCGCGGCCAGTGACACCGCGCCACCGCCGTCGAAACTCTGCACCGCCGCGGCCACCTGGCCGTCGATGGCAGCGTCGGTCGCGCCGAGCGGCAGCAGCAGCATATCGACGTGTTCGAGCGCGTGGTCGTGTACAGGCGCGCCACTCGGCGGCTGGTCATCGCTGTGGCCATGGTCGTGGTGATGATCATGGTGCGCGTGCGCGGCTGGCGCGGCGCCAAGCCGCAGCTCGTGCGTGCCGGCACCGAGGGCGTAGACGCCGGCCCATTCGAACGGCCGCGCCGGCTGCAGAAAATCCTCGTCGCGCGCCAGTACACGCCCAAGATCGAAGGCACCCACATCCAGCACACGCTCGAGCGGCACGTCGGCATTGTGCGTGCGAACGACTTTGGCGCTGCCGTTAATGCCGTACACGCGCTGCTCGATGCGCGCCAGCGTGGCGCCATCGACCAGGTCGGTCTTGTTGATCAGTACGATGTCGGCAAACGCGATCTGCTCGCGCGCCACGGCATTTTGCGCCAGTTCCTGCTCGAGATGGCGCGCGTCGACCAATGTCACGATGGCGTCCAGCGAGAAGAACGGCTTCAGGTCCTCCTCGAGGAAGAAAGTTTGCGCCACCGGACCCGGGTCGGCCAGGCCCGTGGTCTCTATCAGGATGGCGTCGAAGCGGTCGCGGCGCTTGCGCAGTTGTTTCAGGATCCGGATCAGGTCCCCGCGCACGGTGCAGCAGATGCAGCCGTTGCTGGTCTCGAAGATCTCTTCGTCCGCGCCAATCACCAGTTCGTGATCGACACCGACCTCGCCGAATTCGTTTTCGATGACGGCGATGCGCTTGCCATGCTGCTCCGACAGGATGCGATTCACCAGCGTGGTCTTGCCGGCGCCGAGGAATCCGGTCAGCACCGTTACCGGCACGGGAGCCGTCATGCGCGCCCCCGCAGCCGCAGCAGCAGCCGCTCGGCGCCCGGTATCCGCAGCAGCGCCAGCAGCGCGGTCCAGCCCAGACGCCGGCCGACAGGCACGCGCGGCGGCGGCACCGCGCCGAAGAAGGCACGCGACACATCCCGGTGCAGCTGCAGGCTGCGTGCTGCCAGATCGAGCTGCAGCTCCCTCGATTGCAGCCGGAATCGGCGCGCGCCCGCGTCGCCCTGCCGCGGCCCGTATTCCGACAGGCTGACGGCATGCAGCGTTGCCGGCAGGCTGGCCAGCAGTTCTGCCGCAGCGCCGGCGAACAGGGCTGCGGCAGGTGCGTTGCCGGCCAGGCCGCGCAGCGCCAGATTGACGGCGCCGGAGTGGCGGCTGCATTCCACCGCGCCGTCGAAGTCGATCAAGCTCTGCAACGTGAGGCTCATGCCGCCACGTCCAGATTCCATAGAGTGATGTCGAGATTGCGCTTGAGCCACATGCCACAGCCGAGCGGCCGGAATGCGCGCGCCAATTGGCGCCGGTACCACGCGCCGGGCCGCAGTCCCGGGATGCGGTCGGTGCGGCTCCGGTCGCAATTCTGTTGCCAGTCCTCGGTGGTCAGCGCGCCGAAGTAGAGCGCCCCGCAGCAGAGCCGCGCCAGGTTGGCGATGGCGGCACGCGCTTCGGGCGCCGGCAGGTACTGCAGCACGTCGTAGCAGATGACGAGCTCATAGCGCTCGCGCGTGCGGAAGGTCGAGATCGAGCCCTGGTGCCAACCGTAGCGGCGGCAGAGATACTCGCTGAACTCGAGCCCGACGTAGCTGGCCTTGCGCAGCGCGCGCCGGAGCGGCGCCCGCAGCATGCCGACGCCGCAGCCGGCATCGAGAATCTGGCGCACCGGCAATCCGACATATTCCACGCAGCCGGCGATCAGGCGCGCGCGCGCCCGCATCTCCGCCCGCGAGGTAACCGCCGTGCGCGGGTTGAAATAGAAGCGCTGATAGTAGTCGCGATCAAAGGCCATGGGTCGATCCTGGGAGCCCGTCTGATAGAATCGCGGCCCATTCTACTGACCCGACGGCGGGGCGCCGACAGATTCTCGTGCGCCGCCGCAAGCAACCATGCCCGCTACCGCCAATTCCACCGCCAGCCGCCCGCGCGGCACCCGACCCAAGCGCGCCCCTGCCGTGGGCTTCGTCAGCTTAGGGTGTGCCAAGGCGCTGGTGGATTCCGAGCGCATGATCACCGAGTTGCGCGCGCGGGGCTACGACATCTCGCCCAGCTACCAGGGCGCCGACCTGGTGGTGGTGAACACCTGCGGCTTCATCGAGAGCGCCATCGACGAATCGCTGCAGGCCATCGGCGAAGCGCTCGAGCAGCACGGGCGCGTGCTGGTAACCGGCTGCCTCGGAGCCAATCCGCAGCGCATCCTCGAGCGGCATCCGAAGGTGCTCGGTGTCACCGGTCCACATGCCTACGAGCGCGTCATCGCCGCCGTCGATGAGCATCTGCCGGCGCCGCACGCACCCTACCTCGACCTGATACCGCCGCAGGGCATCCGCCTGACGCCGCAACACTATGCTTATCTGAAGATCTCCGAGGGCTGCAACAACCGCTGCAGCTTCTGCATCATCCCGGCACTGCGTGGCGACCTGGTCAGCCGGCCGCTCGACCACGTCATGCGCGAGGCGGAAGCGCTGGTCGCCGGCGGAGTGCGCGAACTACTGGTGATCTCACAGGACACCAGCGCCTATGGCAGCGACATCCGCTACCGCCAGGTGAGCTGGCGCGGCGAGCCCTATAGCAGCCGCATCACCGAGCTGGCGCGCGCGCTCTCGGAGCTCGGGATCTGGGTACGACTTCACTACGTCTATCCGTACCCGCACGTCGATGCGCTGATCCCGCTCATGAGCGAGCGTGGCGTGCTGCCCTACCTCGACATTCCTTTTCAGCACGGCAGCCCCACGGTACTCAAGCGCATGCGCCGGCCCGCGCACAGCGAGGACACACTCCGGCGCATCGGGCAGTGGCGCGCGCAGCGCCCTGACCTGACGTTGCGCAGCACCTTCATCGTCGGCTTTCCGGGTGAGACCGAGGCCGAGTTCGCCGAGCTGCTGCAGTGGCTCGAGGCGGCGCAACTCGATCGTGTCGGCTGCTTCAAGTACTCGCCGGTCGCAGGCGCCGCGGCCAACGCGATTGCGGACGCCGTGCCCGATACAGTCAAGCAAGAGCGCTACCAGCGCTTCATGGAATGCGCCGGCCGGATCAGCGCCGCGCGCCTCGAGACCCGCGTCGGCAGGCGTTGCCGCGTGCTCGTGGATTCGGTCGAGCGCGGAGCCGCCATCGCACGCAGCGCCGGCGAAGCGCCCGAGATCGACGGCATGGTACGTGTGCGCGGCGGCGGCAAGCTGCCGGTCGGCGAATTTGCCGAGGTCGAGATCATCGCGGCCGGAACCTACGATCTCGAAGCGCGGCCCGTCTAAGCGTCCGTGCGCCTCATGACGCCGGCGGCTTGCTCGGCGGCGCCTTTCTGCTGGGATCGTTCTGCACGCCGGGCCGCTCGACCGTAAACCACACGGCGATGTCCCAGGCGTTGTGGATGCCGATGAACAGCAGCAGCAGCGCCACCGCCGCCGTGACATACAGCGCCGCCGCCACGTGTGACGACAGTATCAGTCCCCCGGCCAGCAACGCGCAGTAGCAGACGAGCGGCAGCAGCACATTCCAGATCCAGTCGGCCGCCACCGCCTCGTACTCGGGGCTCAGACGCCGGACGTGCCTGGCGGTGCTCGCCGTATAGAGCACGCCCCAGAGACCGACCGCGCCGAGACACAAGCCGGCGCCCAGGCGGCTCTGCCCGGGAACGTTCAACAGCGCCGACAACAGCAAAGCCGAGCCGAAGTGAACGATGGTCGGCGTGACGAAGGCGCGCGTCCCGGTCATGCGCACCGCATTGGCTTCCGACACCAGCGCGATGACGACGAAGGTCAGGCCCGTCAGGCCGCCGGCCGATGAGCCGACGATGACATAGAAGTTGCTCCAGGCTTCGATCGGCAGCGCGCTGTGCTCCATCGCATCGCCTCAGAGATTCTGATAGTTGGGGCCCGACCCGCCCTCGGGCGGCGTCCAGGTGATGATGCCGTACGGATCCTTGATGTCGCAGGCCTTGCAGTGCACACAGTTGGCGGCGTTGATCTGCAGCCGCCTGGCGCCCGCGCCATCTTCGACCATCTCGTACACAGCCGCGGGGCAGAAGTTCTGACAGGGGTTGCCGAACTCGCGGGCGCAACGGTCTGCGCAGATCGAGGTATCCGCGACCTTGAGGTGGATCGGCTGGTTTTCATCGTGTGCATTGCCAGCGAAGAACACCGACGACACCCGATCCCGCGGTGGCAGTGTGCGTGTCACCCAGCCGCGATCGGGCGACAGGTATTCATCGAGCTTGCGCAGCGCCGGCGCATCGGCCGAGTTGTGCAGCGTCCAGGGCGTATTGCCGCGCGTCAGGATCTCGAGGCCGGCGTTGGCCATGGCCAGGTACAGGCCGCGCTTGAACGCCGGCTTGAAGTTGCGCACCGAGCGCAGCTCGCGGTGACCCGCGGAGCCGCGCCTGCGGGCGTCGAAGCCGGCGCTCGAGCCGGCTTCGACCAGGTGTTCGGCGGCCAGCACGCCCGAACGGATGGCCTGGTGGATGCCCTTGATCTTGAAAACGTTGAGCGTACCGCCGGCATCGCCGATCAGCAGGGCGCCCGGCATCTCGAGTGTCGGCAGCGACTGAAAGCCGCCGGCCGCAATCGCGCGTGCGCCGGCCGCAAGGATCTCGCCGCCCTGGAGCAGCGGTTTGATGCGCGGGTGGTGTTTGAACTGCTGGAAGGTCTCGAACGGGCTCAGACGTGGATCCTCGTAGTTGAGCCCGACCACATAGCCGACGTACACCCGATCATGGTCCAAGTGATAGAGGAAGCTGCCACCGTAGGTGGCCGGATCGAGTGGCCAGCCAAACGAGTGCTCGATGCGGCCCGGAGTCACCCGGCCGGCTGGCAGTTGCCAGAGCTCCTTGAAACCGAGGCCGAAAGTCGGCGGGTCGTGATCGCTGGCAAGTCCGTAACGCGCGATGAGCTGCTTGGCTATGGAGCCGCGCGCGCCCTCGGCCAGGACCGTAGTGGCCGCAATGATATCGGCACCCGGGGCATAGTTGGGTCCGTGGCTGCCATCCCGATTGACGCCCATGTCGCCGATGCGTACGCCCTTGACGGCGCCCTGCTGGTCGTAGAGTGGCTCGGCCGCCGCGAATCCGGGGAATATGTCGACACCGGCCGCCTCCGCCTGCGATCCGATCCAGGGCACCAGCTGGCCCAGCGAGACGATGCAATTGCCGTGATTGTTGAGAGGTGACATCCGCACCATCCAGTCGGGCAGACGCAGCGAGCCGCTGCGTGTCATGAGTCGCACGTCGTCGACGGCAGCGGGCACTTTCATGCCGCTGTAGTCGCTGCGGAAGGTAGGCAGCAGCTGCTCGAGCGGGCCGGGCTCGAGCACGGCGCCCGAAATCGACTGCGCGCCCAGCGCCGAGGCCTTCTCCAGTACGCAGACGCTCTTGTCGGGCTGCAGCTGCTTCAGACGCAGGGCACAGCAAAGTCCCGCGGGGCCGCCACCGACCACGCAGACGTCGTATTCCATCTGATCATGCTCGGCCATTTCCCACCTCAGGCCGGATTGTCGCTGCTCTCACGATGCCGCTATCACAGGATCTATACTTATTACACGCCAGTATAGCGCCGGTTCCGCGAGGACCATGCTAGTTTGCGACCTGTGATTGACGCGTTGACACATCTGCAGCGGCTCGAAGCCGAAAGCATCTTCATCCTGCGCGAGGTCGTGGCCGAATGCCGCAAGCCGGTCATGCTGCACTCGCTCGGCAAGGACAGCGCCGTGATGCTGCACCTGGCGCGCAAGGCCTTTTATCCGGCGGTGCCGCCGTTTCCGCTGCTGCATGTCGACACCACCTGGAAATTCCGCGACATGTATGCCTACCGCGAGGCAATGGCGCGCGACAGCGGCATGGAACTGCTGGTGTATATCAACGCCGACGGCGTCCGGCAGGGCATCAATCCGTTCACGCACGGATCGCAGGTGCACACGGATGTCATGAAGACCCAGGCGCTCAAGCAGGCGCTGGATCACTACCAGTTCGACGCCGCCTTCGGCGGCGCGCGCCGGGACGAAGAGAAGAGCCGCGCCAAGGAGCGCGTGTTCTCGTTCCGCACCGCGCAGCATCGCTGGGATCCAAAGAACCAGCGCCCCGAGCTCTGGAGCCTGTACAACACCGATAAACGTGACGGCGAAAGCATCCGCGTGTTCCCGCTGTCCAATTGGACCGAACTGGACGTCTGGCAATACATCCAGCAGCAGAACATTCCGATCGTGCCGCTGTATTTTGCGGCCGAGCGACCGGTGGTACGCCGCAACGGCACGCTGATCATGGTGGACGATGAGCGCATGCCGCTGGCGGCCGGCGAGCGGCCCGAACGCCTGCGCGTGCGGTTCCGTACGCTGGGCTGTTATCCGCTGACCGGCGCCGTCGAGAGCACGGCCAGCTCGCTCGGCGACATCATCGCCGAGCTCACGGCCAGCAATCAGTCCGAGCGGCAGGGGCGCGTAATCGACCACGACAGCACCGCCTCCATGGAACAGAAGAAGCAGGAAGGCTACTTCTGATGGGCGATGCGCCTGCTTCGAATCTGCTGCGATTCATCACCTGCGGCTCGGTCGACGATGGCAAATCGACCCTGATCGGCCGGCTGCTGTACGACTCGAAGCTGCTGCTCGAGGATCAGCTCAGCGCGCTGGTCGAAGCCTCGCGCACGGCCGGCACGCGCGGTCAGCAGCTCGATTTCGCACTGCTGCTCGACGGCCTGGCGGCCGAGCGCGAACAAAACATCACCATCGACGTCGCCTACCGCTACTTCGCCACGCCCAGGCGGCGTTTCATCGTCGCCGACACGCCCGGCCACGAGCAGTACACGCGCAACATGGTGACGGGCGCGTCCACTGCGGATCTGGCGGTGATCCTGATCGACGCGCGCAAGGGCCTGCTGGTGCAGACGCGTCGCCACAGCCATCTGATCTCGCTGCTCGGCATTCGCCACGCGGTGCTGGCGGTCAACAAGATGGACCTGGTGGAGTTCTCGCAGCAGCGATTCCAGGCCATCGAGCGCGAATACCGGGAACTTGCCGTGCATCTGCCTCACCAGGCGGTGACTGCCATCCCGATGGTGGCGGTGGATGGTGACAACGTCAGCGCGCGCAGCGCGCGCATGCCCTGGTACTCAGGTCCCGCACTGCTCGAGCTGCTCGAGACCGTGCGTATCGAGGCACCAGCGGCGGCACCGTTCCGTATGCCGGTGCAGTGGGTCAATCGCCCGCACCTGGATTTCCGCGGCTATGCCGGGCGCATCGCGGCCGGCGCGGTGCATCCCGGAGACCGCGTGCGGGCGCTGCCTTCGGGACGGGAGTGTCGCGTCACCGCCATCGTCACGGCCGATGGATCGCTGCCGCGCGCCGTGGCCGGCCAGTCGGTAACGCTGACGCTGTCGGACGAGATCGATCTGAGCCGCGGCGACGTGCTCGCCGACGCCGATGCACCGGCTTCCGTGGGCTCGCAGTTCGAGGCGACGCTGGTGGCTTTGCATGCAAACGCGGTACTGCCGGGCCGCTCATACAAGATGAAGATCGGCACCACTACGGTTGGCGCCATCGTGGCACCACTCAAGTACCGCATCGACATCAACACCTGGCAGCACTCCGCGGCCGAGCGCCTGGAGCTCAACGAGGTGGGCGTATGCGAGCTGGAGCTCGATCGGCCGATTGCATTTGAACCTTACGAGCACAGCCGGGATCTCGGCGGTTTCATCCTCATCGATCGCATCACCAACGACACGGTGGCGGCCGGCACGCTCACCTTTGCCTTGCGCCGCTCGCAGAACGTCCACTGGCAGACGCACGACATCGACAAGCACGCACGCGCGGCACTCAACAACCAGCGGCCCACGGTAGTCTGGATGACTGGATTTTCCGGTGCGGGCAAGAGCACCATCGCCAACCTGGTCGAGAAACGGCTGCATGCCATGGGCCGGCGCACCTACCTGCTCGATGGCGACAATATCCGTCACGGTCTCAACAAGGATCTTGGCTTCACCGAGCAGGACCGTGTCGAGAACATCCGGCGCGTCGCCGAGGTCGCCAGGCTCATGGTCGATGCCGGACTGATCGTGCTGGTGGCTTTCATTTCGCCGTTCCGTGCCGAGCGGCGGGCGGCGCGCGCGCTGTTCGCCGAGGATGAGTTCATCGAGGTATTCGTCGATGCGCCGCTGGCCGAGGTCGAGCGCCGTGACGTCAAGGGACTCTACAAGCGCGCGCGGGCCGGCCAGCTCAAGAACTTCACCGGCATCGATTCGCCGTACGAGCCGCCGCAGAGCCCGGAGCTGCACCTGGACATGGCGCGGCTTTCGCCTGAGGTTGCAGCCGGCGAGCTCGCCGACTACGTGCTGCACCGTCAACGCTGACCGGCCGGTCAGCGGCCCTCGAACGAGAAATTGATCGAGTCCACCACGCGGGTGACGCCCGCGACCTGGTGCGCCAGCTCTTCGGCTTCGGAGCGCTCGAGCTCGGTATCGACCTGGCCGTAGAGATAGACCACTCGGTCTACGGTGTGGGCCCGCACCGTGTTCGGCGCTTCCAGCGCCGGGTGCTGCCGGAGCAGCGCGTTGAACTGGGCGGTTATTTCCGCATCTCCGGGGCAGCCGGCATAGCCGCACCTGCGGTAGCTGGCGCATCCGGTCAGTGTCACAGCGGCGGCCACACCGAGCGCCCCGACGAGCCGGCGCGGTTGGAGCGAGCTACTCATATCCAATTGGATGAATTCATCTCGTCGGCGTTCCCGCCTCGGGCAGGCATTTGGTGGTCGCGGCGCATTCGGGCACGGTCCGACCCGTTCGATTGTAGATCGGAGCCGTTCAATTCTCCGTCCGGCGCCGGATCCATTCGCCGAATACCTCGTCCTGGAAATCGTAGTGGCCGCGCTCGATGCGCACCAGCACGTCCAGCGATTGCAGCCGCCCGAGCGCCTTCTGCACGGCGGAATTGCTGACCGGTTGCCGCTCCGCCAATGAGCGCGCCAGCGCGCGCCGGGCGGTCTCGGAGAACAGATCGGCGGTCCCGCCCGCCAGCAGCAGCAGCATCTCCCGGTCCAGCGGTGCCAGCAGCTGCCACTGCTGCGCGTACTCCTCGGCGTGATAGACGTGCGCCAGGGTGTCGTCCAGCGCCGCCCGCGATCCTTCACTGGCATAGGCCAGATAGCGGTTCAGGTAGCGGCGGAAGAACTCGGGCGTACGCTGCAGACGTTCGAACGCCTCCAGTGCTTCCTTTGCCTTTAGCGGGTAGCGAGACAGGCCGTTGACGATCTCTGTGAGTGCCAGCACGAAGTCCTCGCCCAGCAAGGGAAACGGCACCAGCGGCGCCCAGTTGTAGAACGGCTCGCGCGCCCGACCGAACATCTGCCGCAGGGTTGCCTCGGAGCTGCCGGCAAACACCACCTTGATCGAGTTCTTGCGGCTGTCCAGGTTGGCGCGCAACGCGAAGGCGAGTTCGTGGTGCTCCTTCTGTGCCAGCACCTGCGCTTCATCCAGGATCAGCAGCGTGGGTGAGTCCTGCGGCAGTTCCTCGAGGATGCTGACCAGCAGCGGTGCCGCTTGCTTGCGGTCGAGGCCAGCCCACTCGGCTTCGATGCGGCCTTCCGTGATGCCCTTGAATCCAGCCGAGGCCTTGACGCTCTTGACCGATTTGAGCAGCTTCAGCAGCTTCTTCAGGCCCTTAGGGCGAAGCGCGCTGCCCAGAGCCGCTGCCAGCGCCTGCGTCGGCGAACTGCGCGCCTGCCAGAGATTGAGATATGCCGTAAGGTAGCCCTGCCGCCGGGCTTCCGGCATCAGGTCCATTTCCAGGAACTCCGACTTGCCCATACGTCGCCGCGCAAACAGCGCGCGTGCGGCCACCAGTCCGACGGCGAATTCCCTGAGATACTGCCGGGCAAGCGCGGGACGCGCAAAATGCCAAAGATCCCTGGATTTCAGCATGGATCATACTCAATTATCTGTGCCGGTATAATTATACTGTGGTGGGATAGAGTGGTATAGTCGTTTGCGAACGCGAGCTGGAGGACACCGCTTGGGGACCGCCACGACCCGCAGGCCTCCGCGCTGCAGGAAGCCACCGATACCGAGCAGGTACTGTCGGCCATCGAGCAGGGCGGCCTTACTCGTGAGACCCCCGATCCCGCACAGCCCGGCCAGACGGGAAGAAAGTAACAGACCATGCCTGTGAGTGCATTGCGCGTCCTCAGAGGCGCAATGACGGCATCAATCATCCCCCCGATCAGCGTCGATAACGCAAAGCCTCGACCAACACGGCGAATGCGGGCGAGGAATGGCGGCGACTCGGATAGTAGAGATGATAGCCGGGGAACGGTGGACACCAGTCCGCCAGCACCCGTATCAGCCGTCCCGTGGCGACGTCCGCCTGCACCTGGTCCTCCGGTAGATACGCGAGTCCGAGGCCGGCCAGCGCTGCACCCAGGCGCAGGGCGAGGTTGTTGAAGACCAGCTGCCCTTCGACATGCACCTTGACCTCGCGGCCATTCTTCTCGAATTCCCAGCCATACAAACCTCCGTGGGTCGGCAGGCGCAGGTTTATGCAGTCATGCGCCATCAGGTCACGAGGCGTCTGCGGTCGCTTACGTCTTTCGAAATAGGTGCGTGAGCCGACCACTGC
>JBAUYT010000264.1:0-46553 GCA_049584935.1 Steroidobacteraceae bacterium
GCCCGTCCCAATAGGTAGTAGAGCATGCCAGGCACCAGCAGGCCGAGGATCCAGGAGATATCGACTCCGCCGAGCGGCTCGACCAGCGGCCCGGTGAAGAACGACGTCGACAGGAACGGGATCTGAACCGCGATGCCTGCCAGGTAGATCGAGATGGCGGTCAGGTTCCAGCGGCCATAGCGGCCGTCAGGGTCGGACAGCGCGGGCACGTCGTAGCGTGAGCGTGTGAAGCAGTAGAAGTCGATGAGATTGATGGCGCTCCACGGCGTGAATACCGCCAGCAGGCAGAGGATGAAGGACTCGAACACCTTCAAAAAGGAGTGACGGCCGATGAGTGCCAGCAGAATGGATGCGCCAACCACGGCCAGGATGTAGCAGAGGCGCTGTAGCATCGGGATGCGTAGACCGTGGCGGAAGGCACTGACCATGGTCGCCATCGACATGAAGCTGCCATAGGCATTCAGAGCAGTGACCGTGACTTTGCCGAAGGCGATGCTGAAATACAGCAGGCCCGCGGCCGCACCGCTCGAGCCCAGGCCGACGATGTACGCCACTTCGTGGTGCTCGAACTGCTTTCCGGCCAAGGCCGCTGCCAGCACGCCAAAGGTCATCGAGACCTGCGCGCCGATGACCGAGCCCAGGCCCACCGCGCAGAACACCCTGGGCACCGAGGTATTGCGCGGCAGGTAGCGCGAATAGTCGGCCACGTACGGACCGTAGGCAATCTGCCACGAGGCCGAGAGCGACATCGACAGCAGGAATTGCGCCAGCGAGAAATGCCGTTGCGCCAGCAGCAAGGCGATGTCGTGGGCCGCAAACAGCCGGGCAAACATGTAGCCGAAGGCCAGTACTCCGACCACGCTCGCAATGCGCCCGAGTGCGTGGATGACCCGATAGCCGCACAACGTCACGGCGACGATGAAGGCGCCGAACAGCACGATGCACACGCCGTCATCCAGGTGCAGGAGCTGGCCCAGGGCCTGACCCGCCAGCACGCTGCCGCTGGCGGAGAAGCCTATGTACATCAGGCACACCGCCACGATGGGCAGGATCGCGCCGTAGATGCCGAACTGGACCCGACTGGAGATCATCTGCGGCAGGCCAAGCTGCGGGCCTTGCGCGGCATGCAGCGCCATGACCGCGCCGCCGATCAACTGGCCGATCAGCAGCGCGATCAGTGACCAGAAAACGTCGCCGCCGAAGACCACGGCCAGCGCGCCGGTGACGATGGCCGTAATCTGCAGATTGGCTGCAAGCCAGAGGGTGAACTGGCTGGCGAGTCCACCGTGCCGCTCCTGCTCGGGCACGTAATCGATCGCGCGGATTTCAATCACGGTGCGCGCGCTTCCCGCCGGATTCGGATTGGCCATCGCTCCCCCACCACCATGATTACAGAAAATCGGCGATCGGGGCACAATGGCAGCAGGCGAAGCAGGGAGGATCGACGTTGAGACGCGGTTGGCCGCTGCATTGGGCGCTCTGGGGGTGGTTTCTATGCGTATCAGGGGCCGGCAGCGCCTTCGGCCAGGACCCCGGCGCTGCATCGGCTGCCCCAGTGGAGCCGGGCGGACTGGCCAATGCGGTGGCCCCGGCGCCTGCTCCGGCCGCCACCGTCAAGGTGGTGCTGCATACCGCTCTGGGAGACATCGTGCTCGCGCTCGAGAGCGAGCACGCACCCATCACCACCGCCAATTTCCTCAGGTATGTCGACCAGAAACGCCTGGACGGCAGCGGCTTCTACCGGGCCATGAAGGTGGGCGACGAGGGGCAATACGGCCTCATCCAGGGCGGCCTGCAAGGCAATCCCAGGCGGGTGTTCAAACCCATCGCACACGAGCCGACCAGCGTCACCGGCCTGAGTCACGTCGACGGCGCCATCTCGATGGCGCGCGCCGAGCCGGGAACTGCAACAGCTGATTTCTTCATTGTCGTGGGAGATCTGGTATCCCTGGATGCGCAGCCGGATGGCGGTGATCCCGGCTATGCGGTGTTCGGTCATGTCGTGGCCGGCATGGACGTGGTGCGTGCCATCCTCGAGCAGCCGCGCTCGCCGGATGCCGGCGAGGGAGTCATGAAGGGCCAGATGATCGCCAGCCCGGTGAAGATCATCTCGGCCCGACGCGCGGACTGAGGCGAGCCGTGGCTGATGCGATGCGCACTGATCCGGTGCCTGAGACGTCCGCGTTGCACTAATACGACGCGATGCGTGCTTTGGCCTCCAGGGCTGTTATGATTTTCGTATAGCGCACTATTCTTCACTCACCGAAGGGGAGCCGGTGATCATGACAACAACACTCCATGGTTCGACTGTCGCGTGTCAGCGCGCTCTGCATCATTGCTGCCGAGGCAGCTTGCTTGCCGGCGGCGCGAGTCTGCTGTTGGCGATGGCGCACTCGCCGAATGCCACTGCGGCGCAGGCGTCGGATACCTCTGCCGATGAAGGTGGCCTCACCGAAATCGTCGTCACCGCGGAGAAGGTGAAGTCCACCATCCAGGACACACCCATCAGCATCTCCGCCCTGAGCGGCAACCAGCTCGAGACACAGGGCATCACCAGCGTGCAGGAAATCGCGCGCGATGTACCCGGCATCTCGGTGCGATCGGCAGGTCCCGGGTTGACGGAATACGATGCCCGCGGCCTGGCATCGAACGGCGGCGCGGCACCCACAGTCGGCTTCTACCTGGATGAGATCCCGCTGTCGCCGCCGGCACTGTCGCAGTCCGGTAAGGTGGTCATCGACCCGGGGCTGTACGACGTCGATCGCGTCGAGGTGCTGCGCGGCCCGCAGGGTACTCTGTACGGGTCCGGTTCCATGGGCGGTACCGTCAAGATCGTTACCGCCCAGCCCAAGCTCGGCCAGTTCGAGGGTTCGGCGCAGGTCATGGGATCGGAAACCCAGGGCGGTGGCGGCAACTACAGTGGCAACCTGATGCTGAACCTGCCGCTGGGCGAGGTGATGGCGCTGCGCGTGGTCGGCGGCGATGTCTACCGCAGCGGCTGGATCAACCTGACGTCCGTCAACGTGCCGGACGCGGCCGCGGCTCTGCTCAACAAGAATCTGACGGCGGCGCAGTTGCAGCAGCAGGTCTACAACGCACCAGTGGAAAGCAACATTCCGCGAGCCAACTACGAGCGGCAGTGGAACGGCCGGGCGACACTGCTGTTCAAGCCCAGCGAGGATTTCTCGGCATCGCTGTTCGTGATGGATCAGAGCCTGTACATGGGCGGCTACGATCTGCTCGATGGCTCGCCGACCAGCGCCTCGCCGGGCAAGGTCTATGACGCGCACTACGAGGTATTTCCGCAGCGCGAAAGTCTGCACGATGACGTGCAGATCTACGGGCTGACGCTCAACGCCAATCTGGGATTCGCCGACCTGACCAGCGCCACCAGCTATTTCACGCGCCAGAGCAAGCAGGGAGAGGATGCATCCGAGTCCTTGTATTACTCGAACGGCGGAGCCGCGCCGTTGGCACCCGTTACCTACTACGAGAATGACCCATCGCATCAGTTTGCCCAGGAGCTGCGGCTGACTTCGCACGACGTGGGCCCGTGGCACTGGGTGGGTGGCGCTTTCTATGATGGCCTGAAGTCGGTGTGGAATGAGATAAGCAGCACTCCTGGCCTCGTCTACACCGGTGGGCCGCTGGTTGCGAACAATAACTACGACGGCTCGTACTTCACCTCGTGGAACCCCTACTGGGTCAAGCAGTTTGCGCTGTTTGCCGACGGCTCCTACAAGATCACCGATCAATGGAAGCTCGCCGCGGGGCTGCGCTGGTACGAGTACCACAGCGAGCAGCACGAGTTTTCGTGGGGCCTGGATGCGCCCTATAACAACCAGACCGTTTCTCCGGTCTTCATCACGCGCGCTTCGGACAAGGGTTTCAACCCGCGTGTGAATCTCTCGTACGAGCCCAATCACGATCTGAATTTATACGCCACCTTCTCCAAGGGTTTCCGGCCCGGTGGCGCAAACCAGATCGTACCGACGCAGCCGCCGATCAACTGCCAGGCCGGTGTACTGCAGTTCGGTCCCGACTCGGCCTACAACTACGAGGTCGGTGAAAAGGCCAAGCTGCTCGACAATCGCCTGACGATCAATGGCGACGTCTACTACATCCGCTGGCAGGGCGTGCAGCAGGTCATCACGCTGCCCTGCGGCTATCAGTACTACAACAACGCCGGCGATGGCCGGGCCTATGGGCCGGAACTCGAGATTAACGCCAGGCTGACCGACGAGCTGACGGTGCAGTTCGGTGGCTCGTATGTGGATTCGAAGATCACCTCGCCGACCCCGTCCTTCAACAGCTATCTGTCGGGCGTGGCGAATACCCCGGATGCCGGTGGCTATCCGCTGAATTCAGGGCTCGGTGGCCGCCCATGCCCGGCCACCGGCAACTGCACGGTGCCAATCCTGAACGTGGCCAAGGACAATGTCAGCGGCTCGCTGACCTATAGCCGGGAGATCGTGCCGGATTACAAGCTGACGGCGCGCTTCGACGACACCTTCGTCGGACCCTCGACCGACGTGGCCTACTATTTCGGCTACGACCTGCCGAGCTACAACATCGCCAACTTACACCTGATCGTCGAGCACGAGAAGTGGTCGGTCAACCTGTTCGTCGAGAACCTGACCAACGAGGTGGCGCTGATCTCGGCCAACAACACCAGCTTCCAGTTCAATATTCCGCAGACGGTCCGCTACTCGACCAACCAGCCGCGGACCTATGGAACGCAGCTCAATGTGAGGTTTTGAGAGGGGGGCGCGGCCGCATCACGACGGTCAGGAACGCACACAGCGCAGCAGCGAGTTGCGCTGCTTGCTGTAGTCCTCGTGGTAGCCGTCATTGAAGCGCTGTCCCCAGGCGGTGGCGCTCGTCACCTCGAGCGAGCTCCAGTAGTAGCCGGGCGCGTTGCCGATGAGGCCGGTCTGATTGAAGCCGCCGATATCGGCACGATTGTTGTACAGCATGGCCAGCTCTCCCAGGCTCGGAACGTGCCAGTCACGGTGACCGCCGGCGGAGAGCTTCCGGCAGTAGCGCTGCGCCTCGTCCCAGGGCAGTACCGGCGCGTCCTCGGGAGTGGTGTACAGCGGTTGCCCGGAGTCGGGCGAAATGCCTGCATAGATGCTGCCGTCGGGCATGCGGCTACCGCCTGCGCGCACGAACTCGGGTTTGCCGGTCGTCATGGACAGTCCGGCGTACACCGTGCCGTCGGGCATATGAGTGCCGATCTCGGGCAGCTTGTCGCCGTGCGCCGGCGATTCGTTTGCAGCCGTTGGCGGCAACGCCGCCACACAGCTGGCGACCATCAGTGCCAGCGTTGCGATTCGCATTGCGGACCCGTTCAGGGCGGCGCGACCGCTTCGGCGGTGGCAGATGTCTGATCGCGGCTGAACTCGAATCTGAGCAGCCACTGCCGCGAGCTCTGGCTATCCGGGACGAACGTCCACTGCCGTGCGGCCGCACTCGCGACGCGCGCGAAATATTTGCTCGGACCGGCATCCTCGAGAGACTCGTCGACGACATTGCCGGAACGATTGACGGTCACCCGGACCACGACGCCGAAGCGGCCGCGGATGGTATCAGCGGCACTGCGTGCGACCAGTGGCGGCACCTGGTGCAGCACGCCTGGGATGTCCGAGCGGGCGGATGCAGGCGGCGCGACTACCGCCGGCGCAGGCGACAACGCCTCGGGCGCTGGCGCCGCCGGGCCCGGTAATAGCGGGGCGGGCGATGGTTCGGCTGGAGAGGCGCCACCGGCGGTCTTGGCAACCGGATGTTGTCCATGAAGCAGACGCGAGCCTGCCCACACCAGTGCCAGCACGACCGCGGCTGCGACATACGGTCCGAAGGAGTGCCGAGGCACGGCGCTGGCGCGGCGGCGTGCCAGCGAACCCTGTGGTGGCGATTGATGGCGCGGCGGCGCCGCGGGCTCGTGTCCTCGCACCGGTGCGGGCAGGGGCGTCACCGGCGTTACCCGCTCAGGAGCAGCGGCTGCCGGTTCCCGCGTCGCGGCCTGGCCGGTGCCCCCGAACGCCTCCGGACTCAGCGCGCCGGCGGCGCCCGCCCCATTGGCGTCTCCCGTGATCCAGGCCTTGAGCTGCTGTGGTGACGGTCGCACCGAGGGATTTGGGTTCAGGCAGCGGACCACGAGGCTGACGAAATCGCGTGGCAGCTCCGCTGAAAGAGACGCTACTCCCGGCCGGCCGTCGGCCGAGGACGGCGGGTGACGGGTGAGCGCCTCGATGATGGTGATGCCCAGCGACCAGACGTCGCTGGCGCGCGAGAACTGTCCACCCCGGGCCTCCGGCGCCGCATACACCGACGCGGTGACGCCAGCCAGGCGGCCCGGTGGCTGGACCGTATCCGCCGCCAGTTTCACCTGGTCCTGCACCACCACGATATTGGACGGCTTGACCTGCCCCAGCACCAGATTACGGCCATGCAGGAAGGCCAGCGCATCGAGCACAGGCGGCAACATCGCTCGCGCTTCGTCGGCCGAGAGCGCGCGTTGGGGCAGCAGCTCGGCGAGGGTTTCGTCGGCGTATTCCATGACGACGAACACGTAGCACTGACCCGCCCGGGTCACCTGCCCGGCATCGAACACGCGCATCAGGTGTGGATGCGACAGTGTCGCAACGGATCGCCAGTTCGCGACCCGGGCTTCCGCCATGGCCGGATCGACCGGTACCAGCTTGATGGCGGCCTTGAGTTCGTGTTCCGGGCGATCGGTGAGGAATACACCGCTGTGCTCCGAGCCGCCAAGGTAGCGGCGCAGGGCAAAGCTGCGGTTGATGACCTCGCCCTCCCAGTTCGTCCATGACTCGGTCATGCGGCAGGGATCCTGAGCGTAATGGCGGGAAACCGCCCATTGTCGCACACCGACGACGAAGGCGAGCGTTACCCCGAGAGGGGACTATGTTACTCCAAGCCGGCTCAGCCGCCGCGGAATCGCGCCGGGGTCAGAACCTGACTATGACTGGCGCTCGATCCGAGCGGGCTCAGGCGGCTGCCTGACGACGCGGAGTAAGGGGTTCAGCCCAGTGCGCGATCCTTGGTCTCCGGCAGCGCCACCGCGCCGATGACCAGGGTCATGAGCGCAATGATGATCGGATAGCGCAGTCCGTAGTAGATATCGCCGCTGAGTGCCACCAGGGCAAACGACACGGTCGGCAGGAAGCCGCCGAACCAGCCGTTGCCGATGTGATAGGGCAGCGACATCGAGGTGTAGCGGATTCGCGCAGGGAACAACTCGATCAGCCAGGCGGCTATCGGGCCGTAGACCATGGTGACGTAGATCACCAGGATCACGAGCAGCAGCAGCACCATCGGGTAGTTGATCCGATCCGGATCCGCCTTGGTGGGATAGCCGGCTTCTTTCAACGCGCCGGTCAGCGACTTCGAGAAAGCCTCCGAAGCGGTCTTGAAGTCCGCAGCAGTCATGCTGCCGCCCTCGACCGAGGCCATCGGTGGCGCATCGCCGATGCGGACCTGCGCCACGCTGCCGACGGCAGCCGCCTCGTTGCGATAGGGCACGCCGGCCTTGGCCAGCGCCGCCTTGGCAATGTCGCACGACTGCACGAATTTCTTCTTGCCCACCGGATCGAACTGGAACGAGCACGCGCTCGGATCCGCTAGCACCGTCACCGGCGCGTGGTTGGAGGCGCTCTCGATGGCGGGGTTCGCGTAATGCGTGAGACCCTTGAAGATCGGCACGTAGGTGACGGCGGCGATCAGGCAGCCCGCCAGCACGATCTTCTTGCGGCCGATGCGGTCCGACAGGCTGCCGAATACGACGAAGAATGGCGTCGCGATCAGCAGCGCTCCAGCGATCAGCAGGTTGGCGGGCTGCGCCGCGACCTTCAGCACCTGCGTCAGGAAGAACAGCGCATAGAACTGACCGCAGTACCAGACCACCGCCTGTCCCGCGGTGGCGCCGAGCAGCGCCAGGATCACCAGGCGCAGATTGCCCCAGCGGGCGAACGACTCGGTCAGAGGTGCGGTCGAGCGGGTACCGGCGGCCTTCATCTCGAGAAACACCGGCGACTCGGCGAGTTGCATGCGGATGTACACGGAGATGCCCAGCAGCAGGATCGAGGCCAGGAACGGAATGCGCCAGCCCCAGCTATCGAACGCGGCGCCGAGCCAGTTTCGGCACAGCAGGATGACCAGCAGGCTCAGGAACAGTCCGAGAGTCGCGGTAGTCTGGATCCAGCTGGTATACAGGCCGCGCTTGCCGGGCGGCGCGTGCTCGCCGACATAGGTGGCTGCGCCGCCGTATTCGCCGCCCAGCGCGAGTCCCTGCAGCAGGCGCAATCCGATCAACGCGACTGGAGCGATGACACCTGCGCTGGCATAACTCGGCAGTACCCCGACCAGCGCGGTGGAGAGGCCCATGATGACGATGGTGACGAGAAAGGTGTGCTTGCGACCGACCAGATCTCCGAGACGGCCAAACACCAGGGCGCCAAACGGACGGACCGCGAATCCTGCAGCAAATGCCAGCAGCGCGAAGATGAAACCGGTGGTTTCATTGACGCCGGAGAAGAACTGTTTCGAGATGATCGCGGCCAGCGACCCATACAGGTAGAAGTCGTACCACTCAAATACGGTTCCAAGGCTGGAGGCGAAGATGACCCGGCGATGCGCCTTATCGACGCCCGACTGGTAGGGCAGGGTGCTTGTGGCCACGGTACGACTCCTGTTTTCCTAATGGTTTTTGGTCGCTATTTGTATTATCGCTTGGAATCCTGCGACTCCCTAACCGGCCGCCGGTATTGCGCTTTGGTCGCATTGAGCTCGAGCCGCCTAGTCACTACGGCGAAGCCCGGCGGGAATTATGTGCCCGATTCGTTACAGTTCGGGGCGATTTGTGTTGCCGCGGCGCGCGGGCCTAAATTGACCGCATGCCCGGCAGGCGGAAAAAGGCGAATGCGCACGCGCGCTCCCGCGCTGACAATCATCCGGTGCTGCAGACCATCTGGGACATCGTCGCCATGATCCCGCGTGGCCGGGTGACGACCTATGGAGATCTGGCGCGCGCCGCAGGGCTCGCGCGTGGTGCCCGTCAGGCCGGCTACGCGCTGCGCGTGACGCCGCCGGGCATGAATCTGCCGTGGCACCGGGTGGTCGCCGCGGGCGGCCGCATCACATTTGCGCAATCCTCGCATCAGTACCGCGAGCAGGCGCGCCGGCTTCGCAGCGACGGCGTGGCGGTCCGTAACGGCCGGGTAGATCCGGAGGCGATGGTGAAGCTCGAAGAACTCTAGGACCCACCGCGGCGGGGTCCCGCGGGCCTTGCGCCATCAGGCCGCGTTGGCCGTGTTGGCTGCGGGACGAAAGCGTGCCCGCTGGCTCCAGAAGCTGTCGGCCGTGTAGATCGCCAGGCCGCACCAGATCAGGACGCAGGCATGCAGGCGGGGGGCATCAAACGGTTCGTTGTAGAGCCAGAGCCCGAGCACGAACTGCACGCTCGGCGCGATGTACTGCAGTAGCCCCACGGTCGCGAGCCTGATGCGGCGCACCCCGTAGGCATACAGCAGCAGTGGCGCCGTCGTCAGCACGCCGGAGGCCAGCACCAGCACATCCAGTTCGGGGTTGGCCTGAGCGAAGGCACTCTGGCCGCTGTGGATGCGCCAGAGCAGCAGTGTGCCGGCCACGGGCGATAGCAGCAGGGCCTCCAGCGCCAGGCCGGGGATCGGTCCGAGCGACGACTGTTTCTTGAGCACGCCATAGAGTGACCAGCTGCAGGCAAGGCTGAGCGCGATCCAGGGTAGATGAGCGGCCCGCAGCAGCAGCACCATAACGCCCGCCACCGCAAAGCCGACCGCAGTCCATTCCGGCATACGCAGCCGCTCGTGCAGAAACAGATAGCCGAGCGCCACGTTGAGCAGCGGTGTCAGGAAATAGCCCAGGCTGCTGTCGATGACATGGCCGTTATTGACTGCCCATACATAAATAGTCCAGTTCGTCGCCAGCAGCACGCCGCTGAGCAGGCCGCCGGCGAGCACGCGTCTGGCCCGGAACGCACTCCATAACTGCGGCAATGAGCGCTGCGCCAGCATTACCAGCAGCAGCAGCAGCAACGACCAGACGATGCGGTGCGCGATCAGCTCGAAAGCAGACACCGACTCCATCGACCGCCAGTAGAGCGGCCAGAGACCCCAGAGCAGGAAGCTGGCACCAGCGGCGAATGCGCCGCGAGCGGCGATGGTGGCGGCGTGGTTCGGGGGCATGGAGCCTTAATGCAAGCGGGCGCGGCAGTTTAATATCAGCGACGGCAATGTGTTGCAGAGTAGCGCGGGCTGGCGGCCGCCGCGAATCGGTTACTCAATTTAATTATCCATCATAAGTAATTAATATATATGGTATTAGTATCATGAGGGGCGGGCGCCTGCGGCGACGCTTTCTGCTGGGTGTTTTCATCGTCTCGGGGTTTACCGGGCTCATCTACGAGTCCATCTGGTCGCACTACCTGCAGCTGTTCCTGGGACACGCTGCCTACGCACAGGCGTTAGTGCTCGCCATTTATATGGGCGGTATGGCGCTCGGTTCGTGGCTGGTGGCGCAGCAGTCCAGGCGCATCCGCCGGCTGCTAGCGGGTTACGTGCTGGTCGAAGGGCTCATCGGACTTCTCGGGTTGGTGTTCCATCCGCTGTTCGTCGCTGCAACGGACTTCTCGTTCGCCGACGTCATACCTGCCCTCTCCAGCCCATGGCTGACGGAGCTGTACAAATGGTCGCTCGGCGCCGTCCTCATCCTGCCGCAGTCGGTGCTGCTGGGGATGACCTTTCCGCTCATCAGTGGAGGCCTGATCCGCCGCTGGCCGGAGCATCCCGGCAGAACGCTGGCGATGCTGTATTTCACCAATAGCCTGGGTGCGGCCGTCGGAGTGCTGGTCAGTGGCTTCGTGCTGATCGGCGCGGTGGGACTGCCGGGAACCATCCTGACCGCAGGGCTTCTCAACATCCTGCTGGCCATGGCGGTGTGGATGGCCTCGCGCGGCGATACCGAACTCGCCGCCGCATCCGCGGCAGAAGGCGCTTCTGTCGTGGCCGCTGGCGCCGGCAGCGTCGCCGGAGCCGGCCTGGGGGCTGGAGATGTGATTTCCGGTGCCGATCGGGCGGCCACCTGGCTTACGCTGGCGGCATTTCTGACCGGCGCCGCCGCGTTCCTGTACGAACTCGGCTGGATTCGCATGCTGAGCCTGGTGCTCGGCAGCTCGACCCATTCGTTCGAACTCATGCTGAGCGCCTTCATCCTGGGTCTCGCCTTTGGCGGCCTCGCCGTACATCGTCGCATCGAGCGGGTATCCGATCCGGTGCGTCACCTGGGAATCGTCTTCATCGTCATGGGGGCGCTGGCGGCATTGACGCTGCCTGCCTACAACCAGACATTCGATCTGATGGCATGGTTTCTGCGCGTCCTTCCCCGCGACCAGCAGGGCTACATCGACTTCAACCTGGCGAGCCAGTTGATCGCGGCGGGGATCATGATTCCGGCGACCTTCTGCGCCGGCATGACGTTGCCGCTGCTGACGCACGCGCTCATGCGTCGTGGCAGTGGCGAGCGCGCGATCGGTACGGTCTATGCGGCCAATACACTCGGCGCCATCGTCGGCGTGGTGCTGGCCATCCACGTGCTGATGCCGCTGATTGGTGTCAAGGGTCTGATCCTCAGCGGCGCCGGGATCCATATCGCACTCGGCGCCTCGGGTCTGGCCGCCGGGCGACGGCCGATACCGCTGCGGTTCGGGGTCACGGCGCTGATCTGTCTCGGCGCATTTCTGTTCGCTCTGTTCGCCGTGCGCCTGGATCCGCTGCGCATGACCTCCGGGGTGTATCGCACCGGCGTCGCGACCCTGCCCGAAGGCGCCCAGGTCCGCTACCTGCGTGACGGCAAGACCGCCACGATCAGCGTGGTGGAGAAAAACGGACAGGTGGTGATAGCCACCAACGGCAAGCCCGACGCCGCCATCGAGATGGGACCGGGGCAAGCATCACCGGACGAGGTGACCATGGTCATGGCGGCGGCGCTGCCGCTGAGCATGCAGCCCCATCCACGGCGCGTCGCCAACATCGGCTTCGGCTCCGGACTGACTACGCACGTGCTGCTGTCGAGCGAGCGCGTGCAGCGGCTCGACTCCATCGAGATCGAGCCGTTCATGGTACAGGGGGCGCGCTTTGGGTTTGAGGCGCGCATCGGCAATGTGTTCGAGGATCCGCGCAGTCACATCGTATTCGACGATGCCAAGACTTTCCTGGCGAGTGCGCACGCGCCCTACGATCTGATCGTTTCCGAGCCGTCCAACCCCTGGGTCAGCGGGGTGGCGACGCTCTTTTCCGATGAGTTCTACGGGCGCATTACGCACTATCTGACACCCGACGGCTATTTTGCCCAGTGGATGCAGATCTACGAGATCAATACCCAGATAGTCGCTTCGATTATCAATGCACTGGCGCCGCATTTTGGTGCCTATGCCATCTACAACGTCGACGATGTCGACATGCTGATCATTGCCACGCGCGCTCCGAGTCTGCGCGCGCCGGATGACGCACTGCTGCAATCACCGATGATGCAGGCGGAACTGGCGCGTGTCGGCATTCGGTCGGCCAACGATCTGAAGTCGCGCGAGATGGGCAGCACGCGCACCATTGGTGCACTCATGCGGGCGATGCCGGTGCCGCCGAACTCCGATTTCTATCCTTACGTGGATCTGAATGCGGCGCGTACGCGTTTCCTGCGGCAGTCGGCCATCGATCTGCCGGCTCTCACGGTATTGCCGATCCCCGTGCTCGAACTGCTGGGAGGTGCCGTGCCACCCGATCCGACCGTGGAACCCGCTGCCAACAGCGCGCTGTTTCGGGACGGGCTCGTGCGCCGGGCAATCCAGATTCGGGATGCCATGGCGAGCGGCGACCTCAACGGCCTGGATCCCGTATCGGCCAGGAGCATCGCGAGGCTGGCTATGGCGCCAGCACGTTGCGTCGCGCCCGACGGGCAGACGCAATGGCTGGCCGCGGCGGAGGCGCTCAGTGAGGCCACGGCCTCGTATCTGAGCCGCGAGGAACAGACGCAGATCTGGCGCAGGATCGAGAGTACTCCGTGTTACGCGACGTTGGCTGGTGAGCCCCGGAACCGGGTGGATCTGCTCGCGGCCATGGGGCGGCGGGATGCGGCCCGGATGGCGCAACTCGGCGCACTGCTGCTCGCGACATCAGCCGGTCAACCCGCCAAGCGCGTGACCTACCTGACCGTCGCGACGGTGGCCGCGTGCGTGCGCCTGGGCGATCTGGCGCAGGGCAGGACGATACTCACTGCACAGTGGGCGCGTGTCCGGGACGCTGGCATGTACAGCCTGGCGCTGCGTGATCTGGCGGCGATCACCGGAGCGATTGGCGCCCCGGCGATGCGCGGCACCCCCGCCGGCACCCAAGACGCCGTCTCAACCCGGCAGTGACACGCGGTGCAGCGCCCGCAGCAGCAGCTCGAGTTGCGCGTCGTCAACGTCCAAGTGAAACACCAGGCGGACGATCTGCCGACCCATGCTCGTGGCCCGCACCTGCTGGTGTTGCAGCTGCTGCAGGAACGCGTCGGTGCCGATGCGCTCGTCGAGACGGAAGATGACGATGTTGGTTTCCACCGGCAATACTTCGCTGACGTAGCTCAGTGAGCGCAGCTCGGCCTCGAGCTGGCGCGCCTTGGCGTGATCCTCGCGCAGCCGTGCGATGTTGTGCTCGAGTGCAAACAGTCCGGCGGCCGCCAGGTAGCCTGACTGCCGCATGCCGCCCCCCATGAGCTTGCGTTGCCGGTGCGCGCGCGCAATGAGTTCCCGCGAGCCCAGTAGCAGCGAGCCCGCCGGCGCCCCCAATCCCTTGGACAGGCAGATCGAGATGGTATCGAACAGCCGCCCATGATCGCGCGGTGATTCATTGCGTGCTACCAGCGCGTTGAACAGCCGCGCGCCATCGAGATGCATGGTCACGCCGTGCTGGTAGCAGACGGTGCGGATGCGAGCGATCTCCGCCAGATCCCAGCAGCAACCGCCGCCGCGATTGACGGTGTTCTCGATGGCGACCAGACGGGTCCAGGGCAGGTGGGCATCGTCCCGTCGATTGATGCTGTCGCGTACCTGCGCCGCCGTAAAGCGGCCACGGTCTCCGCGCAGCAGCCGCACCGAGGCGCCCGAATTGGCAGCGATGCCGCCGCCCTCATAGAGATAGACATGCGCGATCTCGTCGCAGATGACCTCGTCACCGGGCTGCGTGTGCACCTTGATGCCGATCTGGTTGGACATGGTGCCGCTGGGACAGAATAGCGCGGCTTCCTTCCCGAAGAGCTCGGCGGCCCGGCGTTGCAGCTCGTTGACCGTCTTGTCTTCGCCGTAGACGTCGTCGCCGACTTCCGCCTGCAGCATGGCCTCGAGCATTGCGGGCGTGGGCTGCGTTACGGTATCGCTGCGGACGTCGATCATCATGTGGCTTCTCCGGAATCGATCTAATAGGGAGGTTTGACGCGCGCGCGCTGGGTGCGGGCCGCCTCGGTCCACCACGCCAGGTCATCGGCAAAACGCGGGAAGGCACGCTGCAGGCGCGCACCCTGTTCGCCAACGGGCTTGCCGTCCGCGTCCAGCGCCTCGCCGATCGGCCCAACCGTCAGGGTGCTCGATATGACCACCATGCCCATTTCCGACAGCGTGGCATGCCAGGCGTAGCTCGAGCGCGCGCCGGCCAGTCGGCCAGCCGAGTAGCTGGCGAGCGCCGCAGGCCGCCAGAACCACTCTTCCAGATAATGATCGGTCAGATTCTTGAGCCCCGGCTGCAATCCCCAGTTGTACTCTCCGACTACGAATACGAACGCGTCCGCTGCGACTAGCTTGCGTGCCAGATCTTCCATGGCGGTCGGTGCGGTTCCGCGCGGGTACTCCTTGTACATGCGGTCGAGCATCGGCAACCCTACCGCGCGAGCGTCGATCAGCTCGACATCGTTGCCGCGCCCTCGCAGTTCGGCGGCGGTGAAGTCGGCGAGCCGGATACCCATCCGATTGGAGCGGTAGGAACCGTAGAACACCAGTATGCGGTCAGACATGCCGTACGGCCTCGGCCACGCTGGGCATCGACTCAAATTGCGCCGGATGCGCCAGCATTTTGCGTGCCATGGCGAGCGCGCCGGCTTCGCAAGCAGCGCGCCGCCGGGGATCGTCGATGGATTCGAGATCGATGACGTGCGCGAACCCGACTATCCGGCGAATCATCTTGCACGCTGCAAAGCCGATCATGTCGGCAAAAACGGTGTGCATGTAGCGCTCGCGCGCGGCTTCGATCGTGTCCCGCCCGACCGATCCGAACAGCACCGGTGGAAACGCGTCACCGCCGGCGTGCTCCGCCCACAGGGCCAGGAAACGCTGGTGAAACGTGCTCCAGAAGACGCCGGCCTGTTCCAGGATCCAGCGGCGGTAGTGCTCGCGGTCATCCGCCGGCGTGGCATGGCCTGCCTGCGAATACCAGCTCAGCAGCAGATTGCCGAGAAATGCCCCGAGGTCGAAGCCGATGGGGCCGTAGAAGGCGAATTCGGGGTCGATGACACGGGTGTCCGTAGGGGTCACCATGACGGAGCCCGAGTGCAGATCGCCGTGAATCAGCGCCTCCGGCTGATTGAGGAATTTGTAGCCGAACCGCATGGCGGCCAGCCTCGCCGCGGTGTCCGCCCGCAGCTCGGCGACCGCGGCGTTCAGCTGCGGCGAGGTGTGGCGATTGCGGCTGCTGTCCCGGTACGGGTCCGTGAAGATCAGATCGACCGAGATCCGGATGAGCGGCTTGTTGGCCGCGAACAGCGCCATGCCGTCCAGCTTGCGCTCGAACGGAAAGGCGATGTCCGAGGTGAAGAAGCTGGCGCGCGCGATGTACTCACCGACATCGCGTGCGAGCGTCGGGTAGTGTCGGCCGGCGATCAGGCCATGCCGCAGGATGACGTGCGGCGACAACCGTTCCATGACGGTGCAGTAGAGCTCCGCGTCGTAGTGAAAGATTTCGGGGATCAGCCGCCCGACGTGCGGCGCCACCGCGCGGAAGTAGGCGTTCTCGAACCAGGCGCGCTCAGGCGTCATGGGCCAGGAGGGGCCGGCGGCGCGTACATAGGGGAGCGCCTGTTTGACGCAAACCGCTCCGGCGGGTCCTTCGACGATGAAGACCAGGTTGAGATTGCCGTCGCCCACCTCCCGCACCTGCCATTGGCCGGGCTCTCCACCCAATCTGGTCCGAATGGCGGCCAGCGCGGCGAGATACGGGCGCAGGCTGGCGGCATCGAGGATGCGATAGGCTGCGGGTGCGGCGGCGGCCATCAGCGCGCCTCGCCACCGAAGGCCAGGCCGGGATCGTCGGCATCCTGCCGGCCATAGGTCCGAAATTTCTCCAGTACGCGCATCATCTCGGTGTCGCTCAGCGTGCTGGGCTCGCCGAGCTCGAGCGCCGTGCAGTACTGCGCCGCCAGATTTTCCACTTCGCCCGCGAGCGCCAGAGCGGCCGGCAGGCTCGCGCCCACGGCTATGACGCCGTGGTTGGCCAGCAGGCAGGCGCGTCTGCCCTCGAGCGCGGCCAGCGCGGCGTCGGAGAGGTGTTGCGTGCCGAATGTAAAGTACGGTGCGCAGCGTATGTCGATGCCGCCGGCGATTGCCACCATGTAGTGGAACGCCGGAATGCCGCGACCATTGCAGGCCAGTGCCGTTGCATGACGCGAATGGGTATGGACGATGGCCGCGACGTCGCTGCGGTTGCGGAGGATGTCCCGGTGGAAGCGCCACTCGCTCGATGGCCGGCGCCGCCCGAACCAGCGGCCGCTCAGATCCATGAGCGCCACGTCGTCGGCCGCCAGCGAGTCGTAGGGCATGCCGGTGGGGCTGATGAAGAAATGCTGCGGATCGCGTCGCAGGCTGACGTTGCCCGATGTTCCGTGAGTGAGGCCCAGGCGCGTCAACTCGCGGCAGGCCGCGATCAGTGCCCGGCGTGAAGCGCCATCGATGACGGCCTCTGTCATGACCCGACTGCCCGCGCTTCCGGATAGAGGGCCCGGAGCCCGGCGCGGCTTGCTGCGCAGATGCCGCGCTCGGTGATCAGCGCGGTGACCAGCCTTGCGGGGGTGATGTCGAACGCCAGGTTGAGCGCGGCGCTGCCAGTCGACACGATCCGCACGGTTTCTATACGGCCATCTTCAGTCAGTCCGGTCACATGGGTCAACTCGCGCGCCGGTCGCTCCTCGATCGGAATGTCGCGGCCCTGCGCCAGCGACCAGTCGATCGTGCTGGAGGGCAGTGCCACGTAGAACGGCACCGCGCACTCGTGCGCGGCCAGTGCCTTGAGATAGGTGCCCACCTTGTTGCAGACATCTCCCGTGGCCGTGGTGCGGTCGCTGCCGACAATTACCAGGTCCACCTGGCCGCGTTGCATGAGCAGCCCGCCGAGATTGTCAGCGACAACGGTGTGCGCCACTCCGTGGGCGCCCAGCTCGAACGCAGTCAGCGCGGCACCCTGATTGCGCGGCCGCGTCTCGTCCACCCACACGTGCAGTGCAATTCCGGCGTCGTGCGCCATATACACCGGTGCCAGTGCCGTGCCCCAATCGACGCAGGCCAGCCAGCCGGCATTGCAGTGGGTCAGAATATTGAGGGTCGTCCCGGGGCGCACGCTGCGCCGGATGAGATCCAGGCCGAAGGCCCCGATAGCCTGGCATTGGGCGACGTCGTCCTCGCAGATCGACGCGGCCTCACGGTAGGCGGCTTCGACGCGCTGCCGCTGTGGCAGTTTCGCCAGGGCGGCAAGCATGCGCTCGAGTGCCCAGGCCAGGTTGTGAGCGGTCGGACGCGTGGCGCGCAGGCTGTGCGCCGCGGCCTCGAGCGAGCTGTCGGATGCATCATGCCGCAGCGCCAGGGCCATGCCGTAGGCCGCAGTGGCACCGATCAGTGGCGCGCCGCGAACCACCATGGCGCGGATGGCGTGGGCTGCGTCGTCAAGCGATTCCAGATCGAGTGTTGCAAATGCGAACGGCAGGCGAGATTGATCGATGACCCGCACGGCGCCCGACGCCGTCGGCCAGATCGTCCGGTAGTGTGTTCCCGCCACCCTCACCGTGCCATGGTACCGGAAGCAGCGCAGGGTGCGCCCGGCGGCGCGACAGAGCGGCGGCGTAACAGGGCAGCGATCCTCGCTACCGCCGATGCAGGGGCGGATTTGACCGACGATCGCGGCCGCCGGCCGCGATCGTCACTGCGCCAGACAGCGCCGGAAGCGGTCATCGACGCGGTGGGCATACCACTCGGTCGTCAATTTTCTTTCGATCTTGGGCCCCTCCAGTTCGATCTGCGGTACCACGGCGCGGGGCAGCGGACGCTCCGATGATTTCCGTGCCAGCGAAAACACCCGCCGGTACAGGACGCTGACCTGAAAGTCTTCGCTGCGGCCCTGCTCGAGCGCGGCGTGTATGGCGTTATCGCTCAAGGCCAGCCGGGACTGGAGCGAGCGTGCCGCCTGCTCAGTGTCGCCGGGATGGGAGGCATCGGCATCGTGCGGCAACAGCGCGCCGTCGGCCGTCAGTGCCGTGCCCGTGGCCACTGCGAGCGCAGCCTGAAAGGCGGCATTGCGGCTCGAATACTGGCCGGCGTTGTAGTCGGCAAAGCGAAACAGATAACGGTCGTAGGGGGCCTGATAAGCCAGCAGGTGCGCAATGCCGAAATACACGCTGCCGCGGCGGGTGAATGTCTCATCGGCAACGCTGGACGCGACCGGAAAGGGATAAGGATGAGTGGCAGCGAATTTTTCCGCAAATGCGACATTGACTTGCATTGGGCCACGGGTCCGGATGGGATTCCAGCTTGCGAACAGCGTCTTCCCCAACGGCAGTGAACCGGTGAAGTCCTCGAAGATATCGCTCAGCTGCTTTTCGGTGTGCGCGGCATCGATGCGATCGCCGTAGCTCTGGCCGGTCGGGGACTTCAACTGCAGCACGCCATGCACCACTGCAGGTGGAATACCGGCGTGTTGCGCACGCCGGTCGATTTCCCGCCAGGCGATGCCGCCAAGACCGGGTATCAGCGGATCGACCCGGAAGCCCGATTCCTGCTCGATGACGGCGACCACGGCGCAGACGTGTTCCCGACTCGGCTCGATGCCCAGCGCGGCAAAGTCGTCGTACAGGTCGGCGATCCAGCCATCCCGGTCACTGATCGATGCCGGCAACGACTGGCCGATGAAGGCGTGCGCGTCCATGGGCCGGAGTGGCGGTCGCACCACCGGAGGAACCGTGCAGCCAGCCAGCGATGCCGCCAGCAGGGGCAGTAGCCGGAATGTCGCTATACGATGCACGCGCGCGAGCTTAGCGCGATTGCGCCGCGGTGGTCGTGGTGCACAGAATGGCTTCGCCGATACTGCTGACACTGAAAATTAATCTTATGATATCAGTATGGTACATCGCAATTCTTATGTCATTTAGAATGTGGTTGGCGATGCTCGCCGCAGCCGGGTTGCTCGCGGCACACGAAGCTGTGGCCGAGGACCTCAATCAATCGGCCGACGCTTACCGCGCGGCCCACGAGATCGAGATCATCGACGCACTCGATCAACTCACGCGCCTCAGGAGCGTGGCGGCGGACCCGGCTGGAGTGGCCGCAGCAGCAGACTTCCTGCTCGGCCAACTCAAGCGCCGCGGATTCGAGGCGCGTTTGCTGACTGATGGCATGGGCTCGCCGCCGCTGGTGTTCGGTGAACTGCGGACCGCCGGCGCCCGGCAAACGGTTGTGTTCTATGCGCATTATGACGGGCAACCGGTAACGCCGGCGGAGTGGAGTTCCGATCCGTTCGCGCCGGTGATGCGCGTGGCCGCATCGCTCGACCCCACGCGGCAGGTCGACTGGCGACGAGCCGCACCGCCGCTGAACCCGGAGTGGCGGTTGTACGGTCGCGCCGTCAGTGATGACAAGGCCAGCATCATCGCCTTTCTTGCTGCATTCGACGCGCTTGGGGCCGCGGGTCGGCGGCCGTCGGTCAACATCAAGGTTGCCTGGGAAGGCGAGGAGGAGGCTGGCTCACCGCATCTGGCGGCCATCCTGGCATCGAACCGGCAGGTGCTGCAGGCCGACGCCTGGCTGATCGGCGATGGCCCCGTGCATCAGTCGCGCCGGCAGATGCTGTACTTCGGTGCGCGCGGCGTGCTCGGTCTGCGTCTGACACTCTACGGGCCGGTGCGGGCGTTGCACGACGGACACTATGGCAACTGGGTGCCCAATCCGGCGGCGATGGCGGCCACTCTGATCAGCCAGTTGCGGGACGATCGCGGCCGCATACTGATTCCGCACTTCGGCGATTCGGTGCGTCCGCTGACGGCGGACGAGCAGCGCGCGCTGCGGGAGCTGCCGTCATACGATGTAGAACTGGAGCACGAATTCGGCCTCGGCCGCAGTGAGAGCGGCCAGTCGCTCGCGCGCAGTATCATGCGGCCGGCGCTCAACGTGCGCGGCCTGCGTGCGGGCCAGGTCGGTGATGCATCGGCCAACGCCATACCGGTGAGCGCCGATATCTCGATCGATTTTCGCCTGGTACCGGACCAGACCCCCGCCGCGGTGCGCGCGGCAGTGGAGTCCTACCTCGAGCGGCTTGGCTGGACGCTGGTGAACGCCGAGCCGGACATCGAGACGCGCCGCAGTCATGCGCGCGTGGCGAAGATCGAGTGGGAACCCGGTTATCCGGCGCTGCGCTCGGATCTGTCGAGTCCGGTGGCGCACGCAGTCATCGCGGCCGCGCGTGCCGCTGCAGGCGGCCCGGTGGCTATCCTGCCGATGATGGGTGGCAGCGTACCGATCTATCTGTTCGACCAGGCGTTCAAGGTACCCGTCATCGGGCTGCCGATCGTCAACCACGACAACAATCAGCACGCGGCCAACGAGAACCTGAGACTGCAGAACCTCTGGGACGGCATCCGTACTTATGCTTCGATGCTGGGGCAGCTCGACTGGTGAGTCGGCCGGCGTTGCTCAGTTGCGCAACTGCCCGCGGATCCATTCGTGCAGGCGGTACAGGTCGTACTCCTCGGGCATGAGCATCCCGTGCGCGTGCGCCGCGGCGCGCAAGCCACGCTGGTTGAGCTCGCACACCGCCGCATCCTCGGCCAGCACCTGAGCGGAGAACTCGCAGGCGCTGCGAATGTTCGCGGCCGGGTCATCGAGCGTGGCGCGCGGAAACAGCCACTCCACCTCGATCTCGGTTTCTTCCGCTCCCAGCGGCAGCAGGCGCGAAGAGCGCACGTAATCGACGTGCGCGACCAGGTAGTGCGAGGGCAGGTTGGTGACGAAATGATAGCCGATGCGGCGCTCTTCGTCGGACAGGCCCGGAAACTGGGTGCCGAGGGACTGCCCATCCCGCGACCAAGTGGCCGCGCCGTGCCGCAGGCCGCCGCGCAGCGCCGGATCACTCTTGCCGGCATGGGTGCGCCAATTGGGATCGTCGCGTTGCTCCATGATGCGGCGGCGATAGATGGGCACGAGGCTGCTGAGCACCGGGTGCACGTTGGGACAATGCAGGCACTCGTTGTAGTTCTCCCAGAACAGCTTCCAGTTGCAGCGCATGCGCTTGGTCTGGCGATGGCCGACCACGAGATCTTCCAGCGGCCAGTTGGCCACAGTGTCGAGGTTGGCGTCGAACGGCTGCGCATCGCCACGCGCCGGATCGGCGAGATTGACGTAAACGAAGCCGCGCCAGATTCGCAGTGACACCGGATACAGCGCGGTATTCTGCATCGGCACGTGGTGCGATCGTCCGGCGTTGGGGATGCGCGCCAGCTCGCCGTTCAGCCGATAGTGCCAGGCGTGATAAAGGCAGGTGATGCCGCGTCCCGTGAGGCGGCCCGCCGGTTCGTTGCAGAGCATGGCGCCGCGGTGCCGGCAGGTATTGAAGAAGGCGCGCAGCTCGCCCTGCTCACCACGCAGCACCAGCAGCGGCTGGGTTCCCAGCGTGAAGGTGCGGAAACTGCCGGGCTCCGGCACGGAATCGGCGCGACAGAGATAGATCCAGTTGCGGTACCAGATGCGCTCGAGCTCGAGCGCATATTGCGCAGGCTCGTAATACCAGCTGCTCGGCAGCGACGCTTCCAGCCGCGTCAGCCCCGAGAAATCCTCCGACAACGGACTCGGTTTGACCTCCACGCTCGTGCTCCCTTCGCGCTGCGTGCGCACCGGTGTGCGCTATTATCCGCCGCTCGATATCGTCCAGACCATCAAGGATAGCGCGGCCATGGCGGATGCAGGCAATGATTCGGCTGGAGTGCGTCTCGAGAGCGCATCGGGGCTGGGTGCCGAATTCAACGCCAACGGTTCGCTGCGGCGCCTCGATTGCGGATCCGTCTCGGTTTTGCTGTTCGTCGGCAACGAACTCGAGGGCGGCCCGGCGAATCTCTATCTGCGGCAGCGAGCAGCGCCGGATGCGTGCACGCCGCTGCTCGGACCCCGAAGCCCGACGCGCGCCGCGCACCAGGCCGCCCGTGCCTGGACCGGCGCGGGAGTCTGGCGCCAGATCGAATATTCGATTGCGCTGATGTTGGCAGCGGATGCGCCGGTGTGGTTCTGGCAGGTGCGGCTCACCAACCGATCGGCACAGACGCTGGAAGTCGACCTGACCTATGCGCAGGACCTGGCACTGGCGCCGTATGGCGCCGTGCGCATGAACGAGTTCTACGTCAGTCAATATGTCGATCACATGGCGCTGCCCGACCGCCGGCACGGAGTGCTGGTGGCGTCGCGCCAGAATCAGGCAGTCGATGGCCGCTATCCATGGAGCCTGATCGGCTCGCTGCGAACGGCGACGGGCTTTGCCACCGACGCGCTGCAGCTGCATGGACTCGCCACGCGTTCGGGCGAGATCCCGGCGGCGCTGAGCGGAGAGCTGCCGGGCGTGCGCCTGCAGCACGAACACTCGATGGTCGTCATCCGCGACCAGCCGCTGCGACTCGAGCCTGGTCGCCGCACGGCAGCGGGCTTTTTCGGTGCCGTGCTGGCTGACCACCCGCAGGCGACCTCCGAGGCGGATCTCGGACGCGTACCGCCATGGATCGCATTGCCGGAGGCTGCGCTTGCGGCCGAGGGCGCCGCGATGGCGCCGGTGGCGGTCGCCACAGCATCGAGCGGCGCCACACTGTTCAGCAGCGCGCCGTTGCTGCAGGCCACCGATCTCGATCCGGCCTCCCTCGAGGCGCTGTTCGGATCGCAGTGGCGACACGTCGAGCGGGATCCGCACGGGTCGCTGCTGTCGTTCTTCCACGGGCGCGACCGGCACGTGGTGCTGCGTGCCAAGGAGCGGCAGGTACTGCGTCCGCATGGCCACATCCTGCGCAGCGGTTGCCACCTGACGCCGGATGAGACCGGCCTGACATCGACGGTCTGGATGAACGGCGTATTTCACTCGATGCTGACCCAGGGACACGTCAGCATCAACCGCGTGTTCTCGACCGTGCACAGCTACCTCGGCCTGCTGCAGTCGCAGGGCGTGCGCCTATTCGTCGAAATCGGCGGTCAATGGCGGCTGCTGCAGCTGCCGTCGGCGTTCGAGCTGTCGCCACAGGCTTGTCGCTGGATCTATCGCTTCGACGAGGGGGAGATCCAGGTACGCTCGGAGGCGGCCGAGGATCCTCGCGAGATGCTGCTCGCCATCGAAGTGAGCCGCGGAGCGCCGCTTCGGCTGCTGTTGTCGCATCACGTGGCGCTCAACGACGACGATGGCAGCAGGGCCGGCGCGGTGCACTGGCGCCGCCAGGGCGAGGCCGTGCTGCTGCAGGCCGTGCCGGACTCCGAGATCGGGCGCCGCTTTCCCGAGGGCCTGTTCGAAATCCGGACGGTTGTGAGCCGGGTCGAGCGGGTCGGCGGTGACGAGTTGCTGTTCGAGGATGGACGGTCGCGCGGACAGCCTTACCTGTGCGTAGGTCTGGGTCCGACGCGCTCGGCAACACTGCGTTACACCGGCCGGCTGATGGGAGCCAGCCTGCCGCCGCCACTCGCGGTTGCGACTGCACAGGAACTGATTCCGGCGCCGCGGCTCGAGGCGCCGGCCGCGAGCCCGCTGGCCGAGAGCGTGGCGCGCCTGGGCTCGGCGGTGCCCTGGTTTACTCACAACGCGCTGGTGCACTACCTGTCGCCGCGCGGGCTCGAGCAGTACTCGGGCGGGGGCTGGGGAACACGGGATGTCTGCCAGGGCCCGGTGGAGATGCTGCTGGCGCTGGAGCGTCCGCAGCCGGTGCGTGATCTGCTGTTGCGAGTGTTCGTCATGCAGAATCCGGACGGCGACTGGCCGCAGTGGTTCATGTTCTTCGAACGCGAGCGCGCCATCCGCGCCGGCGATTCGCACGGCGACATCGTATTCTGGCCGCTGCTGGTGCTGGCGCAGTACCTGATTGCCACCGGCGATGCGGCGCTGCTCGAGCAGCGCGTGCCGTTTTTCGATGCGCGCGCGGCGGACGCGGGGGAGCAGGCTACGGTCTGGCAGCACGCGCAACGGGCACTGGCGCTGGTGGCGCGTCGCGTCATTCCGGGAACCGCGCTCGCGGCCTACGGCCATGGAGACTGGAACGATGCGTTGCAGCCGGCCGATCCGCGTCTGCGCGAACACATGTGCAGTGCCTGGACCGTTACGCTGCATTACCAGATGCTGTCGTTGCTGGCGCAGGCGCTGCGTGCCGCCGGCAAACGGGACCAGGCCTCCAGGCTGGACGACTCCGCGGTGGCGGTGCTGCGCGATTTTCGCAGACTGCTGCTGGTCGATGGTGTGCTGAGCGGCTATGCCGTGTTCGAGGAGCAGGGCCGCGTACGCTATCTGCTGCATCCGCGGGATGACACCACCGGTGTCCACTACAGCGCGCTCGCCATCGTGCATGCGATCCTCGAGGACCTGCTGACACCGGAGCAGGCGCAAGAGCACTTGCGGCTCATCGATGAGCATCTCAAGGGCCCGGACGGCCTGCGGCTGTTCGATCGGCCGATGCCCTACCATGGCGGTCCGCAACGCCTGTTCCAGCGTGCCGAAAGCGCCACCTTCTTCGGCCGCGAGATCGGGCTCATGTACATGCATCTGCACCTGCGCTACGCCCAGGCGCTGGCGCACGTCGGGGAGTCACGACGATTCTTCGAGGCGCTCTGCCAGGCCAATCCGATCGGCATCCAATCGGTAGTCGCGAGCGCTACCCTGCGCCAGGCCAACTGCTACTACTCAAGTTCCGACGCCGCGTTCGCCGACCGCTATCAGGCCAGCGCGCAGTACGATCGGGTCGGGCGCGGTACGGTAGCGCTCGACGGCGGCTGGCGCGTGTATTCGAGCGGCGCGGGTATCTCACTGGCCCTCATACTGCGCCGGTTCCTGGGTGTGAGCATCGAGGCGGCCGCGGTCTGCATCGATCCGGTGATACCGCCGGCACTGGATGGACTGCGCTTCGATACCACGCTGTACGGCCGTCCGCTGGAGCTGCGCTATCGGGTCGGCGCGCGCGGCTGCGGCGTGCAGACGCTGCTGCTGAACGGACGCTCATTGGCATTTACGCGCGATCCGAATCCGCACCGTCCGGGGGCCGCGCGCGTGTCAGCGGCCGAGCTGAATGCGCAGCTCGATACAGCCGGCAACGTGTTCGAGATCGGCATCGGCTGACCGGCTGCGCTCCGCGCCGATGCAGCACGGGCGCATAATGGTTTGATGAATCAGGATCCGGCGGCGCGGCTGCGCCGCATGCAGCGACTGAATCTGGCACTGCTCGCGGTGCTGCTGCTGCTGCTGGCCGTCAGCGTACGCTACCAGGCGCTATGGCCGTGGCTGCGTTGGCTGCAGGCCTTCGCCGAGGCCTCGGCGATCGGCGCAATCGCCGACTGGTATGCCGTGGTGGCACTGTTTCGTCACCCGCTGCGGCTGCCGGTGCCACACACGGCGATCATTCCGCGCAAGCAGCGCGGCATCGGTGCCAGCCTCGGGCGATTCGTGGCGCGCTACCTGCTGACACCGGACACCATCACGGCGCGGCTTGCGCGCTTCGAGAGCGCGCGCCGGTTGATCGAATGGCTGGGAACCCCTGCCAATGCAGCCGCCTGCGCCGCGTCACTCACCGGCCAGTTGCCGTCACTGTTGCGTGCCCCGGACGATGCCGACCTGCGGCGGCTGTTTCAGCAGATCGTGCTGCCGCGGATCGCGGCGGTGGATGCGGCCGGCCTGGCGCGCCGCTGCATCGATCTGCTGCTCGATACCGGACTGCAGGCAGCACTGCTGGATCGGGCGCTCAAGCCGCTGGAGCGCTGGCTCACGGACCACGAGATCCTGATCCGGGAAAAATTCGGCGCCGCCTCGCGTTATACGCCGGCCTTCGTCGACAGCTACATCGTGCGCAAGTTCGTCGAGGGAATTCGCGCGCTGATTCACGACGTCGGCGCCGATCCGCAACATGAGCTGCGCGGCTCGCTGGAGCAGGCGCTGCGCGCCTGGTCGCGCGAACTGGAGCAGTCGCCGCAACAGCGCGCGGCGCTGCAGGCCTGGGTGCGGAATTTGGTCGAGGCACTGGCTGCGGACCAGGATCTGCAGCGCCTGCGCGAGGCGCTGGCGCGCAGCATCGAGCGCGACCTGGCACGTTCCCATTCGATCGTGCGCAACTCCACGGCTGAGTTCATCGCCGCGCTCGCGCAGGGCGTGCGCCGGGACCCTGTAATCCTGCTGCGGCTCGAACAGGCCTGGCTGCAGCTGGCGCGTACGCAGGCCGAGCGTCATGGCGGTCAGATCGCCGCCCTGATCTCGGAAGTCGTCGGCGGCTGGAACAGCGCCGAGGTGGTGCGCCGGATCGAGCTGGAGATCGGGCCGGATCTGCAGTTCATCCGCATCAACGGCGCCCTGGTTGGCGGCCTGGTGGGGGTACTGCTCTATGCCGGTACGGTGCTTATGGGGCGGCGGTAGCCGACAAAGCCCTTGGGAATGATGTTCTGGGCACGCGCCGCGCGCTCCAGTTCCTCGCGGTAGTCGGGGTGCGCGATCGAGATCAGTGCCAGTGCACGCTCGGCCACGGATTTGCCCTTGAGATTCACCATGCCGTACTCGCTGACGACATACATCGTGTCGGTGCGGGGCGTGGTGACGATGTTGCCGGGGGTCAGGGTGGCGACGAAGCGGCTCACCGGCCTGGTACCTTTGTTGAAGGTCGATGACAGGCACAAGAACGACTTGCCACCCTCCGAGGCATAGGCGCCGCGCACGAACTGCAGCTGCCCGCCGGTACCGCTGACGTGGCGGTGACCGCAGGATTCCGAGGCGGCTTGTCCCTGCAGGTCGATCTGGGTGGTGTTGTTGATTGATACCACCTTGCGGTTCCTGGCGATGTTGATCGGCAGGTTGGTGTAATCGACCGGGCAGGCGCTGACGGCCGCATTGCCGTCGATGAGCCGGTACAGGCGCCCCGATCCGAGGGCGAATGAAAATACCGTGCGGCCGGTGTCGATCTGCTTGCAGGCGTTGGTGACGATGCCGGCCTCTATCAGGTCGGCGATGCCGTCGACCAGCATCTCGGTGTGGATGCCAAGATTGCGCACATTGGCGTCACGCAGCAGCGAGCACACCGCGTTGGGCATGCCGCCGATCCCGATCTGCAGGCAGGCGCCATCTTCGATCTCGGCCGCTATCAGCCGGGCCACCTGCTGCTCGACCGCGCCGCTGTTGCCCGACGTGATCTCGGCCAGCGGCGCGTCGCCGTCATCGACGACGAAATCGACTTCGCCGGCGTGGATGGCATTATCCGGGCCGGGCACACGCGGCATGGCCGTGGTGGTCTCGACGATGACCACGCGCGCGCGTGACAGCATCGCGCGCAGGTAAGTGGTGCTGCAGCCCAGGTTGAAGTTGCCGTGCTCGTCCATGGGCGCGGTCTTGATGCAGGCAACGTCGATCGGATCGACGAAACGCCGATAGTAGTCGGGCGCTTCACCGAAATTCATGGGAATGTAGTTGCAGCGGCCGGCGTCGTGTTGCTTGCGGTCATAGCCGGAAAAGTGCCAGTTGAACCAGAGGAAATGTTCGCCCTCCGGGTCGGCGTCCAGGATGGCCCGCGATCTGACCGTCAGCGCCGAGCGGACCTTGACCTGCTGCAGCTGCTCTGCGCGCCTTGCCAGCGCTCGGTCGAAGGCATCCGGCTGGCTGAGCCCGAAGCCGTAGTCCACCCAGTCGTGGCTGCGAACCTGCGCCGCGGCTGCCTCCGCCGAGACCCTTTGCGCCTGTCTGGCCGTGACCATGATCCGTTGCGCCCCCCGAGCCGGTTATCCCCATCAATCTATCGACAAAGCAACGGGCGTACAATCCGTTGCGGGTGCACGAGGAGATAAATATGAGCGCTGCCGTCCTGACCGCCGCCGATCCGCCACTGATCCGCATCGATCGCGTGGGCGCGGTGGCCTATGTCACGCTGAACCGGGCTGCCAAGTACAACGTGCTGTCCGCGGCCATGATGGCCGGTCTGAAGCGGGCGCTGCTGGAGCTCGAAACCGATCGCGCCGTGCGGGTCGTCGTGCTCGGCGCGGAAGGACGCGCCTTTTCCGCCGGGCATGATCTCACCGAGATGGGCGCTGACGTCGACCTGGAAGGCATGCGCGCGCTGTTTGCATCCTGCAGCGAGCTGATGCTGACGATCCGCCGCCTGCCACAGCCGGTGATCGCGCGCGTGCAGGGAGTGGCGACCGCCGCCGGCTGCCAGCTGGTGGCGATGTGCGATCTCGCGGTCGCTAGCAGCGATGCCCGCTTCGCGGTTTCCGGCATCAACCTCGGACTATTCTGTTCGACGCCGGCCGTGGCGCTGTCGCGCAACCTGCTGCAGAAGCCGGCGCTCGAAATGCTGCTGACGGGCGAGTTCATCGACGCGCAGACCGCGTGCGAACGCGGGCTGGTCAATCGGGTTGCGGCGCCGGCGGCACTCGACGCCGAGGTCGAGGCGCTCGCCGCCGCAATCGTCGCCAAGTCGCCGCAAGCAATCGCCGCCGGCAAGCGGCTGTTCTATGCCCAGCGCGAACTGCCGCTCGAGCGCGCCTACGTGCTCGCCGGCGACGTCATGGCCGAGAATGCCACCTTTGACGATGCGCGGCGCGGTATCGCGCGCTTCACCCAGCGCTCGGATTGATGTCGCGGCTGGCGTTGCGGTGGGCTGCCGGCGCGCTGGCGCTGCTGCTGCTGGCCGCACTGCCGCTGATGCTGCTGGCGCTGATCGATGCGCAACATCTGCGGGGTCCGTTCCTGCACTTCCTCGAGGCGCGACTCGGTCGCCCGCTCCAGGTCGACGGAGCAATCGAGGCACACCTGTTGTCGCTGATGCCGCGAGTGTCTGCGCACGGTGTCACGATCGGCAACCCGCCCTGGACCTCGCCCGGAAACGCCGCCACCGCAGGCACCCTGACCGTGCAGCTCGAGCGCTGGCCGGTGTTCGGGTGGACTCTGGAGATACAGCGGCTGGTACTCGAAGACGCTTCGCTGCATCTCATGCGGGATGCGGCGGGGAATGCCAACTGGCAGGCAAGTCCGCCGCACACCCCGGGCGGTGGCGGCGGCCCACCCCTGATCCACAGCTTCAGCGTCGAGCGCACGCAGCTCGAGCTCGACGATCAGCGCCGGCATCTGCAATTCGATGGCGTCGTCAGCGCGCGTGATGAGCCGAACGCGCGCCCGGCGGCGCTGTGGCATCTCGAAGGCAGCGGCAGGCTCAATGGCCATGCCGCCAACATCGCCCTCAACGGCGATGCCCTGGCCGGAGTAACACGCAATCGTCCCTACCGCTTTGCCTTTGCCGAGCGATCCAGCGGCTCCCGGCTCGATGGCCGGGGCGAGGTACCGCAGCCATTTGATTTCCGGGTACTTGATGTCACGGCCGAGGCCAGTGGGGAGGACCTCAAGGATCTGTTCTACCTGGTGGGGGTGGCACTGCCCAATACCGGCCACTATCGCGCCAGCGTCCGGATCGAACGGCAGCACTCGCTGTTCCGCTATTCCGGGCTGTCGCTGGCCTCCGGCGCCAGCGACCTGCGCGGTACGTTCTCGGTCGATACCCGGGGCGGCCGGCCGCGCACTCAGGGGGCGCTGCGCTCGGACGAGCTGCGCACTGCGGACATCGGCGCCGCGGCCGCAGGCCGCAGTCCCAAGGCGGCAGAGCACCCGTGGCTGTTCTCGGATACGCAGCTGCCGTTGCAAGGACTGCGGGTCGGAGATGCCCAGATCGACTACCAGGCGGGCGAACTGCAACTGGGACGCATGCCGCTGCACAAGCTGACGGCGCACATCGGACTCGAGCAGGGGGCGCTGTCGATTGCGCCGCTGTCGGCGACCTTGTATGAGGGCACGCTCAGCGGGCGGGCGGGTCTCGATGCCAGCCGGGAGCCGGCACAGGCGCAGCTGAATCTCAAGGTGGCGAACCTGCGGCCGGCTGCAATCGGCCACGCCTCGGCGGCGTCCCCACCGTTCGATGGCCGCGTCGAGGCGCGCCTGGAGTTCACGGGGCAGGGGCGCTCGCTGCATCAGTGGGCGGCCACCGCCAATGGCAGGGTCACCGCCGTCGTGCCGGGCGGCGGGCTGCGTGCGGCGTTCGCCGATCTGATTGGGGCCGATTTCGCCCGTGGCGTCGGGCTGCTGCTGGCAAAGGATCAGCAGGAGATCGCGGTGCGCTGCGGGGTTGCGAGCTTTGAGGCGCGGCATGGCGATCTGCAGGCGCAGACGCTGCTGCTCGATACCAAGCCGGTGCTGATCACCGGCGAGGGTGACATCCGCCTCGCCGACGAGACCTTCGCCTTGACCCTGCGCGGGCAACCCAAGAGCCGCCATCTGCTGCGCCTGCGCCAGCCGCTGCTGGTCGGGGGAACCTTTACGCACCCGACCATCGGCCTGCAGGGCGGCAGCGGCGCCGTGCAGGCGACCAAGGCGGTGGCCGTCGGCGTGATGCGCGCGCCACTCGAGATCCTCGGATTCGTCGATGCAGACCTGGCCGGCAACAGCGATTGCGCGGCGCTGCTACAGGCCGCGCAGAAGCAGGGGGTGCCTGTGAAGACTTCCAATCAGGCAAGCTCACCCTGAGTCATTACTGGCGCTGGCGTCCGGGGCGATCGCCTCCGGACTGGGCTATGCCGCCTGGTACACCGTGCTGCCGCGGCTCACGGCCATCGTGGCAGCGAACCTGCAGCTCTGTTTAGCCCCAGGGCTCGAGTGCGCCGATCGCGGCCCCGTCCTTGCGCGCATCGGAAGCGGCGAACAGCATGGAGAGATCAGGGTCCCACGCCACGGCCTGGCCGCTTCCCATGCGCGCCGAGGAGAACTCGCCGCGCACCAGCACCTCGTGCCCCAGAGCGGCAAGCCGCCGCCGCACCGATTCCGGGATCCGGGCCTCGAAGTTGACATCCCGGCCGTCGAAGGTGTCCTTGGAAAACCGTGGCGCGTCCAGAGCCGCCTGTATATTGAGGCCGAAGTCGACCACGTTGGAGACGAACTGCGCATGCGCCTGCGCCTGGTTCCAGCCGCCCATGACACCGAATGCGACGCGCGCGTCACCCTTGAACATGAAGCCGGGAATGATGGTGTGCAGGGCGCGTTTGCGGCCGGCCAGCGAGTTCGGGTGTCCCGCTGCAAGCGTGAACAGCCCACCGCGGTTCTGCAGCACGAAGCCCGCCCCGGCGACGCCCAGCCCTGAGCCGAAGCCGATGGCCGCGAAGTTGCTCTGAATCAGCGACACCAGGTTGCCGGCGCGGTCGCCGACGGCCAGGTAGGTGGTGCCATGGTCGGTACCGGGCAGGGTGCCCGAGAGGCTGCCGGCAACAGCGGCATCAAGCACGCGCGCGGGATCGATGGCGCACGCACGCTGGGCGGCATACTGCTTCGACGCCAGTGTCGCAACCGGAATGTCGGAGAATCGCATATCGCCGATGTAGTGCAGCAGATCGGCGTAGGCCAGCTTCTTGGCCTCGATCATGACATGCAGCGCCTGGGCCGAATTGTGGCCAAATTCTTCGAGTGGATAGCGCTCCATCATATTGAGCATCTCGAGCGCAGCGATTCCCTGGCCGTTTGGGGGAAGCTCGCACACGGTCCACCCACGATAGTCGGTCGTGATCGGCTCGACCCACTCGGCCGAGTAGTCCGCAAGATCGCTGGCCTGCATCAGGCCACCGTGGGCGGCCGAGGTGGCCAGAATGCGCTCTGCGACCGGACCCTGATAGAAGGCATCGTGGCCGGACGCGGCAATCTGCCGGTAACTCCAGGCAAGTTCGGCGTTGCGGAATCTTTCGCCTACGCGCGGGCTGCCGCCGCCGGGCAGGAAGGTGTGCGAGGCGGCGCCATCGGCACGCAGTACCAGCTCACTGGCCTGCCAGTAGTCATGCACCACCTCTTCGATGGCGACGCCGTTTTCGGCGTAGTGAATGGCCGGTGCCAGCAGCTCGGCGAAATGCTTCGAGCCGAATCTGGTTAACAGCGCGTGCCATCCGGCCACGGCACCGGGCACCGTGACTGAATGTATGCCCTGCTGCGGCATCTCGCGCAGGCCGAGTCCGCGCAGATGATCCGCGCTCAGCCGCCCCGGCGACCAGCCGGATGCGTTCAGACCGTGCAGCCGGCCACTAGCGGCGTCGTAGACGATCGCGAACAGGTCGCCGCCGATACCGTCGTTCATGGGGGCCACGAGACCGAGCACGGCGTTGGCCGCCACAGCCGCGTCGACCGCATTGCCGCCGCTCTCGAGGACGCGCGCGCCCACCTGCGAGGCGAGTACGCTCTCGCTGGCGACGACGCCGGCCGCGGCGGCTACCAGCGAGCGCGTGCGGGCACGATCCTCGGCCTCAAACTGGGTAGTCGAACCGACTGGTGTGATCATGTTGCGGCATTAGAAAGATGTCCCGGCCGGATGTAAACCTTTGCTCCTTCCCATCCATCCAACTAGCAGGACTGCAGGCCGACGGGCAGCTCGAGGCACAGTCGGTGAGCGGCGACTTCAGCATCGAGTCTATAACGGCGTGCCGCCCGCCGAATTCGACCTGGACTCCTTCAGCGGCGACGTCAGTCTCTGCACCAGCCCTCGACAGGCTGCTTGACTCGCCTGCTCAAAGCGTGCACCCGCGCACAGGTCGGGAGGGTATATCATGTGACAGCATTGCCATGATTTGTCGGCTCTTTCCCTAAGGCTCGTGCCTCTCAACCCAATCTCGACCACCTGGCCGCTACTGCTGGGCATGGGCGTGCTCATGCTGGGCGCGGGCCTGCAGAGCACGTTGCTCGGCGTGCGCGCAACGCTGGAGGGATTTCCGCCGCCGGTGACCGGCATGATCATGTCCTGCTACTACGTCGGTTACCTGCTCGGCACGGTGGCGGCACCGCGGTTGCTCCGGCGGGTGGGTCACATCCGCGTATTCGCCGCACTGGCGGCGGTGGCTGCGGCCGCGATCCTGGTACAGGGCGCACTGGTAAATCCGGTCACCTGGGCGTCGATGCGGCTGGTGACCGGCTTGTGCTTCGCCGGCATCTACGTGGTTGCCGAAAGCTGGCTCAACGATCGCGCCAGCCGCACCAACCGTGGGCGGTTGCTGGCACTCTACATGCTGATCCTGTACGCGGGCCTCGGAGGAGGACAGTTCCTGCTGCCGCTGTTCGACGGCCGCTCGCCCACGCCGTTCATGCTGGTGTCGCTGCTGATTTCGCTGGCTATGGTGCCGATCGTGGTGTCGGCGCAGCCGTTGCCCGAGCGCGCCATGCCGCGCAAGGTGCGCTACCGCGATCTATATCGCAATTCGCCACTGGGCGTGGTCGCGGTGTGCATCTCGGGACTGACTTCTTCGATCATCTTCTCGATGGGACCGGTGTACGCGCATCTGAAGGGCTTCGACACCACGCGCGTGGCACTCTTCATGGCGGTGAGCATCTGTGCCGGCGCCATTACGCAATACCCCGTGGGCCGGCTGTCCGATCGCATGGACCGCCGCACCGTCATCGCCGCGGTAGGAACCCTGGCGACGCTGGTGGCGGCCTCCATCGTGGCGCTGCGCATGCCGCAGGGGCTGTTCCTGCTGCTGACGGCATGCTTCAGCGGCTTTGCGCTGACGCTCTACTCACTGGCGGTGTCCCACGTCAACGACAAGCTCGAGCAGTCGGAGATGGTCGCCGCCAGCAGCGCGCTGCTGCGCATGAACGGTGCCGCGGCTGCCTTCGGCCCGGTGGTCATGGGCAGCTTGATCCAGGGTTTCGGACCGATGGCCTATTTCAGTGCGCTGGCGTCGCTGACCGGCGCCCTGACGCTCTATGACCTGTGGCGCAAGATGCGGCGCCGCGCCGCGCCCGGAGACCGCAAGGGCGAATTCATCAGCGCCGAGCCCCAGGGACTCACCGGCCAGATCGTCGAGTTCGATCACACGCAGGAGCGCCGGCGGCCGCGGCCGGAGCAGGTGGGCTAGGGCGGAGCGTGTAGATCAAGCGCGCCGCTAGAACAGACCGATCACCTTGCCGTTGTCGTCCATGTCGATGCGGACGGCCGATGGCTCCTTCGGCAGTCCCGGCATCGTCATGACGTCGCCGCAGACCATGACCACGAACTCGGCGCCGGCCGCCAGCCGCACTTCGCGCACATTGATGGTGTGATTCGAGGGGGCGCCCTTGAGTTGCGGATCGGTCGAGAACGAATACTGCGTCTTGGCCACGCAGATCGGGTAGTGGCCGTAGCCGTCTTCCTGCAGTTTCTTGATCTGCGCATGGATCTTGGAGTCCGCAGTGACGTGGCTGGCGCCATAGATCTTGACGGCAATCGTGGTCATCTTCTCCCACAGGCTGACCTTCTCGTCGTAGACGAACTGGAAATCGGTAGCGACGTTGTCGATGAGCTCGACCACCGTACGCGCCAGATCGGCCGCGCCCTTGCCGCCCTCCGCCCAGTGGCGGCAGACGATGACGGGAGCCTCGTGGCGCGCCATCTTCTTCTTCAGCAGCTCGATCTCCGCCTGCGTGTCGTGGGTGAAGTGATTGATGGCTACCACGCAGGGCAGGCCGTAGTGATTGCGGACGTTGTTGACGTGGCGCTCGAGGTTGGCGACGCCCTTGGAGAGCGCTTCGAGGTTCTCCTTGTTGAGCGATTTGAGGTCGACGCCACCGTGGAACTTGAGTGCGCGTATGGTGGCGACGATGACCACCGCGCTCGGCCGCAGGCCGGATTTGCGGCATTTGATGTCGATGAACTTCTCAGCACCCAGATCGGCACCGAAACCGGCTTCCGTGACCACATAATCGGCGAGCTTGAGCGCGGTCTTGGTGGCGAGCACGGAATTGCAACCGTGCGCGATGTTGGCGAACGGACCGCCGTGAATGAAGGCCGGGTTGTTCTCGAGCGTCTGTGCCAGATTCGGCTTGAGCGCATCCCGCAGCAGCACCGCCATGGCGCCGTGCGCGTTGAGATCGCGCGCGCAGACCGGCTTCAGATCGCGGGTGTAGCCGATGACGATGTTGCCCAGCCGCTGCTTCAGGTCCTTGAGCGAAGTGGCCAGACAGAAGATCGCCATGACTTCTGAGGCCACCACGATGTCGAAGCCGTCCTGGCGCGGATAGCCGTTGCCCGGTCCGCCGAGCGCGATTGTGATGTCGCGCAGTGCCCGGTCGTTCATGTCGACGACGCGCTTCCAGGTGATGCGCCGTACGTCGATACCGAGTTCGTTGCCGTGGTGGATGTGGTTGTCGATCATCGCCGCCAGCAGGTTATTGGCCAGCGCAATGGCGTTGAAGTCTCCGGTGAAGTGCAGGTTGATGTCCTCCATCGGCACTACCTGTGCGTAGCCACCGCCGGCCGCGCCGCCCTTCATGCCGAACACCGGACCCAATGACGGCTCGCGCAGGCAGATGCAGGCTTTCTTGCCGATGAGGTTCAGGGCGTCTCCCAGACCGACCGTGGTGGTGGTCTTGCCTTCGCCGGCCGGCGTCGGCGTGATGGCGGTAACGAGGATCAGCTTGCCATCGGGTTTGTCGGCGAGACTGTTGACGTAATCCAGCGAGACTTTGGCCTTGTAGTGGCCGTATGGATCGAGGTGTTGCTCGTCGATGCCGAGCTTGGTCATCGCAACCTCGGTGATGCGCTTGAGCTTGGCTTTCTGGGCGATCTCGATGTCGGTTGTCATGTGGGTGTGAACCTGCGCAGGAATGCCTATTGTGAAAATCGGTGAGTCAACCCGCCGCGCGCGTGACGAAGAGGAGGTCGTTGCTGCTTGATGTTGTTACGCTTGTAGCCGCGGTGTGCAAATTTACTATGATGCGGGGGTCGAATTGAACTACTTGTACAAATCCGGCCAACGTGCTGCTCGCCAGCGACACGGCCCGAGGCGCTCTTGATCAAGGACCTGTCGCTTGAACGATGGCTCGAGGCGCTCTCCGCCCCGAGCACCACACCAGGCGGGGGCAGCGCCACCGCCATGATCGGCGCCATGGCCAGCGCGCTCGTGGCCATGGTGTGCGGTGTCACTGTGGCCAAGAATGTCGCAGCCGAAGTGCGGACCAGCCTCACGGTGGCGCGCGAGCGCGCCGACAAACTGCGGATCCGCATGACCGCACTGATCGATGAGGATGTGGCAGCGTTCAACGCCGTAATGGCCGCCTATGGGCTGCCGCGCGCAAGCGCGGAGCAGCAGGCGGCCCGCAGCTCGGCCATCCAGGCCGCGCTGCACCAGGCAACGCTGGTGCCGATGGCGTGTGCAGCGGCCGGTGTTGTGGCGCTGGAACTGTCCGCCATTGTGTCGGAACAGGGACATCTCAATGCCATGGGCGAGTCGGCGGTGGCGGCCGAGGCTGCGCGCACGGCCTTCCGCGCTTCGGCCTTGAACGTATCGATCAACCTCGGCAGCATCCGCGACAGAGCCTTCGTCGACGCGCAGCGCGCGGAGCTCGAGCGGATGCAACGTCGCTTCGTCGAACTCGACGCACGTGTTCAGGAACTGCTGGCAAAACGTCTCGGCTGATCGGCGCGACGGTTGCCTGCCGGCAGAGGAAGGAGATTTCGAATGGATATTCACGAGTATCAGGCCAAGGAGCTGCTGTCCGGCTACGGCGTGCCGATCCAGCGCGGCGCGGTCGCCTACAGCCCCGAGCAGGCCTCGTTTGCGGCGTCGGAACTGGGCGGGTGGCACTGGGCGGTCAAGGCCCAGATCCATTCCGGCGCCCGGGGCAAGGCCGGCGGCATCAAGCTCTGCAGGACGTATCACGAGGTACACGAAGCCGCACAGGCGATGCTGGGGCGCCGCCTCGTGACCCACCAGACCGGGCCCGAAGGCAAGGTCGTGCAGCGTGTCTACATCGAGGTGGCAGAGAAGTTCGAGCGCGAGCTCTACCTTGGCATGGTGCTGGATCGCAAGGCCGAGCGCGTACGGGTGATTGCTTCCGCGCAGGGCGGCATGGAGATCGAAGAGCTCGCCCGGACTTCGCCGGGCGCCATCCTGCAGGCCATCGTCGAACCGGCGGTGGGCCTGCAGCAGTTTCAGGCGCGCGAACTGGCCTTTGGTCTCGGGCTCAACATCAAGCAGGTGAGCCGCGCGGTCGCCGCCATCATGGGCGCTTACCGCGCCTTCCGCGCGCTCGATGCCACGATGGTGGAGATCAACCCGCTGGTGGTTACCGCGGACGATCGGGTGATCGCGCTCGATGCCAAGATGTCGTTCGATGACAACGGCCTGTTTCGCCATCGCGACGTGGCCGAAATGCGCGACCTGTCGCAGGAGGATCCGCGCGAAGCCGAGGCGTCGCGAGACAATCTCAGCTATGTGGGCCTGGAAGGCGACATCGGCTGCATCATCAACGGCGCGGGACTGGCCATGGCGACCATGGACACCATCAAGTACGCCGGCGGAGCACCCGCCAACTTCCTCGACGTCGGTGGCGGCGCCTCGCCGGAGCGGGTCGAGAAGGCCTTCAGACTGGTGCTGTCGGACGGCAAGGTCAAGGCAATTCTGGTCAACATATTTGCCGGCATCAATCGCTGCGACTGGGTGGCGCAGGGCGTGGTCCAGGCGGTGCATGCAATCGGCATCAAGGTGCCGCTGGTGGTGCGTCTCGCGGGCACCAACGAGCCGGAGGGGCGCAGGATCATCGGCGACAGCGGCTTGCCGATCATCAGCGCCGAAACGCTGGCCGAGGCGGCACAGAAGGCCGTGGCCGCGGCCCGCTCCGCGCATTGAAGAGGTAATTTGATGAGTATTCTGATCGACGAGACTACGCCCATCATCGTGCAGGGCATCACCGGCGACAAAGCGACATTTCATGCGCGCGAAATGATCGCCTACGGCACCCGCGTGGTCGGTGGCGTTACCCCCGGCAAGGGCGGCCAGAAGCACCTCGACCGGCCGGTTTTCAACACGGTCAAGGAAGCTGTGCAGGAAACCGGAGCGACCACCAGCCTGGCGTTCGTGCCGCCGGCCTTTGCAGCCGACTCGCTCATGGAGGCGGCCGACGCCGGACTGCGGCTGGTGTGCACCATCACGGACGGCATTCCTGCCCAGGACATGATGCGGGTCAAGCGCTACCTGATGCGCTATCCCAAGGACAGGCGCACCCTATTGGTCGGCCCCAATTGCGCCGGCATCATCAGCGCCGGCAGGGCGATGCTCGGAATCATGCCGGGGCACATTTATCGGCGCGGTAACGTCGGCATCGTGTCGCGATCCGGCACGCTGGGGTACGAGGCGGCGGCGCAGATGAACGCACTCGGCATCGGTCAGACTACCAGCGTCGGCATCGGCGGTGATCCCATCAACGGCAGCTCCTTTCTCGATCACCTGATGCTGTTCGAACAGGACCCGGAGACGGAAGCGGTGGTCATGATCGGCGAGATCGGCGGTCCGCAGGAAGCGGAAGCATCCCGCTGGGTCAAGGAGCACATGAGCAAGCCCGTGGTCGGCTACGTAGCCGGCCTGACCGCGCCCAAGGGCCGCCGCATGGGCCATGCAGGGGCGATCATCTCGTCCGCCGGCGACAGCGCCACGGAGAAAACCGAGATCATGAAATCCTACGGACTCACGGTGGCGCCGAGCGCCTCCGAGCTGGGCGCCACCGTGGCCCAGGTACTGCGCAGCAAGGGCGCGCGGCGCAGCACGTGAATGCCTACGCCGGAGACTTCGATTACGAAGCGCAGGTCTCGAACCTGCTGTTCGAGCTGCTGATCGAAGTCGCCGGGCGGCACGCGCCGGAGGTGGTACCGCAACTCGAGGGTACCGCCAGCACGGCTGGCGCCGCCCCTGCGCTGCTGGCGCGTTCGCTGCAGGCACAGGGCATGTGGTTTCAGCTGCTGAGCATTGCCGAGCAGAACGCGGCGATGCGACGGCGACGGGAAACCGAAAACGCACTCGGCTATCAGCGCGTGCGCGGCACCTTCGCGCAGCTGATCGGCGATGCCGCCGCTTCCGGCGTCGCGGCCGCGCAGATTCGGGAGATCCTGCGCACTCTGCGGATCCGCCCCGTCATCACGGCGCACCCCACCGAAGCCAAGCGCGTGACCGTGCTCGAGCGGCACCGGCGCATATACCGCGGGCTGATGGATCTGGAGTCGCCACGCTGGACGCGCCGCGAACGCACCGGACTGATCGAAAAGCTGCGCAACGAGATCGAACTGCTTTGGCTTACCGGCGAGCTGCGGCTGGAGAAGCCGACGGTCGCGCAGGAAGTGGCCTGGGGACTGCACTTCTTCAATGAGACGCTGTTCGAGGCGGTGCCGGCGCTGCTCGGCAAGCTCGAATCAGTGTTGCAACAGAGTTACCCCGGCGAGAGCTTCGAGGTGCGGCCGTTCTTCCAGTTTGGTGCCTGGATGGGCGGCGACCGGGACGGCAATCCGTTCGTCACCAACGAAACTACGCGAGCGAGCCTGCAGGCCAATCGTCTGGCGAGCATCCTGCGCTACCGTGCGCGCGTCGCCGAACTGATCCGGACGCTGTCGCTGGCCGAGAGCGTAACCGGCACGCCGGCAGTACTGCGGCTGGCGCTGGAGCGCGCGCTGGCGCAGTCGGGCGATGCCGAAGGCGTCACCACACGCAACAGCGGCGAGCCGTTCCGGCAGTTGCTCGGTTGCATGTTGCAGAAGCTCGACATCATGGCCGCCACGCGCCCGCTCCGGGCCGGAGCGGGCGCTACCGCGACCGGCGGCTACGGCAGGGCGGATGAGCTGATCGCGGATCTGCTGGTGCTGGAGCAGGCCCTGCTCGAGTGCCGGGCGCCCGAACTGGCGGCCTGGTTGATTCGCCCGCTGCGGCGCGAAGTCGAGACCTTCCGCTTCAACACCGTGCGGTTGGATTGCCGGGAGAACTCGGCCCGCACCACGCAGACCTTGCAGGCACTCTGGCATGCGACCGGTGGCGAGGGCGAGCCGCCCGCGGTGGACTCGGCCGTGTGGCGCGACTGGCTGCTGGCCGAGTTGTCGAAGCCGCGGGCGGCCGTGCGCGAACTGTCCAGCCTGCCACCCGAGGCAGCCGAGACGCTCGGCATCTTCCGCCTCATTCACGACACGCACGGCCAGCTCGACCGCGAGGCCTTCGGCACATTCATCCTCAGCATGACCCGCAGTTCCGCCGATGTGCTCGGTGTCTATCTGCTGGCAAAGGAGGGCGGACTGTTCAGTGATGCCGCGGCGGTGGAGACCTGCACGCTGCCGATCGTGCCGCTGTTCGAAACCATCGATGACCTGCGGGCCGCTCCGGCGATCATGCGCGAGCTGCTGGCGCTACCGCTGGTCAGGCGCAGCATCCGCTCCCAGGGCGGCGTGCAGGACATCATGATCGGCTACTCCGATTCCAACAAGGACGGTGGCTTCCTGGCCTCGAACTGGGAGCTGTACAAGGCGCAGGTCAGGCTCACCAAGCTCGGCAGGGAATTGAACGTGCCGATCTCGTTCTTTCATGGCCGCGGTGGTTCGGTCAGCCGCGGTGGTGTGCGTACCGGGCGCGCCATTGCGGCGCAACCGGCAGGCTCGATCGGCGGTCAGTTTCGCATTACCGAGCAGGGCGAAGTGGTCTCGTTCAAATACGCCAATCGCGGCACCGCCGCCTATCAGATCGAGCTGCTGGCGACCAGCGTTTTCGAGCACACGCTCAAATCCGAAAGCGAGCAGGCACTCATCCCGGTCGCTGAATTCGAGGATGCCATGGAAGCGTTGTCCGGCACCTCGCGCGCTGCCTACAGCCAGCTGGTGCAGCGTCCGGAGCTGATCAACTACCTGCAGGCCGCCAGTCCGCTGGCCGAGCTGGCGTTGCTCAACATCGGGTCGCGCCCGGCGCGGCGCTTTGGTGCCAATACCCTCGCCGATCTGCGCGCGATACCGTGGGTGTTTGCCTGGGCGCAGAACCGCCACTTGCTGCCCGGCTGGTACGGCATCGGCAGCGGCATCGCCGCCTTTCTCGAGGTGCGCAAACAGCAGGGCTTGCAGCTGCTGCGGCGCATGTTCGAGGATTCGCGTCTGTTCCGTTTGATCATCGACGAAGCCGAAAAGACACTGCTGCAGGTCGATCTGGCCCTGGCGCATGAGTACGCCGGGCTGGTGGAGGATGCCGCGGTGCGCGAGAGCGTATTCGGCACCATGGAGCGCGAATACCATCTGACCGCGCAGATGCTGCTGCGGGTCAGCGGCGGTCGCCAGATCGCCGAACGTTTCCCGCAGCTGCGGACGAGGCTGGCGCGCAAGCTGCCGAGCATCGCGCAGGCCAACCGGCAGCAAGTCGAGCTGCTGTGCCGCTATCGCACCGCGCGGAACGAGGCTGAGCGGGAGACCCTCAAGGCACCGCTGCTGCTGTCGATCAACTGCATCGCCGCGGGGTTCGGCAGCACCGGATAAACAGGCAACACACGAGAACGAACATGAGCTTTACCACCGTTGAGCAGACCACGCCGCGCCTGCACCGCTCCGAGCTGGCGGTTCCGGGCTCCAACCCGGCGTTGTTCGAGAAGGCGGCCAAGTCCGCAGCCGACGTCATCTTCCTCGATTGCGAGGATGCGGTGGCGCCGGACGACAAGGAGCGGGCGCGTCGCAACATAGTCCAGGGGCTCAACGAGGTCGACTGGGGCACCAAGACCATGATGGTGCGCATCAACGGGCTCGATACGCATTACATGTACCGCGACGTGGTCGACATCGTCGAAGCGTGCCAACGGCTCGACATGGTCCTGATACCGAAAGTCGGCGTGGCGCAGGATGTTTACGCGTTGGACATGCTGGTGACGCAGATCGAAGCGGCGAAGAGGCGGCAGAAGCGCATAGGCTTCGAAGTGCTGATCGAGACCGCGCTCGGCATGGTAAACGTGGAGGCGATTGCGCAATCCTCGCGGCGCCTCGAAGCCATGAGCTTCGGCGTGGCCGATTACGCGGCTTCGACTCGCGCGCGCACCACCGTCATCGGCGGCGTGCACCGGGATTCCGGCGTACTCACCGACAAGGACGCCGATGGCGGTCGCCAGTATTTCTGGTCGGACCCCTGGCATGCAGCGCAGACCCGCATGATGGTGGCGTGCCGCGCCTACGGCCTGCGACCCATCGACGGCCCCTTTGGGGATTTCAGCGATCGGGAGGGCTACCTGGCGGCCGCCAACCGCGCGGCCGTGCTGGGATACGAGGGCAAATGGGCAATCCATCCATCGCAGGTCGAGCTGGCGAATCAGGTGTTCACGCCTTCGGCCGCCGAGGTAACCAAGGCCCGGCGCATCGTCGAGGCCATGGCGCAGGCCGCGAAGGAGGGCAAGGGTGCAGTGTCGCTGGATGGCCGCCTGATCGACATTGCCAGCATCCGCATGGCCCAATCCCTGCTCGACAAGGCGCAAACGGCCGGTTGTCTCTGATGCAAGGAGACATCGTTGACTGAGTCATCGCCAAGGGCGGTGCCCTGGTGCTCCCTGCTCTCATGGCTCGCTCTGCTGTGCGCCGGACGCGCGTGCGCCGAGGCCACGCTGATCGAGCACGTGCATGGCTACACGTTGGCCGCACAGCAATTGCGCCAATTCGATGCGATGGCGTTCGAAGACGGCAAGGTGCTGCGGACCGGTTCGGCCGTCACCCTGGGCAAAGCCTATCCACATGCGATCCGAGTCGATGGCGGCGGCAGGACCTTGTTGCCCGGACTCATCGACGCGCACGGCCACGTGCTCATGCTCGGTTTCACCTTTGTGCGCATCCAGCTGTTCGGCACGCACACACTGGCAGAGGCCCAGCAGCGCATCCGCGCCTACACGAAGCAGCACCCCGAGTCCGCCTGGTATCTGGGTGACGGCTGGAACCAGGTGATCTGGAGGCTTGGCCGTTTCCCGAGCGCGGCTGATCTCGATGCCGTCATCGCCGATCGCCCGGCGGCGCTCGGCCGCGTCGACGGTCACGCCCTGTGGCTGAATTCCGCGGCACTGCGCGCCGCCGGGATCACGCGTGACACGCCGGATCCGACAGGCGGCCGTATCGAACGCGATGCCAACGGGAATCCGAGCGGTGTGCTCGTGGACAACGCCATGCGATTGATGAATGGCGTCATGCCGCCAGTCGATGACGCCGAGCGGCTGCGCGCGCTCCGGGCCGCGATTGCCGATCTGAACTCGGTCGGACTGACCAGCGTCGGCGATGCCGGAGAACCGGCGGATGTCATAGCGCTATACCGGCAGCTCGCCGACGCCGGTGAGCTCACGGTGCGCGTCTACGCCATGATTCTCGATGCCGGCGACGACTTTCGCGCGCTCTCGAAAGCCGGTCCGCTGATCGACTATGCGCAGGGGCGGCTCACGGTTCGGGCGGTAAAGCTGTTTGCCGACGGCGCGCTCGGCAGCCGCGGCGCCGCGCTGCTTGCACCCTATTCGGACAAGCCCGATCAGAGCGGACTGCTGCGAATGTCCGCGGCGGAAATGGAGAGCAAGATCCAGGACGGGCTCGCCGCCGGCTACCAGGTCAATGTGCACGCGATCGGCGATGCCGCCAATCGACAGGTGCTCGACGGGTTCGAAGCGGCCTATAAGGCCGTCGGTGGCCGCGAGCTGCGCAACCGCATCGAGCACGCGCAGGTGGTAGCGCTCTCGGACATCCCGCGCTTCAGGCAACTCGACCTGATCGCATCGATGCAGCCGACGCATGCAACCAGCGACATCAACATGGCGCAGGATCGAATCGGCCCAGAGCGACTCAAGGGAGCCTACGCGTGGCGCAGCTTTCTCGACCAGGGTACGCGCATCGCCGGCGGTTCTGACTTCCCGGTGGAGTCGGACAATCCCTTCTTCGGCTTGCATGCCGCCGTGACGCGTACCGACCACGAGGGCAACCCGCCCGGCGGCTGGCATCCGGAGCAGGCGATGACGCGACTCGAGGCATTCCGCGCCTTCACGCTCGACGCCGCGTATGCTCAGCACCAGGAAAACGAGATCGGGTCGCTCGAACCGGGCAAGTGGGCGGATTTCATTCTGGTAGACCGCGATCTTTTCACGGTCCCCGCAGCCGACATCTGGAAAATAAAGGTCGAGCAGACCTGGTTAGCAGGCCAGAGGGTGTTTCAGCGCCCGTGAGCCAGGGGAAAATGCGCCGACCGCGCACTCGACACGGCACAGCGCGCAGCGAGCCAGATCTCACCGGCTGACGCGAGTGCATCCCGGTACAACCTTCGAGGGCGGACACACTTCGTGCTGGGGAGCCGCCACATGGGATCACGGCGCTGGTGTGTGCGGCAGTTTGCCGGTAGCTCGCTGCGGGCGTTGGCGATGAACCTGGGCGGTATGCTGTTCCACGGTTTCTTCAATCTGGTCTATGGCGTATGGCTGACCGATCCGACCACGCCGGTGAGTCGCAAGCGAGCGGCCATCGTCGCCGCATGAGGCGCGCGCGCGTGGAAAGTGCTGCAGCGCTCTGTCGGACTCGAGTTTCGGTCAGCTCGATCCGGTAGACTCGCGCCAGCTGGCGCAGTTCCGCAAGCGCGCATCGCTCGGCATCTACGCCGTGGCCGCCTAGGAGTACCGTATGAGTAGCGAGATCGTTCTCTATACCAACCCGATGTCGCGCGGCCGTATCGCCCGTTGGATGCTCGAGGAGCTGGGTCAGCCATATCGCACCGAAGTGCTCGACTATGGCACCACCATGAAGGCACCTGGCTACCTGAGCATCAATCCCATGGGCAAGGTGCCAGCCATTCGCCACGGCGAGCAGGTCGTCAGCGAGACCGCCGCCATCTGCGCCTACCTGGCGGATGCGTTTCCGCAGGCGGGTCTGGCGCCGCCGCCCGGAGATCCTGCGCGGGCCCCATACTTCCGCTGGATGTTCTTTGCCGCCGGGCCATTCGAGGCCGCGGTAACCGCCAAGGCCATGGGATTCGTTACCCCCCAGGGTCGCGAGGCAGCCACCGGCTGGGGTTCGTTCGGCACCGTGATGGATACGCTGGAGATCGCGGTTTCACGCAGTGACTACATTGCCGGCGATCGGTTCAGTGCCGCCGACGTCTATGTCGGAGCGCAGGTGGGGTTCGGTCTCATGTTCAAATCGATCGAGCCGCGGCCGGCGTTCGATCGCTACTGGCAGCGCCTGAGCGTGCGGCCCGCGGCGGTGCGCGCGCGTGAGACGGATGATGCGCTCATCGCCAAGTCCAAGTCCGGGTAGCAGCACGGCTTCAACCGCATTTGCGCTGCGCGACACCTACTTGCAGGATGCGTTCATCGATTGCGGTCGCCGGGCTGTTGCTATCCATTCCCGCCGGTGCGGCCGAACTGTACCGCCTCGATTCCGACAATACTCACGTGTCGCTGGATGTGCGACTGTTTGGCGTGCCGTGGGTCAGCGCACATTTCGAGGATATCTCCGGGGAGCTGACGCCAGGGCCGCGTGCCATCCCGGCGCCGAATAGCGCCCAGGCCTCCGCTCGCGTCGACGTCACCATCCGTACCGCTTCGCTCAAATGCGACAGCGCACGCTGGAATGCCAGGCTGCTGTCTTCGGCGTGGTTCGACTCGGAGCACTATCCGCAGATCGTCTACCGCTCCGAGCGCGTCGCCTTCGAGGGCGACGGTCGCGCGGTGGTCAGCGGCACGCTGACGCTCCACGGCCAGACACGCAGACTCACACTCAACGTCAATCACTGGCGTTGTAGCTCCCGACCCGGACCTGCCGACAGCTGCAGCTTCGACGCTCACGGCTTGCTGCGACGCTCGGACTACGACTTGCCGCACGGTATCCTCGAGGGCGGAGACGAGGTCGAGATCGTCATCCAGGGCATCGACGCCAGACCGCAGAGCCCGCGCACGGCGGGATAAGTCACATGCACTGGACCTGCGGCGGCCGAGCGGATTCAATCCGGCGATACAACCGCCGCAGTCCCTCCGATCTTTGGCGGCCCCAGCGGGCAGCTACGTTGTCGGGTCGCTAGCGGTGGGCCTTGACGGCCTCGGGAGTGACCTGATCCTTGTAGTGATTACCGAAGTGGCTGCGGACGTAGTTGATGACGTTGGCCACCTGCTGATCGTCGAGCGACTCGCCGAACGGCGGCATGGCGCGCTGACCATGCAGCACCAGCGTGATGGGATAGACCGCCGCGGCCAGGC
>JBAUYT010000265.1:0-5801 GCA_049584935.1 Steroidobacteraceae bacterium
CGCGGGACCAGTTCTGCGCTGCCGCCGGGCTGTGGCGCCGGCGCCGCCGGTGCGGGTGTCGGCGGTGGCCGGCGCGGCGTCTGTGCGCAGGACGCAAGCAACAGGGCGGCGGCCAGCAGCAGTGAGCGCAGCGGCCTGTCCAGCCGCGGCGTGCCAGCCACGGGCGCTGCATGCGCAGCGACCGTCAAAGCGCTGCCTCCTGCCCGAGCTGCTGTTTGATGGCCATCGCCAGATCATGCACTGCCATGGCGTACAGCGGGCTGGTGTTGTAGCGCGTGATGACGTAGAAGTTCTGGAATCCCACCCGATAACTCATGACGTCCTGCTGCTGCGCGCCGATCAGCAGCGCGGGGGTGGTATCCGGCAGCGCCGTGTCGACGATGAGCCCGCGGGCGCGCAACGCGCCGAGGCTGTCATTGAGTGAAATATGCTCCGGCGGCGTCAGTGCGCCGACTCCGACCAGCTGCGCATCCGCCAGCACCGGCGCCCCGTATTGCCAGCCGTATTGATGCAGGTAGTTGGCGACGCTGGCAAAGATGTCGGCCCAGTCGTTCCAGAGGTCTCGCGTGGCCGCGTGATCCGCGTTGACGGCATAACGACGGTAGCTCGAGGGCATGAATTGCAGGGCGCCCATGGCGCCGGCGTACGATCCGCGCACGGTCAGAGGATCGAGCCCCTCCTCGTGCGTCAGCAGCAGGAACTCACCCAGCTCCTTGCGGAAGAAGGGCGCGCGCGCCGGATAGTCGAATGCCAGCGTGCTGAGCGCATCGAGCACGTGGTACTTGCCTGTGGTTCGCCCGTACTGGGTTTCGACGCCGAGCACCGCCAGCAGGTACTCGGGTGCCACCTGGTACTCGATGGCAATGCGGTCGAGCAGCTCCTTGTGCTCGCGCCACAGCTGTGCACCGCCGTCGATGCGCAGCGGCGTCAGCATGCGCGCGCGATATTCCCACCACTGCAAGGTCTTCTCGGCGGGTTTCTCCATGCTCTCGATTATCTTGGGCTGCGCCTCGGCAGCCGCGAGTACGGTCGTGACCTGGCCGCGATCGAGACCCTGGGCGGCAACCTGGTCGACGAACGACTGGATCTCGGGGCGTGACAGATCGAAGTGGCCGTGCTCGATGATCGGCGCTGCAGGCGCTGTTGCTGGAGCAGCGGCGGGGGGTTCCGGCGCGGGGGCTTCGGCCGCAGCTACGGTACCGCTCAACAGCAGCATGAAGGAAAGCGCCGCGTTCCTCATGACCCGACCAGCTTGCGGTGCGAGTACAGGCCCATGAGGATGCCGAAGCCTGCCAGCAGCGTGACTACCGACGTGCCGCCGTAGCTGACCAGCGGCAGCGGCACGCCCACTACCGGCAGCAGCCCGCTGACCATGCCCGCATTGATGAACACGTAGACGAAGAAAGTCAGCGCCAGACACAGCGCCAGCAGGCGCGAATAGGTGTCGTTGGTCTGCGTGGCCAGCCAGACGGCCCGTGCGACGATGAATATGTAGAGTGCCAGCAGCCCGACCAGGCCGATGAGCCCGAATTCCTCGCCGACCACCGCGAAGATGAAATCGGTCGAGCGCTCCGGCAGGAATTCGAGCTGCGCCTGGCTGCCGTTCATCCAGCCCTTGCCGAACACGCCGCCCGAGCCGAGCGCGATCTGGCTCTGGATGATGTGGTAGCCGGCGCCGAGCGGGTCGGTCTGCGGGTTGAGGAAGGTCAGTACGCGCTGGCGCTGGTAGTCATGCAGGAAGTTCCAGCCGAGCACGGCGGCGCCAGCGGCGGCGAGCAGCCCGACACCCACGATGCGCATCGACAGGCCCGCCATGAGCACCAGCAGTGCGCCACTGGCAGCGATCAGCGCGGCGGTGCCGAGATCCGGTTGGATGGCCACGAGCCCAGCCGGCAGAAAGATGATGACGGCAAGCATCAGCAGTGACTTCCAGTCGGGCGGCAGCGGCCGGTCGTGCAGGTACCAGGCCGCCAGCATGGGTACCGCCAGCTTCATGATCTCCGAGGGCTGAAACTTGAACAGCCCCAGGTTGAGCCAGCGTTGTGCGCCCTTGCCGATGACGCCGCTGATCTCGACCACGACCAGCAGCACCACTCCGAGCAGGTACAGCCACGGTGAGATGCGTCGCAGGAAATTGGGGTTGGCATGTGTCAATGCAAGCATCGCGGCGGTGCCGAGCGCGAGCCGCATCACCGTGCGCAACACCGTGTCGACGCTCTGTCCCGAAGCGCTGTAGAGAATGGCGAGACCGTAGATCGCCAGCAGCGACAGACCTACCAGCAGCGGCCCGTCCAGGTTCAGCAGCGACAGCAGCCGCGCCGAGGAGAACAGCGTGCGTCGGGTGCGGGCGTAGCCTGTGTCTTCCATCTGTTTCCGTCCGACTCAGTCGGCCGCCTGCGATTCGGGTACCGCAGTCTCCTGGCCGGAGGTGTTCTGCCGCAGCAGGTAGGCGTCCATGACCTTGCGCGCGATGGGGGCGGCCGCGCTGGCGCCGAATCCGCCGTTCTCGACCAGCACGGCCACCGCTATGCGCGGCGCCTCCACCGGCGCGAAGCAGATGAACCAGGCATGGTCCTTGAGCCGCTCCGCGACCTTCTGCGTCAGGTTCTGGCTGCGAGAAACCGTGAATACCTGGGCGGTGCCGGTCTTGCCCGCAATCGTGTAGCTGGCACCCTTGCCGATGGCGGCCGCGGTGCCGTAGCTAGCCGCCCCGACCATGCCATTGATGACCAGATCCCAATCATCGGCCGTAACGCCCTCGATCGACGGATTGGCGAACGGCGCGATCTGCTTGACCTGTCCGCCGGTATCGCGGATGCCGGTGACCAGGCGCGGCCGGAAGCTCCTGCCACGCTCGGCGATCACCGAGGCCACGTGTGCGAGCTGTAGCGGCGTGACCAGCAGGTAGCCCTGGCCAACGCCGAAGTTGACGGTCTCGCCCGGGAACCAGACCTGGTCGGCGGGCTTCTTGAATGCGTGTTTCTTCCACTCGGGCGAGGGCAGCAGTCCCGGTTTCTCGCCGCTGATGTCGATGCCGGTGAGCTCACCATAGCCGAATGGAGCCATGAAGGCCGCGATGCGTTCGGCTCCGACCGTGGCGGCCAGCCCGTAGAAGTAGACGTCGCAGGATTTGGCGATGGCGTGCGTCAGATCGAGCCAGCCATGACGGCCGCTGCGGCCCTCGCGGAACAGCAGGCTGCTGCCCGGCAGGTGGAAAACGCCGTTGCAGAACTCGGGCTTGTTCGGGTCCACGAGGTGGTAGGTGAGCGCCGCCAGCGCAATCACCGGCTTGATGGTCGAGCCGGACGGATAAGTGCCGCGCAGCGCGCGATTGAGCAGCGGCTTGTCCTCGTTGTCCGACAGCGCGGCGTATTCGCTGCGCGTGATGCCGCGGGCAAATTCGGCCGGATCGAAGCCGGGCTTGCTCGCCAGCGCCAGCACGTCGCCGTTGCTGGGATCTATGGCCACCACCGCCCCGCGGTGATCGCCCAGACCGTCCTCCGCGGCCTGCTGTGCTGCCAGGTCCAGCGACAGCACCAGATCGTCGCCCGCCGTCGGTGACTGCGAATGCAGTTCCGGGGCATAGGCTCCCTGGCGCTGTACCGAGCGCCCCTGGGCGTTGACCAGGATCTGCCGAAAGCCGTTGCGGCCGTGCAGTTGCGGTTCAAAGGCGCTCTCGACCCCGAGCTTGCCGATCAGCGTGGTGCCGGCATAGGTAGCACGGTCGATGCGTTCCAGGTCCTGCTCGCTGATGGCGCTGACATAGCCGAGCGCGTGCACCGCCAGTTCACCGTGCGGGTAGTGGCGGGTCTGGCGCGTCGCCAGGTCGACCCCGGGAAATTCGAAGCGATGCACCGCAAAGCGGCCAATTTCGTCCTCGGTCAGGCGCAGCCGCACCGGTACGCTGTCGAAGCTGCGGCGCGAGAAGATCACGCGCCGGGTGTCATCGAGTTCTTCCGGATCGATCAGGCGCAGCGCGGCCAGCCGCCGCAGGGTGGCGTTCAGATCGGGTACCTGCTCGCGGATCAGCTCCAGCTGGTAGGCGGGCTCGTTGTTGGCGAGCACGTTGCCATTGCGATCCATGATGAGTCCGCGGCTGGCGGGGATCGGATCGAGCCGCACACGATTACCCTGCGACAGCTCGGTGTAGTAGTCGTGACGCAGCACCTGCAGGTAACTGAGACGCGCCAGCAGTGCCAGTACCAGCACGCCGATGATGACCATGGCACCGAGCGTGCGCTGCGAAAAGATGCGCTGCTCGTTCCATTGATCCTTGATGCGGACGCGCGAACTCATGGTGACATCGGCAGCCTGTCAGCGTGTGGAATGAAAACGGCCGAGCAGGCCCGCCACGATCGGCCAGATCAGCCCGCCGGTGACGGTATGAACCCAGCGTGTCCAGGTGGTGAGCGGATGTCCGCTCCAGCCGTCGATCACCCACAGCAGGAATTCATAAGCCATCAGCGCGGCAAACACGAACAGCGACTGCTCGAACAATGGCTTGGCCCGTATCAACAGGTTGAACCGGATGGCCAGAAAACTGGCGAACGCCAGCGCCAGTGCATGCTCGCCCAGCAATGGTCCCTGCAGCACGTCGAGCGCCAGGCCACCGAGGAAAGCCAGCAGCAGGCCGCCGGCACGCGGCACCATGATCGACCAATAGAGTACGGTGATGACCAGAAAGTTCGGCCTGGCGATCGCGAACCACATCGGCAGCGGCAGCACGGTCAGCACCAGCGCCATGATCGCCGTCAGGAAGATGATTAGGACGGGGTTGCGGTCGCTCATTCGTCGGTATCCGGAATCTTCGGCGGCGGCTTGGGCTGGGCCGCCGGTTGCGGCGCAATCGGCGGATCGGGAGCCGGCGCGTCCGGGTTGGACGGCTCGAACTCGAGCAGCATCACCTCGCGGTCGGTGTCGATGCTGGCCAGCGGCTGTGCGCGCACCTGCGCGGTGAGCTGCTGATTGTTCTCGCGCTTGACGCCGGTGATGCGCGCTACCGGCAGGCCGGCCGGAAACACCCCGCCGAGCCCCGAGCTCACCAGCAGATCACCACTCTTGACGTCGGAGTTGATCGCCAGGTACGGCAGCAGCAGCTCGCCGGAGTTGCCGGAACCCACGGCGATCGAGCGCAGGCTGTTGCGCGTGATCTGCACCGGGATGGCGTGCTCGGGGTCCGTGACCAGGATGATCTCGGCGCTCCAGGGACCCAGACGCGCGACCTGGCCGAGAATGCCGTTGCCGTCGACCACCGCCTGGTTGAGCGACACGCCGTCGCGCGCGCCCTTGTTGATGACCACCCGCTGTCGCAGCGGGTTGGTCTCGACGCTGATGATCTCGGCCAGCAGCGCATGCTTGATCAGCGGCGGTGGCAGCGAGGCACGCAGTCCGCGCAGCTCGGCGTTCTCCCGTTCGAGCGAGGCCTCGCGCATGAGCTGCAGTTCGAGCTCGCGCTCGTGCGCGCGCAGCCGCTCGTTCTCGACGCGCAGCAGCTCGCGGCCGCGGAACGTTTCTGTCAGTGCGCGCCAGCCGGCGGAAGGGGAGTTGACTGCCACCTGCACTGGGTAGGCGGCCGCCTCGAGCGCGTAGCGCAGCCGCTGCTCCCAATGGCCGTGCTGGTCGTAATACATGAGCACGACCGAAACGATGGCGTAAACCGTGAAACGCAGGCCGGGCGAGGGCCCGCGCCCGTAGATGGGCCGGTCCACATCGGTGCCGAAGACCGCCATGGCGGAGCTAGCGGACGGCGGAGGCGCGGCGCATCCGCCGGCTACTCCAGACCGAAATGCCCTGGCCCCAGT